>NZ_BAEV01000035.1 GCF_000246895.1 Clostridium arbusti SL206 | reverse complement strand
CTTGCTTCAATTCTATATTTTTTGTAGCTATAATATTTACACCTGTATTGTCTATATTTTTTACTATTATATCATTTATTGAAACAGGTGCTTCTACAGTTACATCTTTCAGCAATTCTAAGCACTTAAATATTTCGCCCTTTGGAATATCTTGTTCAGTTTTTACTGAAACAACATTTTCAACTCCACCGCTTACTTTTATACATGAAGTAACAATTCTAGTAGGATTTGTACATTCCTTTTCTCCATATATTTCTCCTCTTTTACAAGTATTTCCTTCTACATTTTTTACACTATTTCCTTCTAAATACACTTTTAAAGAACAACCTTTGGGACATCCTATACAAGTTAATTCTCTAATATTACTCATTTCTTATCCCCTCTCAACTATTATATCTATTTTTTTACAATCAGAATGTTTAACTAACATATCCTTAGAAATTTTTATAGTTTCCATTTCTCCTGGTGTTAAAATACTCTTCTTTATGTGCATTTCTCTTATATCACCAAAATATACGGATATATAACTATTTTCAAATACATCTCCCACTCTAAACCTAACATCTATAGATTTTTCTACATTTTCAGCATTTATATAAGTTGGTACAGTATATCTTACACCCTTGGATGGTACAATTTCCATACCTCTATTTTCAAATCTTTTACCTCTAACGTATTCAGCAGCATTTATTCCTGCATTCATGCTCTCTAATGTAACATTATCAACCAAGTCATGTACATGTAACACATTACCGCAGGCAAATATACCTTCAACACTTGTTTGTAAGCTTTCATTAACAAAAGCTCCTGAAGTTACATTTGATAAGTTAACTCCTGCCTTTTTTGAAAGATCATTTTCTGGTATAAGTCCTACTGATAGAAGTACAGTATCACAACTAATAAATTCTTCAGTTCCCTTAATTGGCTTTCTATTCTTATCTACCTTTGCTATTGTAACACCTTCAACTCTCTCTTTACCCTTTATATTTGTCACTGTATAGGATAGTTTAAGAGGAATATCATAATCGTCTAAACATTGTACAATATTTCTTTTTAATCCACCTGAGTATGGCATTACCTCAACTACAGCCTTTACTTTAGATCCTTCAAAAGTCATTCTTCTTGCCATAATCAGTCCGATATCACCTGACCCAAGTATTACAACTTCTTTTCCTGGCATATATCCTTCTATATTTACAAATTTTTGAGCAGTACCTGCAGAATATATACCAGCACATCTACTTCCCGGTATATTGATAGCTCCTCTAGGCCTCTCACGACAGCCCATAGCTAAAACAATAGCTTTAGCTTGTATTTCCATAATTCCATCTTTATCATTAACAGCAGTAATCTTTTTATCATTACTTATATCAATTACCATTGTATTTAATTTATATGGTATTTTCATATATACAGCTTTATCTATAAATCTTTGTGCATATTCAGGGCCTGTCAATTCTTCTTTAAACGTATGCAGTCCAAACCCATTATGGATACATTGATTTAATATTCCTCCCAGTTTATTGTCTCTTTCTATTATTAATATATTATCGATTCCCTCTTCTTTGGCCTTTATTCCAGCGGCAAGACCCGCTGGTCCACCCCCAATAATTACAATATCATATTGCTGCATTATTCTAACCTCCAATAATTAGTTATGGGATAATATTTATTAAACTTATTCTTTTATCTTTCCTGTAAGTAGATTTGAATTACTTCCAAATTTACTTACATCTTCAAGAGGTATATCTAGTTCTCTTGATATAATATCAACTATTTTATTTGAACAGAATCCCCCTTGGCATTTACCCATACCTGATCTAGTTCTCCTTTTTATTCCATCCAAAGTCTTTGCTCCAAGAGGTCTTTTAATTGAATTTATAATTTCTCCTTCAGTGACAATCTCACATCTGCAAACTATTCTTCCATAAGCCCCATCTTTAGCTATTAATTTTGATCTTTCCTCATTAGTCATTTCCCTAAATTTAGGAATACCTTTTCTAATAGGATTAAAGTTTTCATTTTTATTTGGTGAAAGTTTTTCTACTACCATATCCCTAACCATTTCAGCAATAGCTGGAGCACTAGAAAGGCCAGGTGATTCAATTCCTGCAGCATTTATAAAATTAGGTACATCTTCAGCTTCTCCTATTATAAAATCATTTCTTTCAGAATGAGCGCGAAGTCCAGAAAATGAAGTTATTATTTGTCTCATAGGTATTTTATCTATTGTAAGTTTTGCCTTAGATAATATATCATCAAGTCCCTGACCACTTGTTGATAAATCTTCTTTATCTTCAATATCTGTTGCACTAGGACCTATTAATAAATTTCCGTCCACTGTAGGTGTAACAAGTACACCTTTCCCCATATTGCTTGGAAGTTGAAATAAGGTTTTCTCCAAACTTTCTCTAGCATCCTTGTCAAATAAACAGTATTCACCTTTTCTAGGTATAATGTTGAATTTATTTTCGCTTAACATATTATTTATTTCATCTGCAAATAAACCGGATGCATTTACTATAAGTCTTGAAGTGAATTCACCTTTATCTGTATTTATGATAAACTTTGAATTATCTTTTATTATACTTTTTACTTCTGTTTCCAGTTGAAATTGAACATTGTTGTCATATGCATTTTCTGCATAGGCTATAGTCATTTCATAAGGACAAACAATTCCACCAGTAGGTGCATATAAGGCAGCTACTGCATTGTTTCCTACATTTGGCTCAATAGTCTTTATTTCTTCTTTATTAAGTATTTTTAAATTTGGAACTTTGTTCTTATCTCCATTTTCTTTTAATGCCTTTAGTTTATCTAAGTCTTCTTCATTAAAACACAGTACTAATGATCCATTTCTTTTAAATGGAAAATCTAATTCCTCAGACAGTCTATCAAACATTTTATTACCTCTAACGTTTAATAGTGATTTAAGAGAACCAAATTTTGCATCGTAACCAGCATGAACTATTCCGCTATTAGCCTTACTTGTTCCATTGGCAACATCAATATCTTTTTCTAAAACACAAATTTTCATATTGTATCTAGATATTTCTCTAGCTATAGAGCAGCCTATTACACCAGCTCCAATAATAATTACATCAAACATCTTATACCTCCAAATATAAATATAAATTTTTTATACTGAATTTCTATTTGTTCTATGACCTATTTTAGAAATTTTACTATGCTAAAATACTATATATTGCTTATAAATACTTAAGTTTTATGAATTAGCCCAGTTTCTTGATCTTTCCACTGCCAAATGCCAATTCTTTAATAAATCTTTTCTTTTTTCTTCTTCCATATTTGGTGTAAATATTCTTGATGTTTCCCTATTCCTTACAATATCTTCTCTATCTCTCCAGTACCCTACTGCTAAACCAGCAAGATAAGCTGCTCCCATGGCTGTTGTCTGCACAACCTTAGGTCTGTCCACTGTAATATTCAATAAATCAGCATGAAATTGCATAAGAAAATTGTTTACACATGCTCCTCCATCAACTTTTAGTATTCTTAACTTTATGCCTGAATCCTCTTCCATAGCTTTTAATACATCATAGGTTTGATATGCCAATGCTTCCAATGTGGCTCTAATTATATGCTCCTTTTTTGATCTTCTTGTAAGTCCAACTATGGTCCCTCTTGCATAAGGATCCCAATAAGGAGCACCAAGACCTGCAAAAGCTGGTACTACATAAACTCCATCCGTATCTTCTACCGCCTCTGCATATTCCTCAGTATCACTTGCTGTCTTAATCATTCTAAGTTCATCTCTTAGCCACTGAATAGAAGCTCCTGCCATAAATATACTACCTTCTAATGCATATTCTACTTTTCCATCTATACCTACAGCTATTGTAGTCAATAAGCCATTTTTAGATTTTATAGCATTTTCTCCGGTATTAACCAATATAAAACATCCAGTGCCATAAGTATTCTTAGCAGTCCCTTCATTGAAACAGGTTTGCCCAAATAGAGATGCTTGTTGATCCCCTGCATCACCACATATAGGGATAGATCCACCAAATATAACTTCATCAGTATTACCATAAATGCAGCTTGATGGTTTTACTTCTGGAAGCATAGCCTTAGGTATACCAAATAATTCTAATAATTCATTATCCCAATCCAAATTATATATTATAAAACATAGTTCTGGAGGCATTTGTGTAATCGGTTACATGAACTTTACCTTTGGTTAGATTCCATATTAACCATGTATCAATATTACCAAATAATAAATTTCCCTTTTCTGCTTCCTTTCTAGCCCCCTGAACATTATCTAAAATCCATTTAATCTTTGTTGCTGAAAAATATGCGTCTAACATTAACCCAGTTTTTTCTCTTATAACGTCTTCAAAACCTTGTTCTCTTAACTCATCACAATATTCTGCTGTTCTTCTACACTGCCAAACTATTGCATTATACACTGGTACTCCTGTTCTTTTATCCCATACGATAGTTGTCTCTCTTTGATTTGTTATGCCTATACCTTCTATATCTCCTGCTCCTATATTACTTTTTGCCATAGCTTCTGCTGCAACACTAAACTGAGTTGCCCATATTTCCATAGGATTCTGCTCTACCCATCCAGCTTTAGGATATATTTGAGTACACTCTTTTTGAGCACTACTAATTACATTTCCACCTTCATCAAAAATGATACATTTTGAACCTGTAGTTCCTTGATCTAAAGCCATTATATATTTATTCACGCTTTCACCCCTCCATATGTTTCACAATAAAACATATCATTGTTTCATTACTTAAATAATACTACAAATTATTGAAAACCTTATCATGTTATTTTGTTCTGTTTTTGTTCTATATTGCTTAATTTGTGTTTTCTTTAATGGTAATATTTTGTTGTGCTATTTATACAAATTTGCCATCTAAATTTTTTTGTTAAATAATTAAGAATCTTAGGCATATTCAAAATATTCGTCGCATCTTTGACTTACTATTTATTTTCACATGCCTTAGCTAAAAAAATACCGAACGTGTGCTCGGTATTTTTTAAATTCTATACACAATATAGGTATAGTACTTTATTATTCCTTATTATTATCATTTCTATATTTGCTGGGAGTTGTTCCAGTGATTTTTTTGAAAACCTTTGTAAAGTAGCCACATTCATAATATCCAAGTTCTGCAGCTATATTTACTATTGGTATATCCGTATTTTCAAGAAGCTCTTTTGCCTTATCCATCTTGTATCTGCTAATATATGTTATAAAACTAATTCCCATCTGCTTTTTAAATAATCTACTAAAATAGTACACACTTAAATTTGTAATATGAGCTATTTTCTCTAATGATATTTCTTCTCTATAGTTTTCTTCAATATATTTTAGAGCAGGTTCTAAAACTTTATTTGTACCTGATCCAATCCTAACCTTTTCCTCATTATTTACTCTAAAATTCAAAGTATAATTTTCCTTTATTTTCTCTCTATTGATCTTTAAATTATTAATTTGTGTATTTAAGATTTCCAATAATTCCCTATTTTTAAATGGTTTTAAGATATAATCGTTTACACCTAAAACTAAAGATTTACGTACTAGATTAAAATTATCGTAAGCTGTAACCATTATAATTATCTTATTTTGATTTTTCCTTTTAATTATTTCTGAAGCCTTTATACCATCTAAACCAGGCATCTTTATGTCCATAAAAATTATATCTGGATTTAGTTTTTCATCTACTTCTATAGCTTCAGTGCCATTTCGTGCCTCTCCTATAATTTCTATATCCTCTATAAAATTTTCTAATATAATCTTTAAAGCTTCTCTTTGTAATTTCTCATCATCAACTAATAATATACTATACATCAGAAATCACCTCTATAAAATATAAAGATAATTAATTATGTTAATTCTTATCCCTATAAATTTTATTTACTATAATAATTATACTATAACAATCATACTACAATATTATATAAAAAACTATAAAATTTATATACTAAAATATAAGCTTATAAATAACGGCTCCTACTACTCCTCCACAGATTGGTGCTATAACAGGAATCCATGCATATCTCCAATCCGAACTTCCTTTTCCGTATATAGGCAAAATATAATGTGCTATACGTGGTCCAAGATCCCTCACAGGATTTATAGCATAACCTGTTGTTCCGCCCAAATTAAGTCCTTCCGCCCAAATAATACCTCCCACAACTATAGGTGACAAACCATCAACCATCTTTGTATTAGATATACCCAGTATACAAAATACCAATATAAATGTACCAATAAATTCACTAATAAAATTTGAACTCATATCTCTAATAGCTGGCTGAGTACAAAACACAGCAAGTTTTGCATCCTTATCTTCAGTTTCCTTAAAATGAGGCCTATAATATATCCAGACTATTACTGCCCCAAGAAAGGCTCCTAATAATTGGGCAACTAAATATATCAGTACATGGTTCCAAGGAAACTTCCCTATTACAGCTAATCCAATTGTTACTGCTGGATTAAAATGTGCCCCACTAGTATTTCCAAATATAAAAGCAGGTATAGCAACTGCTAAAGCCCATCCTGTAGTAATAACTATCCATCCAGAATTTTGACCTTTTGTTTTACTTAAAACTACATTTGCAACAACACCATCTCCTAATATAATAAGAATCATTGTTCCTAACATTTCAGCTATAAATTGTGACATATACATCTCCCCTTCAAACTTCTGTAAAGGTTTAGATATAATTTTCTATATTTCTCTTCATCTTCAAAAAGAACATATATTAATTAATACTTATTAGATATAATAACAGTTTGTAATTTCTATATATTGTAAATAGCCATGGTTAAATTGTATTAATTTTTATATTTGTAAACCTTTACTTAATTGGATATAATAAATTCCTCTATAGAACTTCTTCATAATTTACACCGCCCTCCTACTGTTATTCCATCTATTTAATATCATAATACAATTCATCCCACTATATCATCAGATTATTTTGCCTTATACTTGTAATTTTTTGCTTAAAACTTTATAATTATAATCTTTCTTCATTGTATTTTTTTGTCCTAATAGCTGGGTATTCAGTATAAATATCTATATTATTACCAATGGATATAAACCTTTAAATATTGTATATAAATGAAAGGAAGTGTATTTTTCGAATCTAATATGTATGTTTAAATATAGTTATTTTTACTTGCGTACCCTCATTCCTTTCACTGACTATATCAATTGAATGCATAGTTCCATAACAATAATCCAGCCTCTTCTTCACATTGCTTATTCCGCTTTTATTAAAAGAAGATTCATCGTAATCCTTACCTTTTTTATTTATAATTTCTAATTTATCTTTATTAATGCCAACTCCATTATCTTCTATACTTATAATTAGATTTTTCTCAGATTCATAAGCTTTCACCTCTATTAGTCCACCTTCTTCTTTTAATTCTATTCCGTGAATTATAGAGTTTTCAACAAATGGTTGTATAATCATAGAAGGGACTTCAATATCTTTAAATTTCTCATCTATATGAATATTAAAATCCAATCTAGAATCAAACCTTATTTTTTGCAAATTTAAATAGGATATGACATAGTTAATCTCATCTCCTAATTGTGACATTTCATTTGCCTTTTTTAATGTATAACGAAGCATTGCTGATAGGTTACAGACAACCTCCTGTATTCTAGGCGCTCCTTCAATTAATGATAATGCTGAAATACTATTTAATGTGTTAAATAAAAAATGGGGATTAATTTGAGATTGTAATGCTTTTAGTTGAGCATCCTTTAATTCCTTTTCTAATTCTATTTGAGATCTTTTAGAATTTATGAATTTAATATTTTCTTCATTAAGTTCTTGTTGCAATCTTTTTAATGCTGCTTGACTTACAATGTAATTGCTGATATGAAACATCATTTTTCCAATGGATTTAATTCTCTTATAAGGTATCACACACAATTTTTTGTATTCTATCATAAGCTTTTCATCATATTTTGTATTTGATTTCCCTAGAATAATTTTTTTTAATTCTAGGGACTTACTCTCTTCTGTAAAAACTTGTCCTGCCATTAGGGCTCCAATATATTGTCCATCTAATATTATTGGAACCGCAAAATCTATAAGTCCATTATAACATTTGTACACATAAGGTAATCCTATTCTAGCAGATTCTTGTCCACCTATTGAATCACACTTTTCGCATAACTCTCTTGAATCATTTTCTTCACGCATTATTTTGCAGAATCCAGTACACATGCTATGTTTAGTTATAGGCCTTCCATTATAATCTACTGTAATAATTGCAATTCCTGTTGAACAGGCGATATCATCTTGTATTTTTTGAAATTCTTCAATATCTATAATATCCTTTAATACAGGTCCATCCTTCAATTTTTAATCACCTCATATAGTTTTTATAAACCACATTTTTTAAAGGCTTGTTTCAAATCATTTATGATGTCATCTGGATCTTCAAGCCCCACGCTAAACCTAAGATGTCCATCTTTAAATTCTTCTGGATAAAAATGATTTCTTTCGTCCTTTGGTCCAGTGTAGACAATTAAACTTTCATCATGTCCAATGGATACAGCTGAAATAACAATTTCTAGAGAATTTACAAATTTATTATGAGTTTCTACATCTGCATTAAGTCCAAAAGATATAACTCCTGAGAACATACTCATTTGTTTTTTTGCAATTTCATGCTGTGGATGACTCTTAAGTCCTGGATAAGCAACAAATTTCACTGCTGGATAGTTTTCAAGAAATTGCGCAATCTTAAGGGCACTTTCACTATGTTGCCTCATTCTTAGAGGCAATGTTACAACACCACGCATAATAAGCCATGCATTAAAGGGACTTATTGCTCCTCCTACATTTACCATTGCTTCACATTTTATTTTATTTATAAGTTCTTTTTTGCCAATTACAGCTCCACCCATAGCATCTCCATGTCCATTTATGTACTTTGTCAAACTATGAACCACAAGATCTGCTCCAAGCTTAAGTGGCTGTTGTAAATATGGTGATGCAAAAGTACTATCTACAGAAAGTAATGCTCCAGCCTTCTTTGCAATTTTAGATATTTCAGCAATATCACTCACTCTAGTAGTAGGATTTCCAGGTGTTTCTATATGTATAAGTTTAGTATTAGGACGTATTGCCTTTTTTATTTCGTCTATATTTGCACTGTCCACAAGTGTTGCTTCTATACCATACTTTTCAGGTAAATATTGATTTAATAACCTATAAACCGCTACATATGAAACATTAGAACAAATAACATGAGAATCTTTATCTAGAAATGTAAAAAACACACCGGAAAGTGCAGAAACGCCACTTGCTAGTACCACACAATCTTCTCCGCCTTCTAGGGCTGCTAATCTCTCTTGAAGGTATATTTGATTTGCAGAAGTATTTCTTGTGTAAACCAAGTTATTAGGATCACTCCAATTAAGTGTGGATGCATCTTCAGGTAATCTATAACTATTTGCCATAGTAAGTGGTCTTCTTATAGCTCCTGTTTCTTTGTCTATATCATTTCCTACATGTACACATTTTGTAATAAAACTAATTTCATCTTTATTATCCATAACAATCAAACCTTTCCAATATGTTTTATATACTATACAAAAAATTATAGATCTATACAAACTTATTGTCAATAATATTTACTATTTGGAAAATGTACTTTTATCCTATTGTTTACTATATTATTTTCTAAGATTAGTTTACTACTTTTTTTATGAAATATATAATTATTTTTATTTTATAGAATAGCTATCTGAAATATGCTAATACTATTCTTGTAATAACTTCATCGATATATCCTCTTTATAATTAACTCTTATATGAATAGGAGATGCATCTTTTGGTGCATCTCTCCTCATATATACAAATCCATATCTTTTTTAATAGTAAATTTTTACTTTTAGAATGCAAATTCGTATCTTATTCATGTAAATGTTACGGTTCGAAAACTAGCCTCTTGAAATTGGAATATGGAGATAATTCTTTTAAACAAGATATTAACTTAACATAATTGTCTCCAATCTTATAATATGAATATATTGTATGGCCTTTTATAATCTTATGTTTTAATATATTAAGACTTGTCATATTTTCAAATCTTGCATAAATACTATCTTTATCCAAATTTAGTATAGGAAGATCTTGCATTACCCTATCATATTTTACCCAATAATAGATTTCATCCTCAACTTTTGCTTTCACCATAGCTCCACTTTCCTTAAAATCGATAAAATACCGTAACAATACTGCATCTATAGAATCTAGTCCAAATTCTATAAGTTTAACTTGACTATATCCATATATGTTGAACCCCATACCATCACCCCTCATAATTAGTAATAATTTTAATTAATTTATCTTATGACTATTTACTGTAATACGCATCACTCTAAATAAAAAGCTATTAACACAAAATCTTTATTGGTTATTACTATATCACGTTATACCATTATTTTACAAATAGTTTTATTCCTCAATTATTAACAATTTATACCGATTTATATAAATTTCTTCTATATGCTTACATTATTATAGGTTTAAAATGAATAACTACCAAATAAATGGTAATACTTTAAATGTAGTCTTCATGAAAAATCACTTTTTAAAGGCCTAGATTAACATATAATCTAGGCCTTTATATATTCATTTTGAGCTATATTCAGTATTACATTATAGGAAGATAGTTAAATAAATAACTTTAACCTGACTAACTTGGTGTAAGTCTCCCACGCACTCTGTGAAAGTGATTCACACAAAATCAAAAAGAAAATTTGGGCTCTCTACTTTTCTTAAAGTGGGAGTCCAACGCCAAGTAAGCCATGCATTCGCAGTTCTAAAATTCAGATGGAGTAAAAGAATCCCCACCTGAATTAAGAACTTGCTTCAATATATAGACTTTTGACATTTTACAATGCATTAAAATTAGTACAAACTCTTATAAGTGTTTATTATATCTTCTCTTGAAAATGGCTCACAACTATTTACTAATAATCTCTGTTGTCCATCTATAACAGCATCAGTAAATGTTTCAATTTCTTCTTTTTTCATACCATATTCCCTCAATGGTTTTCTAGGCAACAATTTATCCAGCACTTTTGATAAATTTTCATATACACTATCTGTATTACATGATAATATATCAGATAATATTTTGTTAAGCTGCTTAATCTTACCTTTTGGATTCTTTTTATAGTATGTCTTAAATATTTCTGTAAAGAATAGATAGTTTGCCTCCCCATGTGGCACATGATAATTTCCACCTAAAGGATAGGAAAGTGCATGCACAGCTCCACAACCTGCATTTCCAAAAGCTATGCCAGCATAATTACTTCCTAAAACAAAATTTTCGATTATCTCAGTTCTATGATCTTTACCTTTTTCTAAAATCTCAATATATCCCTTTAAAATTAATTCTATAGCTTTTATGCTAAATATTTCAGTTAAAGGTGTAGCCTTTGGAGACACATAGGACTCCGATGCATGAATTAAGGCATCTACTGAGCTAGTTACAAAGAACTTATATGGTAGTCCCTTTACAAGTTCTGGTATAAGTACCGCATAATCAGGATATAATTCATCTGCTGCAATCCCCTTTTTGGTATGTCTTGATTTAAGTTCAGCAACAGATACATTGGTAACTTCAGAACCAGTTCCACAGGTTGTAGGCACAATAATCAATTCTTTATTTTTTACTAAAGTAACTTTTCCATCGAATAAATCAAGTGAATCACTAGTATAATTCACATTTAAGAGCTTAGCTATATCTATTACTGAGCCGCCACCTACAGCTATTATCCTTTTATATTCTTTACCTTTCATATCTTTAATTATTGCATTTATCATCTCATCAGAGGGTTCACCTGCACCATATTTTTCTTGGAATACAACATCTGCACCATTATTAAACTTTTCTAGAAATGGCTTATATAAAAACTCATTTGTCAATATATAGTCACCTTTTCCAACATTAAAGAATTTCATGAATTCTTCTGCCTTATCAAATTTGTGAATTTCAGGCACTATCTTCAATAATTTCATAAATGGGTCTCCCTTCTATCTTGCAGTTTTTGGTATATTATCCCCAAATTTCTTTATCATTAGGAATTTTAACATTTTTATTAAAATATCCTATTCTTGAAACATTTATTAAATGTTCATAAGTTAAATTTTCTGAGATACTGTTATTTCCCCATGATCCGCAGCCTAATGTTGTAGTTGGATTAAATCCGTTAGTGTAACTTCCACCTGCTGTAGTTGAAGGCTGATTAACAACTAATCTACTTATTGGTAGAACAACACCTGCATATCTTATATGCTCATCATTGTTAGAATGAATTGTTACTGTATGTCCTGCACCTTCAAATAATAAGTTAGTTTTTGCTATTTCAACTGCTTCTTCAAAAGTATCATATTTTAATGCTACTACAAAGGGACACATTTTTTCTTTGCAAAACACTTCATCTTTTCCTATTCCACTACCTTTCAATATAACTATTTTAGATCCCTCTGGAACTTCTACACCTGCTAATTTAGCTATAACTTGAACTGATTGACCAACAACTTTACGACTTATTGATCCATCTTTAAATATAGTTTTTCTGAATTTTTCAATACTTTCCTCATCATCAATATAACAAGCACCATTTTCTACAAATATACTCATTATCTTGTCATAATCTTTAGCTGGAGTTATAACTGACTGCTCACATGAACATATAATTCCATTATCATATTTTCTTCCTGTTATTATATTTTGGGCAGCTTTAACATAGTCATATCCTTCATCGATTATAACCTGAGCATTTCCTGGTCCAACACCATAAGCTGGCTTTCCACTGGAATAAGCAGACTTAACCATTCCCGCACCACCAGTAGCAACAACCACGTCAGCAGATTCCATAAGTTCTTGAGTTAAATCTATGGATGGTTCTTCTATTATCTGTATCAAATTTTCTGGTGCTCCTAATTTTTTAAGTTCCTTATTCATTAATTCTACAGTATGAGTTGAACATTTTTTTGATCTTGGATGAGGTGCTATTATTATAGAATTCCTTCCCTTTAATGCAAACATAGCATTACACATTGGAGTAACTATAGGATTTGTAGTTGGAGTTATAGCGGCTATGACACCCTTTGGTTTAGCAACATATAATAATCCTTTTTCTGGCTCTTCTTTGATTATGCCAACAGATTTTTTATCTTTTAGATCCTGCCAAATAACTCCAGACTTCAAACGACATTTAGCTACCTTATCTTCATAAACTCCCATTCTTGTTTCTTCTACTGTTTCTTTAGAAAAAGTTTCGGCATTGTCATAAACTACCTTGGCTATTGCTCTTACTAATGCATCAACTTGCTCCTGAGTATAATTTTCAATTGCCTTTTGTGCCTTTCTTGACTTATTTACCAATTCCTTTATAAATGTTTTATTATCCATTATTCTTTCCTCCTAAATAATTTATTTATATATTAAATTTTATATATAACTTTTTTATAAGGCATGTGAAAATAAATAGTAAGTCAAAGATGCGACGAATATTTTGAATTGAGCAAGGAAGCAGGTTCCGATGATAGTGGGCTATCTGAGGGTTCTGCTGACACAGTAGGATTCAAAATAGGCTAGCATACTGACTAGTTATTTATTTGAATATGCCTAACATACTTCCAGTTTTTATGAATTTAGTATGCCATGATAATGCTTTTTCTAGATTATGTGGTGTATTACCTCCACTTAAAGCTATAGCTTCTTTAAAATATCCCCTTAGCATTTCTCTATAATCCGGATGAGCACAATTATTTATTATTGTCTCTGCCCTTTCTCTAGGACACAATCCTCTAAGGTCTGCTACACCTTGCTCTGTAATTATAATCATAACATCATGATCTGTATGGTCAACATGAGAAACCATAGGAACTATTGAAGATATATTGCCTTTTTTAGCAATGGACTCTG
The DNA here is from genome assembly GCF_000246895.1 of Clostridium arbusti SL206. GTDB lineage: Bacteria > Bacillota > Clostridia > Clostridiales > Clostridiaceae > Clostridium_I > Clostridium_I arbusti. The sequence goes on along the minus strand of NZ_BAEV01000035.1, from coordinate 20,536 downwards.
TAGTAAATATAGTTAGATATGCACTTCTTGCAAAATCTCCAGAGCCACCAATTCCATTCATCATCTTACTTCCCATAACATGAGTTGAATTTACATTACCATATATGTCTGCTTCCAAAGCAGTATTAATTGATATGACTCCAAGTCTTCTAGCAACACCTGGATTATTACTTATTTCCTGTGGTCTAAGGATTATTTTATCTTTAAAAAACTCTATATCTTCTATAAATTTAGGTAGCATTTCTGGAGATGGACTTATTGATGTGCCAGAAACTACCTTCGCTTTGCCACATTTTATTAGATTCAACATAGAATCCTGTATAATCTCTGTATAGCAGCTTAAGTCTTTGAAATTAGACTTACATAATCCTGCTAATACAGCATTAGCTACACTTCCCACTCCAGATTGAATTGGAAGTAAATTTTCAGGTAATCTTCCACTTTCAACTTCCTTATTTAAAAATCCTATAAGATTATCTGATATAGCCTGGGATGTAGGCGTAATCTTTGCAAGTCCCCTTGCTTTATCTGATATATTTGTAATGACTATTGCACATATTTTATTTGGATCACAGACAATATAAGGTGTTCCAATTCTATCTCCTGGATGTTTTAATGGAATAGGCTCTCTATTTGGCGGATTTTTTAATGTATAAATATCCGACATTCCCTCCAATTCAATAGGCTGTTTTTCATTTACTTCCACTATTATCTTGCTAGCATTTTTAATAAAAGTGGCATTATTACCAATACTTGTTGAAGGAACTATATATCCTTCTTCTGTAATACATACAGCTTCCACTATGGCTACATCTACTTTTGGAAGCATTGAATAATTGATATATTGAGGCATTTGACTTAAATGCATATCACAGTATTTAACTGATCCATCATTAATTTTACTTCTTAATTCAGAGTTTGACTGATATGGAATCCTTCTTTTTATTATTCCAGCTTTTGTCCATTCTCCATCTATCTCTGGCCCTGTAGATGATCCAGTATACAGGGATATATTTAACTTCTCTCCCGACTTTTCAACTCTATCAGATAATGCTTTTGGAACAACTTTTGGGTAGCCAGAAGGTGAAAAACCGCCAATTGCTACTACCATTCCATCTTTTATAAATTCAGCTGCATTATCTGCTGATACAATCTTTTTCAAAAGTTTAGAATTTCTTATTCTATTTTCACTCATACAATCACTCCCTATATATATGTTTATAATTGAACTCCCTTTTTTAATACTCTTTCCTGTTTTTTACCATCTGCAAAATTTATATATGATCCCACTATTATAAATACAATACCCACTATAACGTTTACTTCTATTTTCTCATTTAATATAAGCATTGAGAGTATAGTAGCTAAAGCAGGCTTGATTAGAAACACCATGGATGCTGTTATTGCAGAAGTTTCCCTTACAGCACCAAGATAGAATATATATCCTAAAGCCTTTATACAAACACCCATATATATAAGAACTAAAATATTGTCAAATTTAATTCCTGTAAATATTGGCCTTTTAGTAACAATCAAAATAATTAATAACGCTAATACTCCAAAACAGAAAGCAAAGAAATTAAAAACATATCCACCATAAATACTAATTCTCTTTTTAGTTAATATTGTATAAAGCGCCCAGGTTATAGCAGCAGCAATTGCAAGAATTATACCTATTAAATCCCCTCTACCAGTTAATCCGCTTACAACTTTTATAGGATTAAATATTGCAACTACACCAATCAATGAGATAATTATAGATATTAAAATTGTTTTTTTACTTTTTCTTTTAATATAAAATAGGCAAATGGAACAGTGAACACTGCAGTAGTGCAAAATAGAACTGCCGCAATAGAAGCCTTAGTATAGGTAACTGCAAACTGTAACAGTGACATAGAAACTGTTGCTGAGAGAATTCCACAAATTGCAAGATATATCAAATCATTAGATGCAATCTTAATTTTTTTAGTTTTCATATCTTTCATGGCTAATGGAAATAATACTATTGCACCTATAAGGAACACAATAAACATAACTTGGAAAGGATCCATTTTCCCCCTAATGGATAATAACTTTCCAGAAATTTCTTGAGTACTATAGAAGATGGCAGTTAATATGATAAATATATAACCTTTTTTCAATTTACATCCCCCCAATTAAACCTATTAAACATATATAGTTTGTTAAATTTTCTACAATTCCAAGTTTATTTTTAGTTGCATTACATCCACATAATGCAACTAAAATTTAACGAAATCTTTTTTTTAATTCCTCTGATAAATATTCTCTAAAATCAGGATGTGCAATATCTATCAGATCCTTAGCTCTATCTCTCAGGGTTTTGCCTTTAAGATGTGCAATACCGTACTCTGTTATTATATAATCCACATCATTTCTAGAAGTTGTAACTGCTGCACCTTCATCAAGAATTGGCACTATTCTTGAAACTTTACCTTTTGCAGCTGTGGAAGGCATTGCTATAATAGCTTTTCCATTCTTTGCCATACTAGTTCCCCTTATGAAATCAACCTGCCCACCAACTCCACTTATCTGTTTTATTCCTATACTTTCAGAACATATCTGTCCCATTAAATCTACTTGAATACAAGAATTTATAGAAATCATATCATTATTTTTCATTATGGTTTCAGGATCGTTAACAAAACTTACAGGATACGATTCTACCATAGGATTGTCATTTACAAAATCGTACAATTTCTTTGTACCCATCAAAAATGTAACAACTATCTTTCCATTATGAAATGCCTTCTTCTTATTTGTTATAACTCCATCATTAACTAGTTCAACTACTCCATCGGATATCATTTCTGAATGTATACCAAGATCTTTCTTATCCTTTAGAAATAAAAGTACTGCATCTGGTATAGCTCCAATTCCAAGTTGAAGGGTTGACCCATCCTCTATTAATGATGCACAATATTTTCCTATAGCTTTCTCTACATCTCCTATTTTGGATGGCTGCAATTCTATTAATGGATGTGAAGCTTCAACTATATAATCAATATCAGATACATGTATAAAGGAATCTCCTAATGTCCTTGGCATATTTTCATTTACTTCCGCAATAACAAGTTTGGCATTGTCTGCAGCTGGTTTAGTATAATCATTGGATACGCCAAAACTGCAATACCCATGTTTATCTGGTACACTTACCTGAATTAATGCTACATCTACTGGCAAATACCCTTCTTTAAACAATCTTGGAACTTCGTAAAAGAAACCTGGCGTATAGTCTGCTCTTCCAGAATTAACTGCTTCTCTAGTGCTATTTCCTACAAATAGAGCATTATGCCGAAAATACTTTTCCATTCCAGGTTTAACATATTCACTTTTACCCATAGCCACCATATGAACTATTTCCAGATTATCGTAGTATTTTTTATTCTCTACTAATGCATCAACCAAAGCTAAAGGTTCCCCTACTGCATGCCCAATAACTACTCTACTTCCAGATTTTATATTAGAAACTGCTTCTTTTGCACTAACCAATCTATCCTTGTATATGTCCTTCCAATTCATTTAAACCATCCTTTCTGACTATTGGAATATTTATATATTTTTTCATTCCCATATAATCTTCTTTTGATGTTTTCATGTATCTATTTATATATGTCTGCTAAGTATTTTTCTAGCCATACCTAGAGTCTCTTCACTTATATAATCTATAAGTTCTACCCTTTTGATTTGGTTAAATTCTTCTTTTAAGGACGCTTCTACTATATCTTCAACAGTATATTTAGCTGAAGCGCAACAGCTACATTGACCTAGAAGCTTTATTTTAACTACTCCATCTTCTATACCTAATACTTCAATATCACCATTATGACTTTGAAGATATGGTCTTATCTTTGTCTCTATTACCTTTAATAATTTTTCTTCCATAATTCAGCGCCTCACCTTCAAAATAATACTTAGATAAACCTATAAATTCTAATCTTCTTTTATTTGGGCTATGGCTTTTGCAAGTGCCTTTTTCTTACCTAAATTCCCCTGTCTTGATATCATTATTCTTTGAGCCTGTGGTGAACCTGCTCCATGCATGGATTCAGTTCTATAGCCTACTGCTGCTGTACCAAGGCTTAGATTCTCTATTAATCTGAGTATTCTCATTCTATTCTCTACAGGTACTGATTCAGCTCCTACTAAATATTTCTCTATATACTTTCCTGTAGCAGGATTATTGTAATCCTTTTCCGAAGGCATAGTAACCATTAATCCACCAGCTATATCTTCTGCCAATCTTACAATCTCATATGGGAACCTAGTAACATTCTGTTTGCACACATTAGCAAGTAATAAATCTATCTGGTAATTTTTTGCTTTTGTAGGATAGCCCTCAGCGGAACAGGCAATTCCACAAGCATATAGAGTTTCATTTAAATGCATCATTTCGATTAGTTTATCTTTAATATGTGATACTCTTGGTACTCCGTTATATTCGGCAGCTACTGCAGCGGCTCCTATCAATACGTCTCCAACACCTACTTTACATCCACCATAACTTTGTCTATGATATCCTGCAAATCTTTCTACTAACATTCCTGCATATTCAGTTTCACCATTTAAGAATATCCTATCATTTGGAACAAATACATCATCAAATACTACTAATGCTTCTACTCCTCCAAATTGCTTGTTTCCTACATCGATGTCTGCACCAGCTTCAGATTTCCTTGTATCACAAGATTGTCTACCAATTATCATAGTTATTCCCTTGGTATCTGTAGGTACTGAAAAAGCTATAGCATAATCTTTATCTTCTGGTCTCATAGCAATGGTTGGCATTACCAAAACCTCATGAGAATTACACATACCTGTTTGATGAGCCTTTGCTCCTCTTACAACTACACCATCTGGCCTTCTTTCAACTACTCTTAAATATAGATCTGGGTCAGGTTGTTTACTTGGAGATAATCCCCTATCTCCCTTTGGATCTGTCATAGCTCCATCTACTGTCAAGTCACTTCTCTGAACATAAATCAAAAACTTTTTAAAGTTTTCAAAATAATTAGTGTGATACTCCTGATCTATTTCGTAAGTAGTACTATACACTGCATTAAAAGAATCCATTCCAACACATCTTTGAAAACAGGCTGCGGTTTTTTGTCCTAATAGTCTTTGCATCTTTACTTTATTTACTAGATCCTCTGTATTTTTATGAAGATTAGTAAATCTATTTATCTTTTCCCCTGTTAACATAGATGTGGTGGTCATTAAATTCTCATATTCTGGTATCTGAGCTAAGTCATATGTCATTTTTACCGAATTAAGTGAAGGACGAAGTATTGGATCATCTATAGGATTATCTATCTTTTTTCCCATCATATAGATATTCAATTTTAATTTACGCAAACTCTCCACATATTCTTCACCAGTCATTAAAGCCATTACAATCATCCCTTTCAAGAATCAATTTTCATTACACAAGTATATATGTAGCAAATACCATGCCAATACTTATAAATATTTATAAAAGTATCTGTAAATGCCTAATTGTCTGCTATTACACTTGTATTAATTAAAATTGATAAATATTCCATATTGTAATAATATCGTTTTCATTGCAATAATGCATCAAGAAAAAATTTCTGAATATACTGAATTATACTTATTATTTATTAACTAACACAAGAGGCAAGAGACTTTGTGAAAAAAATATCTAAGTTTCTCCTAATAAAAAAACTGAATTCATTTTTGCAACAAGTTGTATTTTTGCAACGTAGCTATTGTTTATATTTTGTGCTTGTCTTTATATCGTTTTCTTTTTCTAACAAGAGTAGAAGCATCTATTCCAAGCTCCTTTGCCGCTGCCCTTACATTACCATGTCTATTAAAGGCTCTTTCAATTAAATTATTTTCAAGCTTTTCTACTGCTTCTTTTAAATTTATACTTTTAATATTAAATTCGGTATTCTCATTACCCCATATTTCTTTAATAGGAAAATCACTTCTAAGTATATTGTTACCATGACTCATAATTACAACTCTTTCTATTATATTTTTTAATTCCCTTACATTACCAGGCCATCTGTATTCTTTTAGGGAATCTAGAGCACCGCAGGTGATTACTTTATCCAAATTATATTTTTTATTGAATCCACTTAAAAAGTGATCTATTAAAGGCTTTATATCATCCTTTCTCTCCCTTAGAGGTAATATTGTAATAGGCACTACATTTAATCTATAATAAAGATCTTCTCTAAAAATCTTTTTTTCTACCATTTTCTTTAAATCTCTATTAGTTGCTGCAATTATTCTAACATCAATATGGATTGTGTTTGTACCACCTACTCTTTTTATTTCTCCCTCTTGAAGAACCCTAAGAAGCTTAACTTGCATATCAATTGGAAGTTCTCCTACCTCGTCCAAAAAAACTGTACCACAATCAGCCAATTCAAAGAGACCTATCTTTCCATCCTTGTTAGCACCAGTAAATGCTCCCTTCTCGTATCCAAATAATTCAGCCTCTATAAGATTGGATGGTATGGATCCACAGTCTATCTTTATAAAACTCTTATTAGCTCTATTGCTATTTTTATGAATGTACTTAGAAAATTCTTCTTTACCAACACCAGTTTCCCCAAGTATAAGTACCGTAGTATCTACCTTCGCCACTTTTCTTGCCATCTCAAGAGTATTAAGCATTTTTTCATCTTTAACTATAATATCAGAAAAATTCAATAACTGTTTTCTCATTGCCTCTAAATGTGAGTAGTATTTTTCTGTAAGTTCTTTATTCTTTTTAAATTTCTCCTTTAGCTCGTAAAGTTCTGTAACGTTTCTCACATTTGTAACCACCATTATTATTTCTTCTTTGTCATTAAAAATAGGATTACTGGAAATCAATACAGTCTTACCACTTTTAAATTTTTGTTCAATTGTGACACTTTTTTTATTTTCTAAAACCATAAGTGTCCCTGATCTAGAAATATAATTTTTCTTTTCTAGATATCTCATATTTTTTCCTATCATTTCATCTTTCTTCATTCCCGTAATTTTTTCATAAGACTTATTTGCAAATATAGTGTTGCCATCACCATCAGTTATATATATACCATCATAGGAACTGTCAATAATCTGATGCAAATGCTTTATTTTTAATTGCAAAGTTTCTATGTCTCCTTTTAACAAACTATTAAAATCTATTTTTTCTTTACTCTGCATAATACAATCTCCCTTCACAATCAGGTATATGGTAATCATTTTGATTTTTGTGAAAAAAAACACAAAAACATGTTATAATTTTACATCATATAAATTATAGCATGTTTTTTGTACCTTAAGTAAGAGAAATCACTAGTAATAACGTTAATTTTACTCTATTAATTGATTTTATATATATTATATCTCATTATTAATAGTTAAATAATTAACCATCGTAAAAGTTTTCACAATTGAATATATATTTTTAAATTTCAAACCTCAGTCTTCCACTATTAAACAACACCATCTCACAAGTTCATTTATCATAAAACATCCATCCCAGGGAGAATCATAATTATTCATAGAACCTACATTTACAACTCTATCTACTCCAGCGGCTGTAACAGACTCTGAAAACTTTAAAGTTTTATCTTTATCTCCAATTGCATAACCTATAGTCTGTATTCTCCTTGTAATGAGATCTTTTATATCAAATATACTATCTATTTCCTTTACAAAAATACATCTTCCACCTACTGGTTCCTCTAAAGCTATATTTTTATTTATTAGAATAGTATAATCCAAACCTTTACTGCAAAGAAGATCCTTATCCAAACTAAGACCATATATTCCTCTATGATTTATTATCTTTGCAGCTGTAGCTTCATCCACAACATTTTTATACCTTTTTCCCACTCTTTTAAATGCATCTTCTATTCTTTTAGAAATATCCTTTATTGATATGTTACTTTTCTCTATAAACAACATCTGTGGAGAAGAACAGGAATTTTGTCCAAACGTAATTATGTCCAATATTAATCTGTTTATGTATTTGTCACATTGCTCCCCTTCTATAATACCTTTATCAAAAACTGAAAATGAATACTTAGGACCAAAGATTATATCCTTGCAAGTAGTTTTTTTAGGCAGTACCGTAATATGTTTTACGGCTGCTTCTCCTCCCCATATAATCCTTGAGTCAGCTATAGCCGACATATTCTCATTAAGTTTTTCATCACTACTATCAAAGTATATTAAGCAGATATTTTTAAGTATATCCTTAGAAGAATATATAATATTTTTATAAGTTATCTCTATATTATCCAGCTGCTCTAATAATTTTATTACTATGTCTATACTTTTTTCAGGCACTCTAAGAATATTGGAACTTTTAGCTATAATAGCTTGAAAAACTGAATAAAGTGCCAAAGTATAAACATTACCTGCTATCCAGTGGCAGGCAATTCCTCTACCCTGAGCCTTTATTAACTTTCCATTTTCCCTGTATATAAACTTATCTAGATATTCTTTATTCCCTAAATTTATCTCTATCAATTTCTCTATGTTTGATTTTTTTAAATAAAGAGAAAGATAGGAAACTCCTTCTACTTTTAAAAGTTCTCTATTTTTACGTATTCTTTTGCTAAACTCATCTAAAATTAAAATAATAGCTTGTGAAGGTATTGAATTCAATAATCTTAAATTATCCTGTAAACTGCTGTATATATGTTTAAATTCATTAAAATTTATTCCTTTGTGGTATACACTGCCGTTTAATAAATAACAATTTATCATTTATTACTCTCCCTTTCTGCAAAAGTATCTCCACAACCTCTAGTTTCAGTTTTATCAACTCTAGCTTTAAATTTAAAATATTTTCCCTTTCTTCCGCATTTACAAGTGTCAACCCCAACTAATTCACCCACATCCTCTGTTAAAATGGCTTGAGAAGGATAACTAGACCCCAATATACTCATAACCTCTATAATTCCACTTTGACCAAATTCCACTTCTTCTAGGCTATTAAAATCTCGTATTATAACTTCTGCAAAATCCGGCACATGTTTATAATTATATTCACAATCTGTAAAAATCACACCTAACTGTTCTACCATTCCGTAAAAATCAATAATGTTATTTTTATCAGTACCAAATACTTCTGCAGTTCTTCTATTGAATTCCTCTTTTTCAACCATTTCTGATGTAAGCTTCTTCCATCCCCCACTATGCAATAATTTAATATTAGGCATTGATAATCTTATACCTTCATCTTCTAGAACTCTTACAAATTTACTCCAAATTATATAGGTGAATCCATAAACTAAAATTTCCCTATTTTCATTTTTAGCTGAAAACTCTTTTAACCTATTTATATTTATCTTTATATTTTCATTTTCGTTATCCATTATATAAGTTATACTGCTTGCAAAATTATTTATACCCCTAATGGCTGCTCCTCTGGCTCCTAATGTGCTACCTCTTTTATTAGCAGATTCTGTGTCCAAAATAAGGAGAGGTCTTCGCTTACTTCCTAAAAAACTTTTCAAAGTAGAAATAAGTGCCTGTGATTGATGAATAGCGGTAATTCTATCTAAATATACTTTGCTTGGTATGCCTGTAGTAGTCGAACTGGAATTCAATATCTTTATAACAGCTTCCCTTTTACAGGTTAAGAGATCAAACTTTTTAAACATGTTTACTGGAATAAATGGAATCTCCTCAAGACTTTGAAGCCTTGGAACATTTATATTTAACTTTTCATACATAAGTCTTATGTTCTCATTTGTTTTATTAGAATCTAGCTGAGCTTTAATAATGGGAAGTAAAAGTTTTTCCTTTTCTTTTTCACATATTTGAAATTGATCCCTTAGAACTATATTTTCAATCAAAGATTCTATTTCCATATAAACCACCTATTCAATCTTATTTACATCTATTTGAAGCAAGTTCTTAATTCAGGTGGGGATTCTTTTACCCCATCTGAATTTTAGAACTGCAAATGCATGGCTTACTTGGCGTCGAACTCCCACTTGAAGAAAAGCAGACAAAACAAAATTTATTTTGTATTTGGTCGCTTTCACAGAGTGCAAGTAGAGAGCCCAAATTTTAATTTGGTGCGAATCACTTTCACAGAGTGCAAGCAGAGAACCAAAATCTTCTTTTCGATTTTGTGTGAATCGCTTTCACAGAGTGCAAGCAGACAAAACAAAATTTATTTTGTATTTGATCACTTTCACAGAGTGCTTTGGAAACTTACGCCAAGTTAGTCAGGTGAAATTTTTTGGATACTTTATCCAACTCTAAAAGTACTATGTTAAATCATTACTGCTGTTTTAATTTTATCTATATTTTTTACATACACTTTAAATCTTTAAAAATAACCTTTCCTGAGGAATTTTTAGGAAGCATTTTTAAAAATTCTACCTGTTTAGGAACCTTAAATTTAGGTAGCCTATCATTACAATAGTGAATAATATATTTTTCATCTATAACATTACAATCTTTCTTTAAAACCACAAAAGCCTTTATCGCTTCACCCAAAATATCATCTTCAACTCCTATAACTGCACATTCCACTACTTGCTGTATAGAAGCTATAATATTTTCAACTTCTTTAGGACTTATCCTATTTCCGGCACATTTAATTATGTTCTTTTCTCTAGAAACTATAAATATATAGCCCTCTTCATCTTTTAATGCCAAATCTCCTGTATAGAGAAGTCCATTTCTAAGTACCTTTTTTGTTTCATCTTGGTCATTAAAATATCCCTTCATTATATTTCCACCCTTAGCTACAATTTCTCCAACTTCGCCTGCCTTAACAGGCACACCTTTTTTATCTAAAATCATCAATTCTGTACCTGGAATACCCTTACCTATGGATCCCAATTTATCTTTAATACGGTTTGGTGGAAGATATGAAAGCCTTGCAGTGGCCTCAGTTTGACCATACATAATATATATGTGCACATTTTCAAGCACACTACACAATTCAGATATAACAGTTTCTGGAAGACTTCCTCCTGCTTGCGTTAAATATCTTAAAGAAGGCAATTTACAATCTTTAAGCTTTGTCATTCTAAGTAATATTTGATAGGTACTTGGTACTCCAGCAAAACCAGTACAATTATATTTGTTAATATGCTCTATAACCGTTTGCGGAAACATAAATCTATTATTTATAACTAAGCTTCCACCGCATTTAAAATGAGTATTTAAAAGGGATGTTCCATAACAATAATAGAAGGGAAGTACAACTTCTATCCTATCCTTTTCAGTCAAATTAAGGTATTTTATTATTGAGTTAGTATTATACATCAAATTATAATGAGTTAACATTACACCTTTAGGTTTTGAGGTAGATCCTGATGTAAACATAATTAAAGCCGTGTCCTCTTTTATATTAACAGAAGGTTCTAATATTAGTTGTAATTGATCTCCACTGGTATCATTCTCACTGTATAATAAAATATTTTCATCAATTAGCTTTTCTATTTTACTTCTATACTTTTCCTGGCAGAATATCAGTTTTATATTTAGAGCCTTTATAATATAGACTAAATCCTTTTCAGATATTGCTGGATTAATGGGAACACATACATTTCCATTCTTAATGACTCCAAAATAAGTTTTTATAAAAAATAATGAATTTTCAGAAACTATAAGTACGCTATCCGTCTTTGAATAATTAATCTGCTGAAGTATATATACTATATGTTTTATACTCCTATATATCTCACTATAACTTGTTTCCTCTTTATTTATTACAGCTATCTTTTTTAAATCCTTAGATTTATTAAATACATAGTCTGTAAATGTCATATTTCTACTCCATATTTTCCAAGTATCTTCTTTATATCTCCAATTGTGTACATCCTAGATGTATCAATTACATCAATACTTATTTCAAATTTATCTTCAAGACCGGCTACAAGCTCTATATGTGCTAGTGAATCCCAGTCCTTTATTTCATCTGGTCCCATTTCGTCTGTAATTTTATCTATATCTTTTATATTTAAAGTACTTATGAGTAGCTTTTTTAACTTGTCTATATTTTTCATAATGCTTGCACCTCCAGACATTTTACTTAATATATACAGCAATTATTGTACCAAATATTCTTGTACCTTGATATTAGCAGATATAGCAATGCTTCTTAAATTTACTTGTTGCATTGCTGCATCCTTTACATTGTATAAAGTATATTATAATGACAGTTATATCAAAGAACTTTCCTATTAAATACTATAATAAATAATTTGTTGCCAGTATGCATCTTGTTTCTTTTTTGCAACACAAAATATAAAAAAATTACAGACTGCTAAAATAAGCAATCTGTAATTCTTATGGACGAGCACGCCTGTAAGCCGAGTTCTGTGTTAGACAATCATCTATCTAGGCCTATTGTTACCATATAGGCTCAAGCGATACACCCAAAGACGGAACGGGCAATTCCATAAAGTCTTCCTATTCGATCTTGCTCCAGATGGGGTTTACATAGCCACATAGTTGCCAATGTGCTGGTGAGCTCTTACCTCGCCTTTCCACCCTTACTAGTATAGCTAAAAGCTACCTTTAGCGGTATATCTCTGTTGCACTTTCCTTAGAGTCGCCTCCACCAGGAGTTACCTGGCACCCTGCCCTATGGAGCTCGGACTTTCCTCTCCTGCAAAAGCAGCAGCGATTGTCTGGCTTACTCGCATAGAATATGATATCACATTATACTTATAAAATCAACTTTTTTTTTAATTCACTTATCTTCTGCTAAATTTTTTCTTCATCACCTACTAAAATTCTTCCACAATTATCACAATAAACTATATCCTTACCTTTAGATATACTATCTAGTGTCATGGAGGATACTTTCATTTTACAACCTTCACATACCTCATGATTTAATTTCACAACTACAACTTTTCTTTTTTTTAGCATATTATAGAAGACTTCTAATTCATCCTTTGGGATCAACTCTTTTAATTCTTTTATCTTACTCTCTGATTCTTCCAGTTTATTCTTTGCCTCATGCATTTTTCCATTAGTTACTTCCTTGTAGTTATAAAAATTATTCTTAACATTTATTAAGTCCATTTTAAGTGATCCTATATCAATTTTCAATTTCTCCTCCACTTCTAAAAGCTCTATAGCTTTATCTTCAAGGAGTCTTAATTTTTCTTTATTTGTCTCAATATTATTTTGAAGTGCATTAATTGATTTCATATCATTGGCTGAGTTATTATATAAATCATGTTCATTTTTATCTATTTTGTTCTTAAATTCTCTTAATTCTTTACCTATTGAAGCATATTCAGTTCTTAGATCTTGAAGAGCTTTGCGCTTTTCATTATACTTATCTTTCATTTCTTCAAATTCTTTTTTCATCTTTTTTAACAAATAAAGATGTGATCCATCATTTAAAACCTTTTTACCTTCTTCAATATCCCCATAACATTCTTGAAGTTGAAGTAATAATTTTGAAATACCCATACCATCATTCCTCCCTAAATCTATAATAAATAAGTTTTTAAGGCTAATTTATTTATAGTTTTTTAAATAATAAATTAGTATTCATTAAATATTTTATTATTTATCTATATAAACAAAACGAAGTAAAAATAGTTATAATACTATTTCTACTTCGTTTTGTATGGGTCTCTTGTAGATTCTGATAATAATACAGAATTGTTATATCCCAATTTATTAATTTTATTTTTAAGGTTAGATGCTACTTCTTTCAATGCAGGCCATTCTGTTCCAAAGTGACCTGCATCTATAACCGCTATACCCATTTCATTATAATCACTAGCATAATGATAAGTTACATCGCCTGTTATTATACAGTCTGCACCCATGCCTCTACTCATATCCATATAATCACTTCCACTACCATTAATCAAAGCAACTTTTTCAATAAGCTTATCTTCCTTACCAATATAAGTTATACTGGTAAGATTAAGTTTTTCTTTAACTATTTTACACAATTCCGCAAGTGTTATTTTCTTATTTAAACGAACAATTCTACCAATGCCAGAATTTCCATCATTAAATCCACTAGCTGTAGACTGCTCTATTACTACTGAATTGGAAAATCCTAAAATCTTTACTAAAATATCATTTAATCCACCTTGTACAGAATCCAAATTAGTATGACTAGAATATAAACTTATATCATTTTTAATTAATTTAATAATTTTACTGCCAAGAAGAGTTTCAGTTGTTATTGAAGATGGTTTCTTAAAAAGCAAAGGATGATGTGTGAATATAAAATTACAATTTTTCCTTTTAGCTTCATCAATAACATTTAACGTACAATCTAAAGAAACCAAAATAGAACTTATGTCACTATCCAAATTTCCAACCATAAGCCCTACATTATCATAGTTTTCACTTAACCTTTTAGGTGCAGCCTTCTCCATAATAGAACAAATATCTTTAACTCTTAAAGACATTTCAACATCTCCTTAAGTTTCATGATTCTTTTTTCTAATTGAACTTTCCTAACTTTAGCCAATTCAGTAATATTAACTATACTATTTACTATCTTATCATATTTTTTAATTTTAAAACAGATATATTCTTTTAAAAGTGGATGTTTTTTTTCAAGCAACTTTTTACTTACTTCATAGTATATGTCATCATCTAGTGTTTCAAGCTTATGGTCATATTTAATTTTTATTATTTCATAGTATTTATTTTCATCCTTGCAAAGTTCTTCATCTAGTATCTTATATCCACTTTCACAAATATATCTTCTAAGTACATCTGCATTTTGAACTGGTTGTAAAATTACATAATGCAAATTTTTGAAAATATCCATACTTTCTTCTATTATATCTCTTATTAAATTTCCACCCATTCCTGCTATAATGGCAACATCTATCTCATTTTTTGAGATTGTTGTTAACCCAGGTCCTAGTCTGCACTGAATCTTATCTTCCATATGTGAAAATGCAACATTACGTTTTGCCTTTTCTACTGGACCCTTATTTATATCAGAAGCTATTACAGTTTTACAAAGTCCTTTTTCTACTAAATATATAGGTAAATAAGCATGATCTGTACCTATATCAGCAATACAATTACATTTTTCCACCATATCTCCAATGCATCTTAATCTATAACTTATGTCCATTCTTACACTCCTATATATAAGGCATCTTCAAATAAATAACTAGTCAGTATACTAGTATATTTTGAATTATACTACGTTAACAGAACCTTCTTATAGCACCACTATCATCGGAACCTGTTTCCTTGTATAATTTAAAATATACGTCGCATCTTTGACTTGTTATTTATTTTCACATGCCTAAATGAATACCCTGTTCTAATTATTTTAAATAACTTTTGATATTATTCTTTGCTGAATCAATAAAAAAATTACTGCTATACCTAGCGAAATATACAAATATTTATACGACGTCTTTTTATGATGTTTTGCACTGAAATTAGCAGCAAAATACATGCATAATAATATTGCAGCATTAAAAGCGCTGTAACTCATCTGTTTAAATAAGAAATCCCTGCTTGTACCAATAATAGTGGGTTGAAACTTTATATTAAAACTCAATGCCATAGATGAAGGAAGTAAGCCTTTATAATATAATATTAGTGGTCTCAATGTAAAAAACACAATTATAACTATTGACAAAATTAATGGTATATTGAAATGATTGTCCTTATATAATCTTACTGGTTTAGTTTTTTCCGGGGACCATTCACCCATGCCTATTCCCATATGTATCAATCTATCTTCAAAAATTTTAGAATCTTCCGGAGAAACTCCATACACTTCATCATTATCTTTTAAATAAAATACATTTTTATTTGAAGTTACATACATATTCACAAATCCAAGCTTTTTAAAAAAGCATTTACCTATGGCAAAATTCTTTTTCCCATATCCACTTAACCTTACAGCATTAATAATACCCTGTGACTTAGTATAAGCTTCCATTTCCTTAAATAGTAGTTTAGATTTTCTGAGACCAAATAAAGTTATTATGTAGAATGCTTCATTATCCATAGAATATCTTAATGTAAGAAATAGTGCTATATTATAAATTTGATATATATTAAAAACAAGTAAAAATGTCCTCAGAAAAATATCAAGTAAATAATCATTTAAATATATTGATCCTAAAACAATAAATATATCACATAAAATTGTTATTATGATTATAAATTGGCTGCCTTTTTTTCTGTCCAAGGGTTTAAACCATTCCATCCTATCACCTTCTTAAAAATTATTATAGCATAAAAACTGCAGTCAAATTCACTTGATTGCAGTTTTTATAGCCTACTAATCTAAATAATCTTTTAGTTTTTTGCTTCTACTTGGATGTCTTAGTTTTCTAAGTGCTTTTGCTTCTATCTGTCTTATTCGCTCTCTTGTAACATTAAATTCTTTTCCAACTTCTTCAAGAGTTCTAGCTCTTCCATCATCAAGTCCAAATCTTAATCTAAGTACTTTTTCTTCACGAGGAGTTAATGTATCAAGTACGTTAATAAGTTGTTCTTTAAGCATTGTAAATGCAGCTGCTTCTGCTGGTGCTGGTGCTTCATCATCTGGAATAAAATCTCCAAGATGACTATCTTCTTCCTCACCAATAGGTGTTTCAAGAGAAACTGGTTCTTGAGCTATTTTCATTATTTCTCTTACTTTATCTACTGGCATCTCCATAATCTTTGCTATTTCTTCTGCTTGCGGTTCTCTTCCAAGTTCTTGAAGAAGTTGTCTTGAAACTCTTATCAATTTATTAATTGTTTCCACCATGTGTACTGGTATTCTTATAGTTCTTGCCTGATCTGCTATTGCTCTTGTAATTGCCTGTCTTATCCACCAAGTAGCATAGGTACTAAATTTATATCCTTTTCTGTAGTCAAATTTTTCCACAGCTTTTATAAGTCCTAAGTTTCCCTCTTGTATTAAATCTAAAAATTGCATTCCTCTTCCAACATACCTTTTTGCTATACTTACTACAAGTCTTAAATTAGCTTCTGCCAATTTCTTCTTTGCTATCTGATCTCCGTCTTCTATTCTCTGTGCAAGACTAATTTCCTCATCTGGTGATAATAATGGCACTTTACCAATTTCTTTAAGATACATTCTAACGGGGTCATCTATAGCTATTCCTTCTGGAACTGATAAATCTAATTCTTCCTCTTCAACTTCTATATCTTGAATATCTCCAACAATATCAATACCCATTGTTTCTAAAACTTCATATACTTTTTCAATCTGTTCTGGACTAAGCTCTATATTTTCTAATTCATCCATTATTTCTTTGTAAGTTAAATTACCTTTTTTCTTGCCTTTATCTACCAGTTTTTTTACAAACTCCATTTTCTCACTTTGACTCTTTATACTAACTTGTTTTTTACCATCCTTTACCGCTACTTCCTTTAGTTTCTTTTCTTTCATGGAAATATCCTCCTCTCGTCTTTATAGTAAGTTATTTATTTCTCCTTGAATTACGTTTAGCTCTTTTACCATCTGCAAAGATTCTTCAAGCATTCCCTTTGCTTCATAATATTTTATCTTCTTCATGATTTCTTTTTTTGACTCCTCTAATTTAAATTTTTTCATATTTACAATATAATCATCAATAAGATTCTTCATATCACAATGAGTATCATTAAATTTCTCTTCACAGATATTTATCCATTCAGAAGAACTCTTCGCATCGTCACATTTAGTTTCTATTATCTTTTTTCTGTCTTCTACATCTAAATCTTTATTTTCAATTAGCAAGTTAAATATCTTTTTATGACTTTCCATATTTAAATCATTGCATTCTACTTTATTTGTAATATATTCATAGATTTCTTTATTATCAGTCATAAGTTTTAGCAATAATCTTTCTGCTTTAATATAAGCAGGCTCTAAGTATAATTTTTGTCCATATTTATCCATATTATTCACTGTTTGTAAATCATTAGTATTTTTTTGCATTTCTTCACTTAAAAGGTCATAAATTGCCTGTTCTTTTATATCTGTATTTTCTGAAACTCTTTTAATATAAACATCTTTTTCAATGGGATCAAGATCTATTAAAATATCAGCTATTCTCTTTATATAGATAGGTATTTCTTCATTATTGTTAAAATTAATATTATCTCCTGCCCTTTTAATTCTATAGTCTATAAGAGGCATAGCATTTTTTATAAGTTCTTCAAAAGCTTCTTTTCCATTATTTCTTACAAATTCATCAGGATCTTTTCCTTCTGGTACTTTTAATACTTTTACAATAAGTCCAACATCTCTTAATATTTTTAAACCTCTAAGTGTTGCAGTTTGACCTGCTGTATCCGCATCATAAGATATAATTATGTTATCGGCATATCTTTTTAAAAGTTTTGCTTGGCTTACCGTAAGTGCTGTGCCAAGTGATGCTACTACATTAGTAATTCCATATTGATGAAGCGTTATACAATCCATATAGCCTTCAACTATTATAAATGTCCTTTTATTATCTTTCTTCAGTGCAAAATTTAATCCATATAGGTTTATTCCCTTTTTAAATAAGGCTGTTTCTGGCGAATTTAAATATTTTGGTTTTGAATCATCTAAAACCCTGCCTCCAAACCCGATAACTTTGCCTTTATAATCAAATACGGGAAATATAACTCTGTTCCTGAATCTATCATATTTGTTTCCCTTTTCATTTTTTATTATTAAACCAGCATTTATTAGATCTAAATCTGAATATCCCTTTTTCTTCAAAAAATTTACTATTCCATGCCAATCATCTAATGCATAGCCTAATCCAAAACTTCTTATTGTGGATTCCGCTATACCTCTTCCTGTAAAATAGCTTTTTGCCTTTTTATTTGAATTTAAATTGTAAAAGAAAAATCTTGCTGCCTCCACGTTTAGTTTTAAAAGTTTATCATTAGCATTCTTCTTTTCACTATTTCCCTTTTCTAAATAATCTAAATCCATATGAATTCTTTCCGCAAGTACTTTTACAGCGTCTATAAAAGATAAATTTCGTGTTTTCATGACAAAAGTAATAACATTTCCTGCCTCACCACATCCAAAACATTTATATATCTGCTTATCTACAGATACACTAAATGAAGGAGACTTTTCATTATGGAAGGGACAAAGTCCCATATAATTTCTGCCAGTTCTCTTAAGGTTAACCTTCTCAGATATTACATCTACAATATCATTCTCATATTTAATTTTTTCTATAACATCTTCAGGTATCACTAGAACATTCCACCCAACTAATTATTTTAACACCAAGTATCTATTATTTCGACAAAAACATCAAAATTCCTTCTTATTTTTAATATTTTTTAAATTTATTATTATATATTTAATATTCACAGCTTATTCTACCAAATTTATTTATAAATTATTCCAATTATTTTGATTATTTTAATAAACTAATAGCTTTGGTACATATTTTTCATTAAAGGTTAGAAGACAGTAATCATCACTCATTCCTGATATATAATCAGCAACTCCTTGATATAGTCCTTCCTTTTTAACTATATCTTTGTAAAATTCTGGCAGTTCCCTTTCATTCTTTATAAAATAAAAGAAAACTTGTTCAAGAATAAACTTAGCTTTTTCTCTTTCAATTTTAAGTTTGCTTCCATTATATATATTTTTAAACATAAAACTTCTAAGTCCCAAAAGTGCATCTTCAAATTTACCACTTAAACTTACTTCTATTTTACCCTTTTCTATGTTTTTAATAGTATTATATATACAATCCTTAACCAAACTATCTATTCTAGCACCACCCTTAGAACCTAAAATTTCTATATACTCCTTTGGGAGTTCTTCTTCTTGTAGAATTCCAGCTCTTATGGAATCATCTATATCATGATTTACATAAGCAATTTTATCACTATATTTTACTACTTGACCTTCTAAGGTAAAGGCTCTTTGCTTTTTACTTGAAAAGCCACTATGATTAAGCACTCCATCTAAAACTTCCTTAGTAAGATTTAATCCTTTGCCTTGATTTTCAATTTTAGTAAGTACTCTTATGCTATTAATATTATGCTTAAACCCATTTGGTAAAAGCTCATTTAAAACTTCTTCTCCATTGTGTGCAAATGCCACATGGCCTATATCATGCCCTAAAGAAATAGCTTCTATAAGATCTTCATTTAAACCTATTCCCTTCCCTATAGTTCTAGCAATTTGTGATACTTCAACAGTATGGGTAAGTCTTGTTCTATAATGGTCACCAAATGGTTTAATAAAGACCTGAGTTTTATGTTTTAACCGTCTAAAAGATTTACTGTGAACTATCCTATCTCTGTCCACCATGAAACAGGTTCTTATTTCATCAGATTTTTCTTCTCTTTCTCTTCCTGTTGTATTTACAGAGATAGTTCCACAATTATTTATTACTTTTTTTTCCTTTTCCTCAATTATCTCTCTTATACTCATTTTGATCACCTTTCCTACATATTTTATTCTATAATAATTACTAAAACTCCTTTTTTTTATTCCTATTCTTTTAAAAATATTATACTTACATAATATATGTATCTATTATTTTATCAATAACCTTATATTTAAACGTATATTATAAAAACTTTATTAATATGCTTATATACTACGTGT
>NZ_BAEV01000036.1 GCF_000246895.1 Clostridium arbusti SL206 | reverse complement strand
ATTATATTATAAACTTTGTATGTAAATCTTATCAACTGTATATTATTAATAGTATATGTTTAAATAACATGTCTAAACTAAATAAAATAAAATTTCTTTTAATTAGTACTAAAAATAAACTGACTTTAAATAAACTTTCATCTATAAATACAATTTTTACATTTTTCTTATAAATTTTCAATTATAGAATAAATAACATCACATAAATAATTTAATTTTTTAGAGAATAGATAGTGAGGTGAAGATTAATGAAAAAAAAGATTTTAGGACTTTCGCTACTTATTTCTCTTATGTTTTCCACTGCTGTATTTGCTCAAGATTTAGTATATACAGTTAAACCTGGAGATACTCTTTGGAAAATAGCTGTAGCAAATCAAACAGGATTAAGTGAATTAATAGCAAAAAATCCACAGTTTAAAAATCCAAACTTAATTTATCCTGGTAACAAAGTCAATATACCAAACATAAATGACACAAAAGCCAGTGAAGCAGAAGTTATAAGACTTGTTAATGTAGAAAGAAGTAAAAATGGTTTAGGTCCTTTAGCTGCTAACTGGCAAGTGGGAAGAGTAGCTAGATATAAATCTCAAGATATGATTAATAAAAAATATTTTTCTCACACTTCTCCTACTTATGGTTCACCATTTAATATGATGGAGCAATTTGGAATAAAATTTTCAGCTGCCGGAGAAAATATTGCTATGGGACAGAGAACTCCCGCAGAAGTTGTAAATGCCTGGATGAATTCACCGGGACATAGAGCAAATATATTAAATCCTTCTTATACTCAACTAGGCGTAGGTCTTGCAAAGGACAGCAAAGGAACATGCTACTGGACTCAAATGTTTATAAAGCCTATGTAAGGTAGTAATTTAAAATTAATATAACCTGTGTAAAATATATTTTACACAGGTTATGCTTTTAATTATGATTTAAAATTTACTAATTTAATTTGCCCTCTAGTTTTTCTAGTCAGACAATATTAAGCTATTTTTTTTATTTATACACAACTTATCTCTAGTTTTTCTAGTCAATAAATTTAAATATTAGATATACTTAGGCACATTCAAATAAATAACTAGTCAGTATGCTAGTCTATTTGACTTACTATTTATTTTCATATGCCTTATTAAAAATTATATCTTCAAAAATAGTTTAATTAAATTTCATTAATATATTATTCAATATCATTAACTTATCCTAATCATATCTTTTAACCGTTTTAGTAAAAAGTAGATAACAAATAATACCATGATACTACAATTTAATAATATATTCTACTTATATATACACCATTTTCGTTTTTTTGTCAATGAAAATTTCACTTCTATACTTTCATAGCATTTTCATAAATTCCTAATATTTTCACCTTATTATTCCTAGCAATGTTATTAGCAGCTTCCTTTAAACTTCTATCTTCTATATAATTGCCTTCTATATCTATAAAAAAATAATATTTACCAAGCATCTGTTTATTGGGATGAGACATTATAGACATTAAATTAATATTCCTAGAGGAAAATTCAGTTAGTATATTAGCTAAAGAACCAGGCTTATCCTCAGTTTGAATAATAATTAATGAAGTTTTATAATTTATTTCTTTACAATATTTTATATCTTTCTCTTTTTTCGAAACAACTATAAATCTTGTTTCATTTTCTTTAGAATCTGTTACATTTTCAATTGAATACTTAAAACTAAATTCACTTTTTAAAACATGTTCAGGTATTATAGCTGCTTCATGTATTGTACCATTTTTTGCTTTAACAAATGAATCACCATTACTTTCTGTAGTTATAATCTTAACATTGCCACTAAACTTTTCTAAAAAATTACAACATTGTCCTTGGGTTTTAAATTGAACATAAATTCTTTCTATATCAGAAATACTTTTTGAATTTGCTACAAAAGAAAATTGAATTGGAATAACAACTTCATCTATAATTTTAAGACTAGTTTTTGACAGCAAATCCAAAGTGGGTTGAACATATCCATCTAGAGTATTTTCAATAGGTATTACCCCTAGATTACATTGTTCTCCAACAGCTTTAAAGGCTTTTGTTATACTTGGATAAAAAACTATATCCTCCTCCAAATTTTTTTCTTTAGTGTATTTCTTAACAGCAAGTTGGCTGAAAGTACCTTGTGGACCAAGTGTAGCTATTTTCATCACTGTTACCTCCATTGATTATCTTTCGTATAAATCATATAATAATATCACTCTATTATATCAAACTTTATTTTACTAATTATATCATCTAATTACTTATAAAAACATGTTAGGCATGTGAAAATAAATAACAAGTCAAAGATGCGACGTATATTTTGAATTATACAAGAAAACAGGTTCTGATGATAGTAGTGCTATCAGAAGGTTCTGTTAACGTAGTATAATTCAAAATAGACTAGTATACTAACTAATTATTTATTTGAAGATGCCTTACTTTTGTCATATGAAAATTGCTACTAGGATAACTGTTTTTATAAGATGTCCGCAACTATGGTGAAATTTTAAAAACAAGTCTTCAATAAAGTGTAAAAGAAGAACTAATTATTAAAAATATGAAGTTTATAAGTATATTTATTATTAATTTATCAATATTTTATTAAATAATTATGGATAATATAAATTTAATCTTTTTATATTTACATGTCCAAAGGAGTGCTGTATAATCGAAGACAATGTAAAGCAATGAGCAGAAGTAGTAAAGATAGGTGGAATTTTCAGAGAACCGATGATGCTGTGATTTCGGTAATTTCAAAATCTTGAACTCGTCTGTGAGCTGTCACCTGAAACTAGTAAGGTAGAACGTATTCCTGCGTTATAAGGATAGATGGTAATCGCCATTGAAAAAGTTGGGTTTTATAATGAAACTAATTAGAGTGGTACCGCGGGTTAGCCTCGTCTCTTTTATAGAGACGGGCTTTATTTATTTTAAATTAAAAAAAGGGGTGGTTTTGTGTCTTATTCAAAATATAAAAAATATCCTTCAGTTGATCTAAACGATCGTGAATGGCCAAGTAAACAAATTGAAAAAGCACCTAGGTGGTGTAGTGTTGACTTACGTGATGGGAACCAATCACTACCAGTACCTATGAATGTTGAAGAAAAACTTAGAATGTATAAGTTACTTATAGATTTGGGATTTAAAGAAATTGAAGTTGGTTTTCCAGCTGCATCTCATACAGAATATACTTTTCTTCGTAAATTAATAGAAGATAATCTTATACCTGATGATGTATCAATTCAAGTGCTTACACAGTCAAGAGAGCATTTAATTAAAAAGACTTTTGAATGTTTAAAAGGTGCTAAAAACGCTATTGTTCATCTTTATAATTCTACTTCTATATTACAGAGAAAAGTAGTTTTCAAAAAGAGTAAACAGGAAATAATTGATATAGCTGTAAGTGGTGCTAAACTTTTAAATGAATACAAGGAAAAATATCCTGAAACTAACTTTACTTTTGAGTATTCCCCTGAAAGCTTTACCGGAACAGAACTTGATTATGCCCTTGAGATATGTGAAGCGGTAATAGATGTGTGGAAACCTACTGAATCAAATAAAGTAATTATAAATTTACCATCCACTGTAGAAATGGCAACACCAAATGTATATGCAGACCAAATAGAGTGGATTTGTAAACACATTAAAAATAGAAAAAATGTTGTAATCAGTCTTCATACCCATAATGACAGAGGTACTTGTACTGCTTCCAGTGAATTAGGTCTTCTTGCTGGTGCAGATAGAATTGAAGGTACATTATTCGGTAATGGTGAAAGAACTGGTAATCTTGATATAATTACTATGGCTATGAATATGTATTCTCAAGGCATAGATCCTAAATTAGATTTTTCCAATATATACAATATAGTTAAAATCTATGAAGAGTGTACTAACATGACCGTAAATGAGCGTCATCCTTATGCAGGTAAATTAGTGTATACAGCTTTCTCAGGTTCTCATCAGGATGCTATAAGAAAAGGTCTTAAAGCTCTAGAAGAAGAAAATAACCAATACTGGGAAGTGCCTTATCTTGCTATAGATCCTCATGATTTAGGAAGAGAATATGAAGAAATCATTCGTATAAACAGTCAATCCGGTAAAGGTGGTACTGCTTATATTATGGAAAGTGACTTTGGCTTTATCTTACCTAAAGAAATGCACAAAGAATTTGGTGCTATAGTAAAAGATAAGTCTGATACTCTAGGAACAGAGCTTAGTTCAGAACAAATATTTAATTTATTTAAAGATGAATATTTGGATAAAAAAACTCCTTATAATCTAAAAAGTTATGAAACTGAATCCGTGCAAAATGTAGAAGATGATAAAAATGTACTTAACATTCATGCCACTATAAATGTAGATGGTACTGAGAAAAATATTGAAGGAAACGGAAATGGTCCTGTAGATGCTTTCTTCAATGCACTTCATGCTTCTAATATAAACGGCTGTAAATTTATTTCCTATGATCAACATGCACTAGATAAGGGTTCACGTTCTAAAGCAGTATCTTATATTCAAATTGAAAATAATAATAAAAGATATTTTGGAGTTGGTGTATCAGAAAATACAAATACTTCTTCTCTAAAAGCTTTAATTAGTGCTATTAATAGATGTAGATAATTTTAGACCTACTCTAAATTATCACAGAAATCATCCTATGTATTATCCTATAGAAGTATATTATTATAAACTCTAGAAATAATACACAAGATTTATAATTTAACATTTCAAAATAATTGAAGCCTCCTGTAGATAACTCTACAGAAGGCTTCAATTATTTAGATACTTTCTATTTTTATTACATCATAACCAACTTCTTCAACTGCAGCTTTTATCTTTTCGTCAGTTAGGCTACCTGCTTCTATTTCAGCTGATTTTTTTTCTAAACTTACAGCTATAGAATCAGCCCCAATTTCCTTTAAAGCTTCTTCAACATGAGCTACACAATGTCCACAACTCATTCCTTCAATTGATATTTTCTTTTTCATACTAATCTCTCCCTTTATTTTTATATTTTTATCTGATGGTTAGCTCTGCTGTAATTTTCCACCTTCGTGTAGATAACCGCATCACTCCCCTTGATAAACACCTTACCTTATAAGTTTCAGTGGGAAAAACCGTCCCACTGAAGCTAAGAATTCACCTTAAAGGTCTAAAGCCTTTTAATCTGAGTGCATTTGTTAATACTGATACTGAACTAAAACTCATTGCCAGTGCTGCTATCATAGGATTTAAAAGTGGACCTCCAAATAGGTAAAGTACCCCCATGGCCACTGGTATTCCCAAAGTATTATAACCAAAAGCCCAGAATAAATTTTCTTTTATATTCTTTATAGTTTTTTTACTAAGTTCAATGGCTGTAGGTACATCCATTAAATCACTTCTCATAAGCACAATATCTGCGGACTCCATAGCTACATCTGTTCCTGATCCAATGGCTATTCCTATATCTGCCTGTGCTAGTGCCGGAGCATCATTTATTCCATCACCAACCATAGCAACTTTTTTGCCTTCCGCTTGAAGTTTTTTTACTTCATTTGCCTTATCTTGAGGTAGAACTTCTGATAATATTCTATCTATACCCACTTGTTTTGCTATAGCTTCTGCTGTTTTTTTATTATCACCAGTAATCATAGCCACTTCCACTCCCATTCTATGGAGCTTTTCAATGGCCTTTTTACTATTTTCTTTAACAGTATCTGCCACTGCTATAATTCCCATAAGTTTTCCCTTTGAAGCTATATACATTGGAGTTTTACCCTCTCTAGCTAATCTATCAGATTCCTCTTCAAATCCGGTTAAAGCTATTCCACTACTATCCATTAACTTTTTATTCCCAAGTAATATTGTATTTGAATCCACATTAACTTCAATACCATGTCCAGGTATCGCCTTAAAGTCAGTAACCTCTATTAAATTCACACTATCTTCTTCAGCCTTCTTCACAATGGCCTCACCTAAAGGATGCTCAGATTTCTTTTCTGCTGATGCTGCAATTTGAATTATATCTTCTTTATTTATACCTTCAGCTACTATTATATCTGTAACCTTAGGTTTTCCTTCAGTAATAGTCCCAGTTTTATCAAAAACTATAGTTTGTATCTTATGGGATGTTTCAAGAGCTACACCACTTTTAATTAATACTCCATATTCTGCTCCTTTTCCTGTACCAACCATTATTGCTGTAGGCGTTGCCAATCCAAGAGCACAAGGACAAGCTATTACAAGTACTGATATAAATATAGTTAATGAGAAAACACCACTTTCACCAGATATAAGCCATGCTAAAGATGATATTAATGCAAGTGCCATAACAACTGGAACAAAATAACCAGATATTATGTCTGCCAATTTAGCTATAGGTGCTTTTGATCCCTGTGCATCTTCTACTAATTTAATAATCTGTGAAAGGGCAGTATCCTTACCTACCTTAGTAACTCTATATTTTATAGAACCATTTTTATTTATGCTGGCACCAATAATTTTATCTCCAATACTTTTTTCTACTGGTATACTCTCTCCCGTAAGCATAGATTCATCTACTGAAGTATTACCTTCTACTACTTCTCCATCTACAGGCATTTTTTCTCCTGGTTTAACTATTACAATATCACCAATTTCAACTTCATCTATAAGAATTTCTGTTTCCTTTTCATTCCTAATTATAGTAGCAGTTTTAGGTGCAAGACCCATAAGTTTTTTTATTGCTTCAGAAGTTTTGCCTTTTGATACTGCTTCCATGTACTTTCCTAGAGTAATAAGTGTTAAAATAACTCCAGCTGATTCAAAATATAGATGTATGCTGTGTGCACCACCTGAATAAATTGCCTCAATAACACCATAAAGACTATACAAAAATGCTGCTGAGGTTCCAAGGGCAACTAGTGAATCCATATTAGGACTTAATTTTACAAGTGATCTATAACCAATAGTAAAATATTTTCTTCCTGAAATTATAATTGGTAAAACTAAAATCAATTGTATTATCCCATATATCTCCATATGCATCATTGGGTTTATACTCATTGGAAGTCCCGCTCCAAACCATTCTAATATCATAGGCCCCATAGCTACTATCAATAATGGCACTGCAAATATAAGAGATATAACAAATCTCTTCCAAATAGATCTTATATGTTTCTCTTTGTTTTCTTTGTCCATATCCACAGTTAATTCTTCTTCCAAAGCTTTGTAACCAGCTTTTTCAATTACCTTTTTAATATCAGCAACTCTAACCTTTGATGGCTCAAAGGTTATATTCAATTTTTCTGTTGCTATATTTACATTTGCTTCAATTACACCATCTAATTTTTTAGAAACCCTTTCTACAGTCTTTGCACAAGCTGCACAAGTCATTCCCTCTATTTTTAGAGTTCTATTTGTAGCTTCAATTAGTGCTTTATAACCGGCTTTCTCAATTACCTTTTGAATATCTGGTATAGAAACTTTAGCTTCATCAAAACTTATATTTAGTTTTTCTGTAGCAAGATTAACATTAGCTTCTTCTACACCGTTCAATTTTTTTGAAACTCTTTCTACAGCTTTTGCACAAGCTGCACAAGTCATTCCCTCTATTTTTAGAGTTTTGCTCGCTGACATTACCATTACCCCCTTATATAATGTAGTCCTAACATTTAATAGAGAACTATATCACTAGATTTATTTTCCCATAAGTCTACCAAGTAGATCTATTATTTCATCAACCTTTTTATCACCATTATCATGCATGAAAGCATCTTTTACACAATGATTTAAATGTTGTTTTAATATTAACATATTTGCTTTCTTCAAAAGAGATTGTGCTGCAATAATTTGATTGGATACATCAATACAATATCGGCCCTCTTCTATCATCTTAATTATTCCCTCTATTTGCCCCTTTGATGTTTTTAAAGCCTTTACTGCATCTATTTTTTCATTATTCATATAATCTATTCACCTCCCCCCCGTGGGGTTATATTACTGTAAAAAATATATTGATAATGATAATTATTATATACTGACTTTCAATTTCAAATATATTGTACCACATTTTTGTGTAGATTTTGTGTAGATTTTGTGTAGATTTTGTGTAGATTATTAAATTTATTTATAATGAATAACTTATTAACGAAATTTTCGTAATATAAATTGCTATATCTGTAATGACTAATAACTGATTTTCTATTCATCAATAAGCCTATAACCTACTCCAACTTCAGTATATATGTACTCAGGCTGAGCAGGGTCCTTTTCTATCTTCCTTCTCAAATTTGCCATAAAAACTCTTAGGGACTGAGTTTCACTCCCCAATGAGGTACCCCAAATTTCATGGATAATAAAATTATGAGTCAGAACCTTACCTGAATACTTACAGAGTAGTGACATTATTTTATATTCTATGGGAGTTAAATGTATTTCTTCATTTTCTATGGTTACACGTCTTTTGTTGAAATCAATCAACAAATCTTTAACCTTGAAATTATCAATTATATCATTATTATTATATTTATTTTTTACATTATGTCTTAAGGATACACGAATTCTAGCCAAAAGTTCACCTATTCCAAAAGGTTTAGTTAGATAATCATCTGCACCTTTATCAAGTGCTTCAACTTTTTGTCTCTCATTATCTCTAGCCGATACAATTATAATTGGAACACTTGACCAATCTCTTATCTTTGATATAACTTCAATTCCATCAATATCTGGAAGTCCTAAATCCAATATAATCATATCAGGATTATTAGACATTGAAAGTGCAATAGCTTCATTTCCCTTACTGGTTTCAATGTATCTATATCCCTGTGAATCTATGGCTGCTATTATAAAATTTCTTATTGGCTTATCATCTTCAACCACAAGTATATACGGCTTATTTTCCATAATTAACCCTCTTCTCCTTATAATCAATTTATTTTGGGACATCTTCACAAAGAACTAATACTACTATTTATTTAAACCTTCATTCTTCTTTGGAATATTAAAGGTAAAAATAGCTCCTCCTCCTTTTTTGTTAGCCGCTGTGATTTTACCACCATGCGCTTCTACTATAGATTTACAGATAGCAAGCCCTAGACCAACTCCCCTTCTTGAATCGGATATTTTACTACCGTTTGTAAAGAACCTGTCAAATATACTAGATAATATTTTTTCTTCTATGCCACTACCATTATCAATCACTTGAAAAATCACATCTTCTTCATTCTCATGAACCTTTATTTCTATAACAGACTGTTTAGGAGAAAATTTAACAGCATTATCAAGGAGATTTATAATAACCTGTTCAATTAAATTTCCGTCCATTGGAACCATTATAATTTTTTCAGGAACATTAACTTTTATTTTATGGTCTTTGAAATATTTAGAGCTTCTCTGAACTGCTTCAGAAACTACTTCTTCTACTAGCTCCATATTTCTACTGATTCCCATGTTTCCCTCATCAAATTTAGTCATACTCAATAGATTTTCAACTAGCCTTATAAGCCATTCAGTATCATCATAAATACCATTTAGTAGATTTTCTTTTGTTTTTTCAGATATAAATTTCCCATTTTCTAAAATAGTACTTATAGCACCTTTAATTCCAGCAAGAGGACTTCTGAGATCATGAGAAATTGATCTTAATAGATTACTTCTAAGACGCTCTCTTTCAATCTGGACTTTAGACATTTCCTGCTGGCTTGAAAGAATTTCTCTGTCTAGAGCAATGGCTATTTGCCCAGTAATAGTCTGAACAATGAATTTTTGTTCTGCCTCAAGAAAGCCTTGTAAACAAGATACTCCAATAACACCTAATACCTTTTTTTGCACCTTTATAGGTATATAATATCCCTTAGCTCCATAAAAAGTATCTGTGCCTTTACCAGCTTCCTTACCATTTAAAAGAGTCCAATAAGCTACTGCATTTTCATCTTTATTTAGAAGTATGTCCTTATTTTCATCTTTATACTTATCATATACAAAGGAAGTTGACAACTTATTCCCTTCTGATAAATATCCTACTACATTTCTATTAATTAGCCTAGAAATATATTTTATTCCTATAGAAGTGACATCAGAAGTTCCAACTGCACTTAAAAGTTTACCGCTGACCATATATAGTGTTTGAGTTCTTTTTTCTCTGTTGTAGGAATTTTTAGCATCTTTCTGTATTCTATTTGTGAGATTTCCAACTATAAACGCAACTATAAGCATTATAGTAAAGGTGGTTAAATAATTTTTATCATAAAGCTGAAATGAATCCTTTGGCTGAGTAAATAAAAAATTAAACATTAATACTCCAACTATTGAGGATATAACTCCAATCAAATATCCAGTTGTTCTTATATATACAATTATAACTCCCAGTATAAGAATCATAATCTTATTAGTATCGTTAAAACCCATATAATCAAAAATTTGTGCAATTCCTGTTGCAATTCCTATAATTACTACTGATTCAATAATTTCTTTAAAGGATAGATTATTCCATTCATTTAATTTCCATTTCATCTTATTTCTTTTTTTTGGGTACACTGAGTTTGGTATAACATAAACGTCAATATACGCATTAGAGTCCATGAGTTTATCTACTACATCCTTTGCATAGAAATGAAGTATTTTACTAGTTCTTTTATAGTTTTTTCCTATAACTAGTTTAGTAATATTCCTAAACTTTGCATATTGTATTATTTGATCTACTATATTTTCTCCATATAATTGTACTATTTCCCCTCCTAATTTCTCAGCTAAACTAAAATTTAAGTTTAATCTTTTTTTATCTTCTTTACTTAAATTTTCAGCTTTTGTTGTGGAAATATATAGAACAATAAATTTTGAATGATAATTTTCTGCCATCCTTGCAGCACTACGTATAACCTTTGCAGAGGATGGAGATGGACTAATACAGGCTAATATCTGTTCAGAAGTAGGAACTACAGTAATTTGCCTTTTAGCTAATCTTTCACTTTCCACTTCATAGTTTACCCTATCTGCTATTCTTCTAAGTGCTATTTCCCTTAAGGCATAAAGATTATTTCTAGTAAAAAAATTAAGTAGAGCTCTCTTAACCTGCTCTATTTTATATATTTTGCCATCACTAAAACGTTTTAAAAGCTCATCAGGCTCAATATCTACTATTTCAACCTTTTCCGCCTCATCAAATATTCTATCCGGAATAGTTTCCCGTACAGAAATATGTGTTATATTTTCTACAACATCGTTTAAACTTTCAATATGTTGAACATTTACAGTTGTATATACATCGATTCCTGCTGCAAGAAGCTCTTCTATATCCTGCCACCTTTTTCTATTTCTCTGACCTCTTCCATTAGTGTGTGCAAGTTCATCTACAAGTATTATCTGTGGTTTTCTTATAAGTGCTCTGTCAATATCAAATTCGTTTAATGCTGTTCCCTTGTATCTTATAATTTTATTTTCTATTGTTTCAAGACCTTTAGTCAAAGCCATAGTTTCTGGTCTAGCATGTGGTTCAATATATCCTATGACTATGTCATCACCTGAAACTCTCATTTCCTGTGCTTCTCTAAGCATTTCATAAGTCTTTCCAACTCCTGCTGCATAACCAAAAAATATTTTTAATTTTCCCCTCATATACTTATTTTCTTCCTTTTCTATTTTATTTATCTAATAAATAACTCCCAATTAAACATCTTATTTTAAAATCAGAAACAATAACTTATTAGATTAAGCAAAAATTTTACTAATACTTAACCTAATAAATTTAGTTTTAAACACTATGATTTAGTTATTTATGACTAATCTATAAAATTAATGCATTTATATTATATCTTAAGCTATGTTCAAAGAAATAACTAGTTAATATATTAGTCTATTTTCACTATTGTTCTTTAACTTGCTATTCCTTCTATACACCCAAATTACTACAAAAACATTTATCCTAGCCTAATATTCTATTTGTTTAATATTGATGCTATTTCAAGATTTACTTTGAGCACATTAATTCTTGGTTCTCCAAAAACGCCAAGACTTCTACCTTCTGTATATTTATCGACTATTTTCTGGAGTTCTTTTTTACTTATTCCTGTTCCTTTTGATACAGCAGATATTTGAATTTCAGCAGCTTTCAGGCTTATATCAGGATCAAGGCCGGATCCAGAACTTGTAAGAAGATCTGTTGGTATATCTTCCTTTTTTACATCTGGATGAGTTTTCAGAAAATCATCTATATCCTTTTGTACTCTCTCTTTTAAAGCCTTATTTGATGGTCCTAAATTTTGAGAACCAGAGGAAACTCCTGAGTAAGCTACTTTTCCACTTTCATCTGGTTTTGTATCTGCCTGAGTATAGGTATTATAGTTTACCGAAGAAACTCTACCTCTAAAAAATCTTGGATCAGTAAAATTTTGACCTATTAATTCTGAGCCAACTACTTTACCATTAGATGTTATAATGCTACCATTCGCCTGTTTAGCAAATAATACCTGACCTACTCCTGTTATAAAAAGCGGATAAATAATTCCACAAATTATCATTAACGTAATACTCAAGCGAAGAGCCTTTTGAAGCATTTTCATGTTAAAACCTCCTATTTATTATTCGAAGATGCCTTAGCCTAAATTAAAAATTCTAACTAACGGAGTTATAAGCATATCTATGATTTTTATTCCTACAAAAGGTACGATTATACCTCCAATGCCAAATATCAGCATATTTCTTAAAAGCAGCACTTCTGCCTTCATAGGTCTATATTTTACACCCTTCATAGCAATAGGTATGAGAAGTGGTATTATTATGGCATTAAATATTAATGCCGATAGTATAGCACTATTTGGTGTAGATAGTTTCATAACATTCATAACTTGCATTTGTGGTATATAAGCCACAAATATAGCTGGTATTATGGCAAAATATTTTGCTACATCATTAGCTATACTAAAGGTTGTAAGTGAACCTCTTGTTATAAGCAGCTGCTTTCCTATTTCCACAACCTCAAGTATTTTTGTAGGATCAGAATCTAGATCTACCATATTTGCAGCTTCTTTTGCCGCAGTAGTTCCACTATTCATTGCCAGCCCTACATCAGCCTGAGCAAGGGCGGGTGCGTCATTGGTTCCATCTCCCGTCATTGCCACGATTTTACCATCCATCTGTTCTTTTTTTATTGCTTCTATCTTATCCTCAGGTTTACACTCTGCAATAAAGCCATCTACACCTGCTTCTTTAGCAATAGTTGCAGCTGTAAGTGGATTATCACCTGTACACATTATAGTTTTAATACCAATTTCACGCAGCCTTTCAAATCTTTCTACAAGTCCAGGTTTAACAGTGTCCTTTAGATATATAACACCATAAATTTTATTGTTAACACATACTACCAGTGGCGTTCCACCTAATTTAGCAACTTTGTTCACTTCATCATCAAGCTCATCAGGTATTTTACCCTTAAGTTCAACAACTCTATTCTTTATGGCATCATAGGCCCCTTTTCTTATGCTGGTACCATCATCTAAATCTATTCCACTCATTCTAGTCTGTGCTGTAAACTCTTCAAATTTTGTAGAAATATATTTATCTTTATCTACCGAAGAACCTAATTTATTTCCAAGTTCAACTATAGATTTACCTTCAGGAGTATCGTCCTTTAAAGAACATATAACTGAATAATTTATAAGATCATCTTTTTTAGCATCTCCTACAGAAATAAACTCTGATGCAAGTCTATTTCCAAAAGTTATAGTTCCCGTCTTGTCAAGTATCATAGTATCTACATCACCACAGGATTCGACTGCTTTTCCTGACATAGCTATTACATTAAATCTGGTAACTCTGTCCATACCCGCTATGCCAATAGCAGATAAAAGGCCACCTATAGTAGTTGGTATAAGACAAACCAGAAGTGCTATAAGCGTTGATATTGAAATTTTCACACCAGCATAACCTGCCATAGGGTAAAGTGTCACAAGCACAATAAGAAAAATAAGTGTAAGACTTACAAGTATAGTATTAAGTGCAATTTCATTAGGTGTCTTTTGCCTTGAAGCACCCTCTACAAGATTAATCATTTTATCTAAAAAAGATTCGCCTGGTGTTGCTGTTATTTTAATTTTTAGCCAATCACTGACAACCTTTGTTCCTCCTGTAACTGAAGCAAAATCTCCCCCAGATTCCTTTACAACAGGAGCTGACTCACCAGTAATTGCAGATTCATCCACAGAAGCTATACCTTCCACGACTTCACCATCGTTAGGAATTACATCCCCATTTTCAACTAGGACTATATCATCTTTTTTAAGTTCATTTGCACTTATTACACTTACCTTTCCATTAGAATCCAAAAGCTTTGCTAAGGTGTCTTTACGAGTTTTCTTTAAAGTTTCTGCTTGTGCTCTTCCTCTACCTTCTGCCACTGCCTCAGCAAAATTTGCAAATAGCACTGTTATAAATAAAACTATGGTTACTATAAAATTATAAATTCTTAAATTGTTTCCTGTATCACCAAATATATTAGGAAAAATTGTAAGAAGCAGTGTTATAAAGAAACCAATTTCAACTACAAACATAACAGGATTTTTGGCCATATATTTAGGATTTAACTTTTTGAAACATTCCACAGTAGCATCTTTCATTATATCTTTTGTAATAAATTTAGATTTTTTATTTTCCATAATTATACACCAACCTTTTTATAATGTAAGCTGTTCAGCAATAGGTCCAAGAGACAATGCTGGGAAGAAAGTAAGTGCACCAATTACCAAAACAATAAATATAAGTGTCACTGTAAATACTGCATTATCAGTTCTAAAGGTACCTGAAGTTACAGGTATTGCTCTCTTCGATGCTAAAGATGCTGCTACAGCAATTAATATTATCATGGATAGATATCTTCCAGCGAACATAACAATTCCTACAGTAGTATTCCAAAACATAGTGTTATCCCCAAGTCCTTCAAAACCAGAACCATTATTTGCTGCCGCACTTGTAAATTGATACAAGACCTGAGTAAGTCCATGAAAACCAGGATTTGATATACCTGCTAGGCCCTGCGGCACTAATAATGCCACAGCTGAAAACATAAGTATTAATAGCGGATGAATTATTATTGCTAGTGCTATTAATTTTATTTCCCTACCTTCAATCTTCTTTGACAAAAATTCTGGAGTTCTTCCTACCATAAGTCCACAGAGGAAAACTGCAAGTATAGCAAACATAATCATGTTCATGAATCCTACGCCTATTCCTCCAAATATTACATTGAGCATCATGTTCATAAGTGCTACCGCACCACCTATAGGCGTCAATGAATCATGCATATTATTAACTGCTCCAGTAGATGTGGCAGTAGTTACTGTGGTAAAAAGTGAAGATAACCCTATACCAAATCTTACTTCCTTACCCTCCATATTTCCCATAAGCTGATTAAGTCCCAAACCTGCAAGTACAGGATTGCCAGCTTTTTCAGATACATAACATATTGTGAGTCCTATTAAAAGAAGCACTCCCATGGCAGCAAATATGGAAATTGCCTGTTTTTTCTTTTTTAGCATATATCCAAAGTATACTACCACTGATCCAGCAAACAGTAGTATTGAAACTGACTGAACAGCATTTGTAAGGGGTGTTGGATTTTCAAATGGATGAGCTGAATTAGCCCCAAAAAATCCGCCTCCATTAGTTCCCAGTATTTTTATAGCTTCTAAACTTGCAACAGGTCCCAGCGGAATATCCTGAAGCTTTCCTTCAATAGTAGTTACCGTTTTATTAGATGCTAAAGTTTGCGGAACTCCCTGCTGAATAAAAAATATTGCTAATATAATAGACAAAGGAAGTAATATTCTAGTTATAATTCTTACAAGGTCTACATAAAAATTTCCTGTTTCTTTTTTTCTTCCTGAAATTGCTCTTATGAATGCAAAAGTTATTGCTAACCCTGTTCCCGCAGCAAAAAACATAAAAAATGTAATTACTGTCATCTGACTAAAATAGGAAAGACCCCACTCACCACTATAGTCCTGAATATTCGTATTAGTCATAAAAGCTATTACCGTATTAAAGGTAAGCCCCTGTTCCATACTTCCAATATGATTTGGATTTAAAATAGGAATGGACTGAATCCTTAAGATTAAATAAGCTAAAAAAGCAGCTACAGCATTACATGAAATCAATGCAAAAATATACTGTTTCCAGCTCATATCTTCTTTTTTTATTCCTGAAATCCTATAAATAAAATTATCCACTCTGTCTAATAGAGGATCTAAAAAAGTTCTTTCATGTTCTGATACTTTATAAATATATTTGCCTACAGGAATGCACAAAAGTATAAAAATCAAAAGTACAATCACAATCTGTAATATTTCCATATTAATAACCTCCATATATTTGGACATATTCAAATAAATAACCAGTCAGTATGCTAATCTATTTTGCATCTTACTGCGTCAACAGAACCCTCAGATAGCTTAACCTGTTCCCTTGTAGAATTCAAAATAGACCTCGAATCTTTGACTTCCTATTTATTTTCACATGCCTAATCAAAATTTCTCAGGATTAAATAATGAATAGAATAAATAAACAAATAATAAAATAATCACAATACCTAAAAAAATCATAATAATACCTCCTTTTATTATTTTTTACTTATCTGTCTTTCACACCAGTCTGCAAAATATTTTAGAGCTATAAATCCAATTAAAATTACAGCTATAAATACAATGTCTAGCATAATATTTCCACCCCCTGTTCTTTTCAAACTTAATATTATCAGCTTACATATAAAGTTGTAGTTAAGATTGTACTTATCTGTATAAAGATTTTATAAAGATTTTAAATATTTATTGAAATAAAAAAGTAATGGGGAAACGTAAAAATAATTAATTAGCTTTCCCCACTTACTTTTTTATTATCACTAAATTGAATTCATTTCCCAAATGTCAAAAGATTTAAGTTTAAGTTTATCCCCTTCCAATATAGAAATTTTAATATTTTCACTATCTACTTTTATTGGATATACTCTTGTAGATATACATTTTCTGTAATTAGCAAATACTTCAACAGTAGAATAATCAATAAAAATGTGTAATTTTAGTGTTTCACCTTCTTCAAGTGAAAAATCAGTTCCCAATTTGGATTGATCTGTTAAATTGGATGCACTTGACTTATTTCTATCTACAGATAACCTATTATTTTCAGTACTGTATACTATAGAAGTTTTTTCTTCATTATCCTTTGATGCTAAAATATCTATGGTAAATTCCTTTATATCATCATTAATATTGAACTCAGCAATTATTTCTAAAGCTTTTCCCTTTGTTTCCGGCATCCAGCTTTCTGATATATCTATATTTTCATATTTTTTATGATTTTTTCTTAATACCTGTAACTCTTCTGCTGGTTCCATATGAAGCTTATTGTCTTCAATAGCTAATATTCTAGGTATGGATTGAACGCCTGCCCATTCTCCAACTTTAAGTTTACCTCTGGAAGTTTCCTTGAGCCATCCAAACATCTGCAGATTTATATATGAAAACACACCCCTCATCATTACAGCTTCCACCAAGTACCATGTACCAACTGTCTCCATCCTTCCAAACAAAAGGATCTCTCCACTCTTTTACATCCATATCACCATGTAAATCTAAAGAGAGTACTGGATTTTTATCATACTTTTCCCAGATATTCATGTCATCTTTACTTATAGCCATCCACTGTTGTGCTCCAGTTTTAGCATTTCTTTCACCTTCCCCTATACTTGTATAAAAAATTATAGGTTCATCGCCATTAATCACACAACAACCTGAAAAACAATGTGTTTCACCTTTTTCCTTAGATGGATATAGGGCAATGGGGAGATGTTCCCAATAAATTAAGTCCTTACTCTTTGCATGTCCCCAATGCATTGTTCCCCATTCAAAACCATTAGGATTATATTGGTAGAATATATGGTATTCTCCCTTATAGTAAACAAGTCCGTTAGGATCATTCATCCAATTTTTTTCTGGCATAAAGTGATAAATCGACCTATACAAATTCATAAATAAATTCCTCCAAATTTTTAAATTTTATTTTAGAAATCGTTATCATATATTACTTAATATTATCAGTCAACATCAGTTCTTAATATTCTTTAAAGTTATAATAAATATAAATAATATTCATTTCAGTTATACTTAATTCTGTTCTATAATAATATTATTGTTACTTTTATAGTTAATTATAGAATTAGTATGAGAGTTTAAAGGTAATACCTATCAAAATATTAGATGAAGCTAGAATCTCAAGAACCATAAATTGTTAGCTTTCTATGATTATATTTTAAGACATGAAGAATATAGCAATAATATAA
This sequence comes from Clostridium arbusti SL206, assembly GCF_000246895.1. GTDB lineage: Bacteria > Bacillota > Clostridia > Clostridiales > Clostridiaceae > Clostridium_I > Clostridium_I arbusti. Next base: position 13,825 of record NZ_BAEV01000036.1, on the reverse strand, counting down.
TAAATTATATGAAAGATTGTAAAGTACGTAATCGTAAAAAAGGGCGAAGTAAAATTAGGTGAGAAGAATATTATGAACGTTATGACATATATTTTGTTAAGTTACAGTAGAGCTTATTGATGAAGGGAGTAGCATATATGCAGATATCACAATTGCCAACTAATACTTTATATATAATGTTTAGTCTGATAATAACTTACTTTGCTGTTAGATTTATAATTAAAAGGATAAATTTTAATTATAAAGAAATGAAATTGGTAAATATCAAGCATTCAGCAATTATTAGTTTAATTGTTGTTTCAAGTATAATAATTATTATGTGTCCACTCATTTTAATTTTTATAAAAATTTTTATAGTAAATCAAATGAAAGTTGATGAAGATAGTGGTACAGGATTAATTATTTATATTATTATCGCAATATTAGAAATTATGCCTGTAATGGTTTTAGCTGCATTAAGGAAAGAAAGATTATCTAGTTTGGGTATAACTAAAAATAATATTTTTAAATCTATATTTATTGGCTTAATAAGCTATCTTTTGTTTTTTTTATGCATAGTAATAATAAAACATAAATTTAAGTATGTAGTTATTCCACAATTCTCATTTAGTATATGGAGCCTAATGAATTGCTTCTTTACGGCTTTAGGCGAGGAAATTATATTTAGAGGATATGTTCAATACAGATTAACAGAATGGTTAGGGGATAAAAAAGGTTTAATATCTTTAGCATTAATCTTTTCTTTTTCTCATATATTTCAAAGAATATTATTAGGTAATATGAATGCTATTAATATCTTTGTTTCATTAATTGGAATATTACCAGGTGCTTTATTTATGGGATATTTATTTTTAAAATGTAAAAACATAGCTTCTACTACTATATTTCATACATTCTATGATTTTTTTAATAATTATATATAAGTATTGATACTTCACAATATTCTTAAAATGCGTACTAAATTGTAATCGTAAAATAATCAAATTATAGACTACATTATTTATATGTAGTCTATGTATAAATTTTGCCATGGCAAGGTACGACGTACCTTGTACACTATATATAATAGGAAGAGGAGAAGAACAATGGACTACAAAGACAAAGATAGATTTTTTTCAATGGCTCAAACTTATAACGAGATGATTAAATATGTACTACCTCAATACGATTTTCTTCAAAATGAAGCAATAAAATCAGCTCCTTTTAAGAAAGATGATGAAATAGTTGTATTCGATTTAGGTTCAGGTAGTGGAATATTTTTAGAAAGAATCCTAAGTAACTTTCCAAAAGCTAAATGTTATTGGATAGACTATTCTACTGATTTTATGAAAGCTGCTAAAGAGAGACTAAGTGCTTACTCCGACAGAGTAGAATATATCACAACTACTTTACAGGATAACTTAGAAAGTAAAGTTAAAGTAAAGGCAGATTTAATTTTTTCCATGTCTGCCATTCATCACTTAGAAACTGAAGAGAAAAAATCATTATATAAAACCTGCTTCAATATGCTTAAACCTTCTGGCTGGTTCTTTAACTGTGATGAAATGAAAACATTGTATAAAGATTCCTACATAAATAGCATGAATTTTTGGATTGACTATGTTAATAATGCAAAATCACAAATTCCTGCTGAGAAACTAAAATACTATGAGAGCTTTATATCTACCTTTAGTAAATGGCAGGAAAGGAATGTTAAGCATATGGATACCCCTAAGGTAAAGGGAGACGATATACATGAAAGTTTCCTTAGTCAGATTGAATGGCTAAAAGATGCTGGCTTTTCTAATGTTGACTTATTCGTAAAGTACCATTTGTGGAGTATAATTGGTGGAAGTAAACATTAAATTAAATTTATACTACAAATTCATCGATGTAATTCTAACTCCTTACGCAGCTTCCAATTTAAATTTATTTAAACGGTAGAGTAAATTTAATCTACTCTACCGTTTAATCTTATCTAAGTATTGAAATATTACCTTCTGCACCTTTTTTTAGGTGACCGTCTAAATATCCTACTCTTATTGAATTTAAACCGTCTTTTAGTGTTGCAATCATTTCATCTTTCTTTTCTGGTAATATACCATGAACTGGTATTACATTAGATGTATGAAGACCGAAAAAATACGTATTATCCAAGTTAAGTCCACTTAACATCTCAATTTCCTCTTCAATATTTTGACGTAAGGTATTTTCTTTAAAAAGTCCTTTATTTACTTCTTCATCAAGTGGGCTACCAGAATCAACATGTAAAGTAGCAATAAAGATGAGCTTTGGATTAATTTCATTTAGTAATTTACTATTCGCAATTGCATTTTCATGTGTTTTTTCACTACCAGCTCCTCCGATTATAATATTTACACTAAAGTCTATACCGGCATTTGTTAAACGCTTTAACTGTGCTTTAGCTTCATCAACAGTAAACCCCTTATTAAAGTGTTTAACTACCTCAGGCATACCAGATTCTAATCCAATATTAAGGTCATTAATCTTTAAAACTCTTAATTCTTTAAGCTCATCATCTGTTTTATTTATTATGTTTTTAACTGAGGCATACATAGCTATAGTCTCAACTTCAGGTAAAATTTCATTTATTTTTTTTGCAATTAATTTAAGTTTATCTGCACTTAAAGCAAATGGATCAGCATTTACTAAGAATATACGATTTACTTCAGGATAAATTTTTCTAGCTTCTAATAAATCTTTTTCAATTTGTTCCATAGTTTCTATTTGAAAAGGAACATTGCTATACATGGTACAGAAGCTACATTTATTATGGCTACATCCTACAGTAACTTGTAGTAATAATGAGTTTGCTTCAAATGGTGGACGATAAACTGGTCCAGTATATTTCATTTTCACCTCTCCTTTTTATTCATAGATCTTATTACTATAAGTTTACTACGACACAACTATTTAAGGTAGTACGCACTTTAGAGTAAGTTATGAAAATTATAAATATTTGTTCAGTGAAAAGCCCTCTTCTTTTTATTAGCTTACAGTTTCATATAAATTGACTTCTGTATCTTCTTCCTGTCTTTCTTGATATGTAGAAAGTCCTACTTTCCTTTAGGTTAGCTATCTTACAAAAAAGTACGTACTATTTTTTAATTTTTAATTATGCTATGATTTATTAGAAATGATGAGGATTTCAAAAAATTTACAGATATGATTCATAGGTATGATACAAATATAATAATGCAAATTGCTTGTGGTGGTTCACTTACTTATGTTCCTGTAGAGGGAAGAGAAATTTTTGGACCATCAGCAGTAGAAAATCAGAGTACTAAGATTACTCCAACTCCAATTACAAAAGAACAGATTAAAGAACTTGTAAAAGTATATGGTGAAGCTGCACTTAGAGCCAAGAAGGCAGGCTTTGATGGTGTAGAAGTTCATGCTGCCCATGGATACTTTTTAAGTCAGTTCCTATGTCCATACTTAAATAGAAGAACTGATGAGTACGGTGGTAGTATTGAAAATCGTGCAAGAATTCTATTTGATGTATATAGAGAAATACGTAAAGTTGTTGGAGAAAATTTCCCAATATTTTTCAAACTAAATAGCTCAGATTATATGAAGGAAAATGGTTTAACTTTAGAAGATAGTCTATACGCCACAGAACGTTTATCAGAGCTTGGTGTAGATGCAATAGATATAAGTGGTGGTAATGAATCCATTACGGAGTCAATAGAAAATAATCTTACCACCGCAAGAACAGGTATAGCTGGCAGTATAGAGAAATAAAGCTACTTTAAGGATTATGCCATAGAGCTATCAAAAAGGATTTCTATTCCTGTTATTTTAGTTGGTGGTAACAGACATATTGAGTTAATGGAAGAAATTTTAAATAACTCTAATATCGAGTATTTTGCACTGGGAAGACCCTTGACTTGTGAGCCAGATTTAGTAAATCGTTGGGCTTCAGGAGATACTAAAGAGCCAAGATGTGTCTCATGCAATAAGTGCTATTATACACCAGGTAAAAGATGTATATTAAATCTAAGATAGATTTAATATACATACTAAAGGCTGTGTCTTCGCGGTACAGCTTTTTTTATTTGCTTTATTTTCAAATTTCATAAATCTATATTATAATATGACTATAGGCGTCTCCAAATAATAACTATTCAGTATGCTAGTATATTTGACTTGTTATTTATTTTCAGATGTTATATGTAAATTTATTATTTGGTGGCAGGTGATTGATATTTGTTAAGTTATAAAGGTAAAGAATACGTATGTCATTTAGATTGGGGCTTTGAACTCATAAGAGGTAAATGGAAAGCTGTAATACTCTGTCATTTATCTGAAGGTACTAAAAGATTTCTGGAACTCCAAAGAATTACTGGAAGTGTAAGTCAAAAAGTCCTAAATGAACAATTAAAACAACTTGAAGAAGACGGATTTATTAGTAAAACTGTGTATCCTGAAGTTCCTCCAAGAGTTGAATATAATCTTACTGAAAAAGGAAACGAAATAGTTCCTGCTTTAAAAATAATAGAAAACTGGTCTCTTAAACATTTCTCTACTCTTAAAAAAGGTAGTGAGTAATACCCTTAGGGCTGTTGACATACATAATATGTCAACAGTTTTTTTATTCAAATTTTTTATCTTATATATCCCTCTCGTTATCCAAATTCATACCCTGTAGTTAGTACCTTACCTTAAAGTACGTTCTTTATTTTTTTTAAACTATATGTCACAATAATATACATAAACTACAATTTAGCTTGTTGACTAACTTTTATATGGGCCCTTTAAAATGTATCTAGTCAATTGCAAAATATAGAAATCATTATGGAGGAGATATCATGGAAACAAATTTTAATTCTAATATAAATGTAAATTCAAATAAAAGAAATAGCACTCTTGCACTAATAGCATTAACCATAAGTTCATTTTGTATAGGGACTACTGAATTTGTTATTGTTGGTCTACTACCTTCTGTATCTGGAGATTTAAATGTATCTATTACTTTAGCTGGACTCTTAGTATCGGGTTATGCTCTTGGAGTAGCTTTTGGTGCTCCTATATTAACAACATTAACTAGTAAAGTGTCTCGTAAGTCATTACTAATTTCTTTAATGATTATATTTGTTACTGGTAATACTATCGCTGCTTTATCCGGGAGTTTTAGTTTACTACTTATAGCACGTATAGTTACGGCTTTCTCTCATGGAGTATTTTTTTCCATAGCTTCTACAATTGCCTCTGATTTAGTACCTGAAAATAAAAAAGCCAGTGCCATTGCACTAGTGTTTACAGGTTTAACTATAGCCACAATAACAGGTGTGCCTTTAGGAACTTATATCGGACAACAATTTGGATGGAGAGCTACTTTTTGGTGTGTAGCTATCTTAGGTCTTATAGCATTGATTTCAACTTCAATTCTAGTTCCTAAAAATCTAAAAGAAGCTTTACCTGTCTCTTTTAAAGCTCAAGTAAAACTAGTAACAAACGGACGTTTACTTCTAGCTTTTCTCATAACAGCATTAGGATATGGTGGTACATTTGTTACATTTACTTTTTTAAGTCCTATATTAGAAAAAGTTACAGGATATGTCCCTAGTTCAGTTAGTTTACTTTTACTAATATATGGTGTTGCTATTGCTATTGGTAATACTATTGGAGGAAAAGCTGCTAATAAAAACCCCTTAAAGGCTTTATTCTGGATGTTTATTATACAATCTATTGTACTTTTCATACTAACTTTTACTGCTCCTTTTAAAATTGCAGGCACAATAACAGTTATGATAATGGGATTATTTGCATTCATGAATGTACCTGGTCTTCAAGCTTTTGTTGTTCAGCTTGCTAAAAGATATGTACCATCTGCAGTAGATGTAGCTTCTGCTATTAATATAGCGGCCTTTAACTTAGGCATAGCTTTAGGTGCTTTTATAGGCGGTATTGTAGTAAATTCTTTAGGATTGCTTGCAACTCCTTGGGTTGGTGCCTTGATGGTGCTAGGAGCTGTTTTGATTACTTTCATTAGTATGAGATTAGAATCTAAAGAAAGTATATAGAGTTAAATAGGAAATGAGTAGCTTTTAAGCTGCTACTCATTTCCTATTTAAAAATCTTTACTTATTTTCTTAATATATATTTTACTTACTTATTAAATTACTAAACTCTTGCAAATCATTGGTTGGAGCTAAACATGAGTTATTTTTGCAAACATAAGCCGTGGTCTTATTCTTAACCATAACATTATTCTTTATAAAAGGTATAAGCTTATAGATTTCCTTACTTTCATCATTAAATATAATTTCAGAAAAAGGTAAAAATTTCTTATTTATCTCATTTATCATAGCTTTTGTGTTAGTATGATCTTTGTCTCCTGCAATAACCACATGTGTTTCCGAAATTTTACTGGTTAAAAAAGCAGAAATTGTGTTTACATATGCTAGTGGCACTTCATTTATCTTTTCTGCAAATGTATTGAAAATTTCACCAGCCTTTTGTTCTAATTTCTTATCTCCAGTTATCCTTGATAATCTTATGATATTCATGGCTGCCACACTATTTCCAGAAGGAATAGCTCCATCATATATTTCCTTTGTCTTTAAAATAAGCTCTTCACTATCTTTACCATAAAAGAATAATCCACCATTTTGTTCATCCCAAAAATATTTTACCATTTCATCATTTAGTTCTATAGCTTTTCTTAAATAGAATGATTCAAAAGTTGCTTCATACATTTCAATTAGTCCAAAGACAAGGAAAGCATAGTCATCTAGATATCCTAGATTTGCCGCTTCCCCATCTCTGTATCTACACAATAACCTTCCCTTGTGATTTACCAGATTGTGAGAAATAAAGCTTATAGACTTACTTGCTGCCTCTTTATATCTTTCTATACCAAACACTCTTCCAGCATAGGCCATGGCTGCAATCATAAGTCCATTCCATGATGTAAGTATTTTATCATCTTTGTGTGGGTGTATTCTTTTTTCTCTATAGCTAAATAGTTTTTCTTTTAAACCATCAAGTTTGCTTTTAATGCTTTCATCTTCTAATTCTTCTAAGTCTTCTCCTATTAAATTAGGTATATTCTTTCCTTCAAAATTACCCTTTGATTTAATATTATAATGTTCATTAAAAAAATCAGCATCTTCTCCTAAAACACTTTTTATTTCTTTTTTATCCCATACATAAAACTTTCCTTCTACCCCTTCTGAATCAGCATCTTCTGCAGAATAAAATCCACCTTGTTTTGAAGTCATGTCTCTCAAAATATAGTTTAATATTTTCATAGCTATTTCTCTATATCTATCTTTATGAGTTATTTGATAGGTTTCCGTATATATAATAGCTAAAAGTGCATTATCATATAGCATCTTTTCAAAATGTGGTACTAGCCATTTTGAATCCACAGAATATCTAGAAAATCCAAAGCCTATATGGTCAAAAATCCCTCCAGAATACATAGAATTCAAAGTATTCTCTACCATTTGTAAGGCATATTTATCACCCTTTGCCCTATAATATCTCAAAAGAAAATTCAAATTGTGTGGCGTTGGAAATTTAGGTGAGCTACTGAATCCACCAAAAACCGGATTATAAGAATCTCTTAGTGACTCATAAGCATCATTTACTATCTTTTCACTAATTTCACCTTTTTTATGAACAATTTGATCTTGCAGAAAATCAACAATGTTATTACTGGATTCTACTAATTTATTTTTATCCTCTATCCAAAGCTTATTTATTTTATTTAATAATTCCATGAGTCCCATATGCCCATACTGTGTCTTTTTAGGTAAATAAGTTCCTGCAAAAAATGGCTTTTTATCTGAAGTCATAATAATGGTCATAGGCCATCCGCCACTTCCCGTCATAGCCTGGCATACTGACATATATATATTATCTATATCCGGTCTCTCTTCTCTATCAACTTTGATTGCTATAAAATATTTATTTAATAGTTCTGCTACTTCATTATCTTCAAAGGATTCTTTTTCCATAACATGGCACCAATGGCAGGTGCTATATCCAACACTTAAAAATATAGGTTTATTTTCCCTATTGGCTTTATTAAAAGCTTCCTCACTCCATGGATACCAATTAACAGGATTATAAGCATGTTGAAGCAGATAAGGACTTTTCTCATTAATTAATCTATTAGATATACTATTTGAGTTCATAAAATCACCTTCTTTTATACATATTATAACCTAAGATAATTGTTTTCACTCTCTACAAATAAAAGTATAATCAAAAATAAGATATTTAGTTTTATAATTATCTACCTTTTATGAATATATGTTAAATATAAAAATCCTATTAGATTAATTATTTTATAACTAAATAGGATTTTTTATGTTTTTATAAACTTATTGTGAAAATTTCAAAATGAAAAGTGCTTCCAAAACAGATTATTTTCATTAGTATATGAATGTTACTTAGCTATGAGCTCCAAGCAAAAAGAATAGTCTATCAATAGCATCATGAACTCTTTCAAAGCCAAGCCCGCAACAAAACCATACAGGAGCAAAATCTAGCCTGATCAATCCATTGATAGATAGTGGACCATTACCGTAATTCCATGGACAAGTCCCTATGATACTCCTTAAAAGCCAACCACTTGAATATTCGATAGAAAATAAAATTACCATGTAAACGCCTCCCCTTAACATAAGTGGCCAGCTTCTAATCTTATCATGCATAGGTTCAAGAAAAACAGCCAACCCATATATAAGAAACATCCATATATAAGTATATCCTGTAAGCTTGATATCCCCTTTAAGTAGTGATCCAAGTCCCGTCCAAAATATTTCAGCACTTAGTCCTAAGAATCCGTATATTACAAATCTTTTTACCATAAGTATATTATTTTGTATTTATCAATAAAATATTCTATGTGTAGGAGATAAATTTAATTTATTCTACCCACTTTTCTACATCTTTCAAAATTTTAAAATTTGTTAAATCATAATGTAATGGTGTTAAAGTAACATATCCTGCTCTCAAAAAATGTACATCTGTATCACTTTCATGGAGTTCATTGACCTTTCCATTGAGAACAAAGCTGGCATCTTCAGTTGAATTTTTAATTTTTTCATAATCATGATTATATACTCTACCGCCAATTCTACATATTTTAATACCTTTTATATCTTTTTGTAGTAATCCAGGTACATTTACATTTAAAACAATATCATTATATGAATTATTTTTTTTTGCTAAATTTAAAACCTTTCTAGCATACTTTGCAGCAGTAGAAAATTTTTCAAAACTTTTATCAGCATGCACCGATACTGCCACTGAGGGTACATTATTAATGGCGGCCTCAATTGCAGCTGAAACTGTTCCTGAATAAAGTATGTCATTTCCTAAATTAGCACCTATATTTATTCCAGACACTACCATATCAATATCTTTATCTACTAATTTAGCCATGCCAATTCTAACACAATCAGCAGGTGTTCCTGTAACACTATAAGCATTAGAATTTATTTCAGGTAAATTTACTTTTTTTACTATTAAAGGTCCTGAAATAGTTATAGAATGTCCACAAGCACTTTTTTCACTATCTGGTGCAACAATAGTTATTTCATAATATCTTTCAAGTTCTTTTGCCAAAGCATGGAGACCTTTTGCATTTATCCCGTCATCATTTACTAGTAATAATCTCATACATTTCCTCCAATTTAATTGATTAAAAAATTATAATTATTAATGAATCTTGCTTAGCTGGAGTTTATATTCCAAATAAGCTTAGATGTATTATCCATGAACGAACTACCATTATCACCATTTTTAGAATATTTAATATTATAGCAACTAATCATGAGATAAAAACTATTTTATAGAACTATTATTTTCAAATCAATACAAGCTACCTTCAAAGAAGTAACTAATCATCCTGTAAATAATATTCCAGATATTAATATAATATTATACATATATATATTCGAACACAAAAATAACTGTTTTAAAATAAATTAAAACAGTTATTTTTATATAATGAATTTTTAAGATTAATAAATATTCTTACTAAAATATCTATCTCCTCTATCCGGGAAAATTGTTACAATATTTCCGCTATCTATTTGTCTTGAAAGCTTCAGAGCAACTACCATAGCTGCTCCAGATGAACTTCCAACTATAAGCCCCTCTTTAGAAGCCAATTCCTTTACCATATCAAAAGATTCTTTATCATCTACTTTTATGGTTTCATCTACTAGCTCCATATCCATAGTATGCGGTATAAAGTTATTACCTATTCCTTCAATATCATAACAACCTTCTAGTCCTCCCCCCATAGTTGAACCTTCTGGATCCGCCAATATACCCTTAATTCTAGGATTCTTTTCTTTTAAATATTTTACAACCCCAGTATAAGTTCCACCACTACCTGCTCCTGCCACAAGATAATCTATTTTTCCATCAAGGTCTCTATATATCTCTGGACCGGTGGTTTCATAATGAGCAAGTGGATTAGTAGCATTTTCAAATTGTCTTAGACTTATGGAATTTTTAGTATCTTTTAATAATTCCTCTGCTTTTGCTACTGCCCCAAGCATTCCATCTTCCCTTGGAGTGTTTATAATCTTCGCACCTAGAGCTCTCATAAGTGCCTGCTTTTCTACTGAAAACTTTTTAGGTACTACAAAGATAACATTATACCCCTTGTTAATAGCTCCAAGTGCTACTCCTATTCCCGTGTTTCCAGCGGTAGCTTCTATAATTGTATATCCAGGTTTTAAAAGTCCTTTTTTCTCGGCATCTTCTATCATATATACACCAATTCTGTCTTTAACACTGCCGCCTGGATTGTTTGTTTCAAGTTTAGCGAATATATTAACTCCCTCTTTAATTCTTATAGTATTAATTTTTATAATTGGAGTATTTCCTATAAGATCCCTAACATCCTCTATATACTTCAAAAATCTCCCTCTTCTCTATAACATAGTAATTAACCCATTATGAATTTATGCTTATACTTATATTTATATGCTTTCTTTTAATGCTTGCGTTAAATCTTCTAATAAATCACTAGCATTCTCTATTCCAACAGATAATCTTATCAAATTATCTACAATTCCCACCTTTTGTCTTATTTCATAGGGAATTGCCGCATGAGTCATTGAAGCAGGATGGCATATTAATGACTCCACTCCACCAAGACTTTCACCAAAGGTAATTAATTTTAAGCTGGATAAGAACTTTTTATAATCAACCTTATCATTTAGTACAAAAGATATTACTCCACCATATCCTTTTGCCTGTTTTACTTGAATTTCATGACCTGGATGATCCTCAAAGCCTGGATAATAAACTTTATCTATTTCATCTCTGTTCTTTAGATACTCAGAAATCACTTTACTATTCTCATTATGTCTGTCCATTCTTACAGCTAATGTTTTTATTCCTCTTATTAGTAAGAAGGAATCAAAAGGTGCTAAAACTCCTCCAGTAGAATTCTGAATAAAATGAAGTTTTGTAGCTAATTCCTCATTATTTACTACTACAAGTCCTGATACAACATCACTATGTCCACCTAAATATTTAGTAGCACTATGAATAACTATATCTGTTCCCAAAGTAATTGGTTTCTGAAGATATGGTGTCATAAAAGTATTATCTACAATAGTAAAAATGCCCTTTTCTTTTGCTATTTTAGATACTGCTTCAATATCAGTTATATCCATTAGTGGATTAGTTGGTGTTTCTATATATATTGCCTTTACATCTTCATCTATATTATTTTTTATATCCTCTAAATTTGTAGTGTCAACAATTTTATAACCTATATCGAAATTATTAAAAATCTTGTCTAAAACTCTAAAGGTACCCCCATATACATTATTAGATATTATTATTTTATTCCCAGCTTTAAATAATGATAATACTGCTGTAATTGCTGCCATCCCTGAAGCAAATGCAAAACCTGCATATCCATGTTCAAGATCTGCAATAAGCTTTTCTAGAGCTTCTCTTGTTGGATTTCCAGTTCTTGAATATTCATATCCTTTATTTTCTCCAAAGCTTGGCTGCTTATAAGTGGATGTTTGATAAACAGGCACATTTACTGCACCTGTCTTATCATCCCCATCTATTCCTCCGTGAATTACTAAAGATTCAATTTTCATAATTTCTTCCCCCTGTATTTATATTTAGACTTTAAGCATTCGAAAATAAATGATAATTAAAATTTCATAAGTGTGTTTTTTCAAGATGCCTTAATTGCAGAGGCTATAAATATACCTGTTTCAGTATATTCACCTTTACTTGAATAGCCTTTGCAACTTAAATCTGTATTCTCTATATTAATATTTTTAAAATTTGATTTTTGAAGCCATTTGGTTATTTGGGCATTTGAAAATCCAAGCCATTCATCAAACATTTCTTCTCTTGCCCATTCACCGTTATGCTCCATAACATCAGATATGATTACACTACCTCCTTTTTTTAATATCCTACTCATTTCATTTATGGCCTTCTCTGCATCATGTATATGATGCAACGCCATATTTATGAATACAGCATCTAAAGATTCATCAAATAAAACTATATTATCAAGTGAAGATTTTATTGGATAAATATTGTTTAAATCTTTACTTGTTATTAACTTTTTTAATTCCTTTAACATATTAATTGAATTGTCTATAGAAAATACTATTCCTGCTTCACCAGCTAGAGCCATAGAAATAAATCCTGTTCCACAGCCTAAGTCTGCAACAATTTTATCCTTTATATTTACTTTAGATAAAACTTTATATTTCAATCTTTCTTCAAAATACTCACTTCTAATTACATTCCATTTTGGTGCAATATCATTAAAATACTCAGTAGAGTTCATGATATACTCCTCCTTATTATATTATTCCTATTGACATACTATGAATAACTATAAAAAAAATTGACACAAATCCATAATAAAAAAAATATACAGTACACTTATACTATTAGGAGGGTACAAATTATATAGTGCCATATATCTTTATATAAAAAACTTCTACCCCCATATAGAGGCAGAAGTAACTTCCGCGATTCCACTCTACTTATCATATAAATAAATATATGATATCTCCAGTTTTTCAATACAATTATACCTTAACGCTTTAACGGGCGTACACGCTGAAATCTAATATAAATACAATTCTGTTTATATTTAGAAACAGTGCTCAAAGATGCATTCACATAACTCACACTCAAAATCCATTTCAGCCTAAAGGATTCTTCTCTTTTAGTTTACATTATGCTACTAATTCTTATCAAAGCATTTAATATTTATTGATAATTCTTTAGTATATAATATTCTAATTTTTAAAATTTGTCAACAATAATTCTTGTTATTTATTTTCATATGCACTATTATAAATTTTCTATTTCTTTTCTCTCAGCCTTTTTATTTCCTGTCTTAGCTTCTCTTTTTTCTAATTCTGCTTTAATGTCCTTTAAATCAATATCCTGATTTGCTAATAGTACAAGTAAATGATAGACTAAATCACAAGTTTCCATTACAAGTTCCTTAGGATCATTATTTTTTGCTGCTATTATTGTTTCAGTACTTTCTTCTCCAACTTTTTTAAGTATTTTATCTAATCCCTTTTCAAATAAATAATTAGTATAGGAATTTTCTGATGGATTACTTTTTCTATCTACAATAGTGGCATAAAGTTCTTCAATAATTTTTTCCATATTCCCTACCCCTTTCTTTAGGCATGTTCAAATAAATAACTAGTCAGTATACTAGTCTATTATGAATCATACTACGTTAACAGAACCCTCTGATAGCACCACTATCATCAGAACCTGTTTCCTTGTATGATTCAAAATATACGTCGTATCTTTCACTTGTTATTTATTTTCATAT
>NZ_BAEV01000037.1 GCF_000246895.1 Clostridium arbusti SL206 | reverse complement strand
AACTTGCTGAAAGAGTTAAGCAGTCAATGTTCATATTCGAGGACATTATTACTATGGACGATGTGTCTATACAAAGAGTTCTTAGAGAACTTGATAATAAAGATGTGGCACTGGCACTTAAAGGCTGTTCAGAGGAAGTTGCAGATTGTATTTTCAGAAATCAATCAAAGAGAGCTGCTTCTGCATTAAAGGAAGATATAGAATTCCTAGGACCTGTAAGAATCGTAGATGTAGAGAAAGCACAGCAGAAAATTGTTGGCATAATAAGAAGACTGGATGACGCTGGTGAAATAGTAATTGCAAGAGGTGGAGAAGATGCTATTATCGTCTAGTATTATTAAAAATACTAAAGTAATTGAACAGGGAAAAAAAGAGATAATTACAGATGGTAACATTGAAGAAAAGCAGCAATCTTTAGAGGAAATTAAGCATATCATAAAAAATAATGGCGAAGAAAATATAGATAAATTTGAGAAAATCGCCAAGGCCATTATGGACAAGGCAAAAGCAGAAGCAGAGGGCATAAAAACTAAGGCCATCAGTGATGCAGAAATTATGAAAAATGAAGCTTATAACAAGGGATATGAAGAGGGAAAGCATACTGGATATAAGGATGCTTACGACGAGACTATAGGCAAAAGCAAAGCGGAGGCTGAAAATATAACAACCAACGCTGAGAAAAATGCTTCAGAACTCGTTAGCAATGCAAAGCTGGAATATGAAAAATATCTTTTGGATAAAAGAGTAGATGTAAAGGAGTTAGCACTTTCCATTGCATCTCAGATTTTAAAAAAGCAGGTTAAAGAAGAAGACGGCATTGATGATATGATTTATGATGCTGTTAGTACTCTAAAAAATAATATGCTTATAACTATAAAATGCAGTAAGCTTCATCACAATTCATTGAATGAGAAAGTGGAGATATGGAAAAGACAAATACCATTAAAAGGCGAAATATTTGTTATAGAGGATAATTTTTTAGGTGATGACAGTGTTGTTATTGAAAAGGATAATGGTAAAATTCAGCTAGGCATTACTACGGGACTTGAAAAGATAAAAGAGGAAATTATGAATTGAGGAGAACAAAAGATATGATTTCTTTGAATTTTAAGGAACTGATGAAAAAGGTAGAGGAATGCAGTACAGCTTACATAGAGGGTGTAGTTAGTAAGGTAATAGGACTTACCATTGAAGTAGAGGGAATCAAAGCCTTTGTAGGTGAAGTTTGCAAAATATATAATGAGAAAAATGTTGCTGTAGAGTGTGAAGTTGTAGGGTTTAGGGAGAATAACATAATACTGATGCCTTTAGGAGAACTTATAGGAATAGCACCTGGCTGTAAAGTTGTACCTACAGGAAAGCCACTTACTGTTAAATGTTCAGAAGAACTCTTTGGAAGGGTTTTGGATGGACTTGGTAAACCCTTGGATGATAAAGTTTTAGGTGAAGGAAACTATTATAAACTTGACAGTGATCCACCAGATCCACTTAAAAGGCGAAGAATAAAAAATGTAATGTCTACAGGAGTAAGAGCCATAGATGGATTTTTAACCTGCGGTGAAGGACAGAGAATAGGTATATTTGCAGGTAGTGGAGTAGGAAAAAGTACAACCCTAGGTATGATAGCAAGAGAAGCTCAGGCTGATGTGAATGTAATTGCCCTTATTGGTGAAAGAGGAAGAGAGGTTCTTGATTTTATTGAAAAGGATCTTGGTGAAGAGGGAATGAAGAAGTCTATTATAGTGTGTGCTACCTCAGACAGACCAGCCTTGGTAAGATTAAAAGGGGCTTTTACTGCTACAGCTATTGCAGAATATTTTAGAGATCAAGGAAAAAAGGTAATACTTATGATGGATTCGGTGACCAGATTTGCTATGGCACAAAGAGAAATTGGACTTGCCATTGGAGAGCCTCCAGCTACTAAGGGATATACACCTTCCGTTTTTGCTATGCTTCCAAGGCTCATGGAAAGGTCAGGTATGTCAGATAGAGGTTCTATTACCGCTTTTTATACAGTGCTTGTAGATGGAGATGATTTTAACGAACCTATAGCAGATGCAGTGAGAGGTATTTTAGACGGACACATAGTATTGTCAAGGGATTTAGCTGCAAAAAACCACTATCCTGCTATTGATACTTTAAAGAGCATAAGTAGACTTATGTCAGAAATAGCCGATGATGATCATAAGCAGGCAGCTTCTGCAGCTAGAGATTTGCTGGCAACCTATAATGATTCTGAGGATTTAATAAATTTAGGTGCTTATGTAAGAGGAAGTAATAAAAAAATAGATATAGCCTTGCATTATCATGATTATATTATTAATTATTTAAGACAGGGAATAAATGAAAAATCAAATTTTGAAGAGAGTAGAAATAAACTTGTTCAGATGTTTAGCTGATTTTTAAATGAACAAATGCATTGTAACTTTATTTAAACTTATTAACAGTGAAAATTATAAATCAAAAGTGTTTCTTTACATAAATGATATTGAATTAAGAGTTTAATTAATTTAGTTACGAGAGGTAAATGTTATGGGGAATTTCAAATTTAGACTTCAGAAGCTTTTAGATATAAGAAAAGATAGAGAAGAAGAAGGTAAGATAAATTTTAAAAAGGCACAGCAAGAGAAAATTGGTGCAGAGGAAAATCTTGAAAAATTGAATACTAGTTATAAAGAGTTTAGCGAAAAAAGAAAATATGGCTCCGTTGTTCAGCAAAAGATAACACAAGTATATTTAAATTCTCTTTCGAGATGTATTGATCAGGCAAATATGGAACTTGAAAAAAAAGAAACTTTATTAGAGCAAAAAAGACAGGAACTTAAAGAGAATCAGATAGACAGAAAGACAGTGGAAATTTTAAAAGATAAGCAAAAGGCTCAATTTACTAAAGAACAGAATTTCATTGAACAAAAGGCTAATGATGAATTCGCATTGTATGGATTTATAAGAAGAAATAGCGAAGGGAGGTGAAGAATATGAGTGAGATAGTTATAACAACTGATTTTAGTAAAATCCCTAAGAATATTTCTAAAATAAAGGGGTCTAGTCTACAAACTACAGGAGAAAAGTTTTCAAGAAAGACTGATAAGTTTGGAGATTATTTAAATAAGGCATCAAAATATAGTTTGGATGATGATATTGGCTCTATAGATAAGAATTCAAAAAATTTGTTGTTTAGTGAAAATATAAAATCTAAAGCCGAAAATAATACTGATAAAACACAAAATTTATCTGATGATACGGATAATAAAGTTGATGAAACAAAGAGTGTTTCAGATAAGGATCAATTGATTAATAATATAGCACAGGAATTACAAAAGTTGATTTATCTGAAAAATGAGAATAATAGCACAACCTTAGAAAAAAGTGACAAGAATAGTATTAAATCTGATGGTATAAACTCAGCGTTAAATAAATTAAATTATTTATTATCTGACAAAGTTGATACTAAAACTGATTTAGCTCAACAAGTTTCTAACAATCAAAGTAAATTATCAGGTATGGTTGAAAAGCAATCAACAAAAGAAACTAGTGCTATTGAAGAAATATTATCAGAACTTAAAAGTTTTGATAATATTAATGATATAAGCAGTAAATCCTCTGATTTAATAAATAGTAATGCAGAAAACATTAATGATGATCAACTTAATAATTTAATAGCGACTAAATTAAGCTCGAAAAATTTCCGGAATAATGTAAATAATAAAACTGATAAAGCACAAAATGTTATTAAATCAAATAATAATGATGATTTACTTACTAACTTAATATCAGGTAAATTGGATTCACAAAATTTCTCTAATAATTTTCATAATAAGGTTGATAGAATACAAAAGCTTCCTAATAAAGTAGATAATAAAGCTGATAAAACACAAAATTTATTTGATGATACGGATAATAAAGTTGATAAAACAAAGAGTGTTTCAGATAAGGATCAATTGATTAATAATATAGCACAGGGATTACAAAAGTTGATTTATCTGCAAAATGAGAATAATAGTACAACCTTAGAAAAAAGTGACAAGAATAGTATTAAATCTGATGGTATAAATTCAGTATTAAATAAGCTGAATTATTTATTATCTGGCAAAGTTGATAATAAAACTGATAAAACACAAAATTTATTTAATGATACGGATAATAAGGTTGATAAAACAAATGTGGTTTCAGCTAGGGATCAATTGATTAATGATATAGCACAGGAATTACAAAATTTAATTTCAATGCAGAATATAAATAATAACACAACCTTAGAAAAAAGTGACAAGAATAGTATTGAATCTAATGGTATAAACTCAGTGTTAAATAAGCTAAATTATTTATTATCTGACAAAGTGGATAATAAAACTGATTTAGCTCAACAAGTTTCTAACAATCAAGATAAATTATCAGGTATGGTTGAAAAGCAATCAACAAAAGAGAATAGTGCTATTGAAGAAATATTATCAGAACTTAAGAATTTTAAAAATAGTAATGATATAAACAGTAAATCTTCTGATTTACCAAATAGTAATGCGGAAAACATTAATGATGATTTACTTAATATTAATAATTTAATATCAACCAAATTAGATCTAGAAAATTCCAAAAATAATGTAAATAATAAAACTGATAAATCACAAAATGTTATTAAATCAAAGAATAATGATGATTATTTACTTGATAATTTAATATCAGGTAAATTGGATTCACAAAATTTCTCATATGATTTAGATAATAAGGTTGATAGAATACAAGAGCTTTCTGATAAAGTGGATAATAAAACTGATAAGACACAAAATTTATTTGATGATACGGATAATAAGGTTGATAAAACAAATGTGGTTTCAGCTAAGGAACAATTGATTAATGATATAGCACAGGAATTACAAAATTTAATTTCAATGCAGAATATAAATAATAGCACAATCTTAGAAAAAAGTGACAAGAATAGTATTAAATCTGATGGTATAAATTCAGTATTAAATAAGCTAAATTATTTATTATCTGACAAAATGGATATTAAGGCTGATTTAGCTCAACAAGTTTCTAACAATCAAGATAAATTATCAGATATACTTGGAAAGCAATCAACAAAAGAGACTAGTGCTATTGAAGGAATATTATCAGAACTTAAGAATCTTGAAAATAGTAATGATATAAGCAGTAAATCTTCTGATTTATTAAATAGTAATGCAGAAAACATTAATGATGATTTGCTTAATAATTTAATATCAACTAAATTAGTTTTAGAAAATTTCCAGAATAATGTAAATAATAAAACTGATAAAGCACAAAATGATATTAAATTAAATAATAATGATGATTTACTTAATAACTTAATATCAGGTAAATTGGATTCACAAAATTTCTCTTATGATTTAAATAATAAGGTTGGTAGAATACAAAATCCTTCTGATAAATTAGATAATAATACTAATAAAACTGTAAAAAAAGAAATATTATCAGATAATGAACTTGATAAAACAAATGTGGTTTCAGCTAAGGAACAATTGATTAATGATATAGAGGAGAAATTACAAAAGTTAATTTCTCTGCAGAATGACAATAATAGTACAACTTTACTAAAAAGTGATCAAGATAGTATTAAATCTGATAGTATAAACTCAGTGTTAAATAAGCTAAATTATTTATTATCTGACAAAGTGGATACCAAAACTGATTTAGCTCAACAAGTTTCTAATAAACAAGATAAATTATCAGATATGCTTGGAAATCAATCAACAAAAGAGATTAATGGTATTAAAGAAATATTATCAGAATTTAAGAGTCTTGAAAGTAGTAATGAAATTATTTCAGAAAAGAATTCATTGTCTAGTGCAGCAAAATCCGTTAGTAATAATCAGCAGCAAGTATTGA
The DNA here is from genome assembly GCF_000246895.1 of Clostridium arbusti SL206. Taxonomy (GTDB): domain Bacteria; phylum Bacillota; class Clostridia; order Clostridiales; family Clostridiaceae; genus Clostridium_I; species Clostridium_I arbusti. The sequence continues at coordinate 26,194 of NZ_BAEV01000037.1, read as the reverse complement.
ATAAGAGAGAAGTTACTATATTACATAACATATTATCAAAACTCCAGGACATGTATAGTAATACTAATAATTCTTCTACTAAATTAATATCTACTTCCAATAGTCTAACAAAGAGTAAGGATAATGAATTTCTAAATCAGCTTGTAGATAATAAAGGCTCTGATGATAAGTATTCAAAGATTATTAATGTAATGAATCAATTTACAGTAAATACTGCTGATTTAAATAATCAAAATCAGGATATTCAACCACAAGTAATAAATAAAGATAATTTTACTTCTGATTTTATTAAAAGTTTAAATTATATGGAAGACAATAATATAAAAAGTATGACGGTAAAAATAGCTCCAAAGGAACTTGGAGAAATGCTTATAAAGATTACTTCTGATGGTAATATTATGAAAGCTACTATAACTGCTGCTAATAAGGATTCTTACAATTTATTGAATTCAAATTTACATGAGATTAATAATTCCTTAAATAATCAGCATATTAAAATTCAGAGTCTTGATATAAATATTTATAATGGTGATACTACTTATTTCAGTGATAATAGTAATTTTAATAATAATCAGTTCAGTGGAAATAATGGGAATGATAATAGAAGTAATAATGAAACTGCAAATTTAAATAGCAGTAATATGGAAGAAACAGATATTAAATATGAGAATAGTAATAGAGAAGAGAATAACGTTAATGTTTTAGTATAATGAAATAAATCAGTATACTAAATAAAATATAAACTCATATAAGGAGGTAAAACATGGCTGTAACAAGTAGTGATACAGTTCAAACTGGGTATCAGTCCGCTGTTGCCAATTCAAGTGCAACAGATAGGGGAACAAAGATTGTAAAAAAGGGACAAGACATTGATAAGAATTCATTTTTGAAAATATTAGCAGCTGAGTTATCTAATCAGGATCCTACAGGTAGTAGTAATCAGGATTCTACACAATACGTTGCACAACTTGCACAGTTTTCATCACTGGAGCAAATGGCAAATTTAAATGGTACAATGACTTTAAATTCAGCAGCCAATCTGATTGGTGTAAATGTTAAATTTAATCCTACTGACAGTCTGGGAAATAATTATGTAGGGGTAGTTAAGTCTATAACTAAAGATGGAGATACAATAACATTATCAGTTAATACTTCGGATAATGGAAAAGCTGTTACTAAGGATTTTGATTATAGTGATATTATTCAGGTTAATCCTGATGTTTTATCAAGTAGTAATAGTTCAAATAGTAGTACAAGTACCGATAAGTCATCAGGTACATCGGATACCAATGACAATTATACTTCAAATAACGATACTTCTACAGCTGATTTATAAAGATGAGTTATAGAGTAATCAATGGACAAATTCACCCTATAGAACCTATTGGTGGTTTTTCACAGCAAAAAAGTACTGAAAAATCTAAAAATAATGTAGATTTTAAAGATATATTAAAGAAAGAAATCAACGAAAAAGAAGGATTTAACATTTCAGCTCATGCTGCTGAAAGACTTAGAAGTAGAAGTATAAGCCTAAATGAGCAGGATATGAAGACTATAAATGAAGGCATAAATAAAGCAGAACAAAAGGGATGTAAAAATTCAGTTATACTTTACAAAGATTTAGCACTGGTTACAAGTATTAAGAATAGAACTGTAATAACAGCAGTAGACAAAAATAGTGCTAAAAATAATGTTTTTACCAATGTGGATAGTGTGGTTTTACTTTAGACTGGACCTTATTATGGGAAGTCTAGATCAGTGGAGTGATAGAAGCTGATCAAAATATGATAAAAAATAAATTAATAAACTAATGGAGGTTTTTAATATGGGATTAAGATTATTGAATTCAGGAGTATCAGGTATGCAGGCTAATCAAACAGCCTTGGATGTTGTAAGTAATAATATAGCAAATGATGGAACAACAGCCTTTAAAAGTGGTAGAACAAGATTTCAAGATATGTTAAGTCAAACTACAACAGATGCTGGAATGCCAACAGTAGCACTAGGAGGTACAAATCCAAGTCAGATAGGACTTGGAGTTAAAGTAGCAGGAGTAGATACTATAATGACTCAAGGTAATTTACAGACTACTAATAGAACTTTGGATGTAGCTATTGATGGAGATGGATATTTCCTGGTGAGTAAAGGGCCTACTGTTTTTGGTAACAATGGCGTTACAGTTAACAGTACTACTAATCATAATATTGCTGCAAATGCAAATTCACAAATTTCATACACAAGAGATGGTGCTTTTGCCCTAGATAAGTCAGGTAATCTTCTAACTTCAGATGGATACAGAATTATGGGTTATTCAGTAGGTGGAAGTATTACTAATGATGCGCAAGGAACTATAAATTTTGTAGATGCTTCAGGTACAGTAACATCTGATGATACAAATCTTAAAACATTAAGAATACCTAGTACAGTTAATGATGGTGGAACCGAAGTTAGAGTTACAAGCTATTCCATAGGAAAAGATGGTTTAATAGTTGGAACTCTTGAAGATGGTAGAGTTACAGCAATCGGACAAATTGCCATGGCTTCTTTTCAAAATCCAGCAGGTTTAGTAAAAGAAGGAGGAAATCTATATAATATTTCAGCTAACTCAGGAGATGCTGTTGTGAGAACTGGTGCAGGACATGCTGCTGCAAGTGATAATAGCGATGGATACGGTGCTATGACTTCCGGAATGCTTGAAATGTCAAATATAGATCTTGCTCAGCAGTTCACTGATATGATTGTTGCAAGCAGAGCTTTTCAGGCTAATAGTAAAGCTGTAACAACAGGTGATGATATATTAAATACCATAGTAAATCTTAAGAGATAATTTATAAATAAGTTAATAAGGCATATGAAAATAAATAGTAAGTCAAAGATGCGACGAATATTTTGAATCCAACAAGGAAACAGGTTCTGAGGATAGTAAGCTATCTGAGGGTTCTGTTGACGCAGTAGGATTTAAAATAGGCTAGCATACTGACTAGTTATTTATTTGAATGTGCCTAATGTACAATTAAAGAGGGGATGAGTTAATTATTAATGGTATTAGCCTTTAGGTTTTAGACTATTAATAATTAATTAACCTTTTGATTGTACAAATATATTTTTTGAATTATTACATGAGTAAAAAATAACAAGTTAAATATTTAATAGTTATTTCAATTATATAAGAAAGCAGGTGAATTTATGATAAAACTCACCGGAATGAATCATAAGGAATTTATAATCAATTCAGATAATATAGAAAAAATTGAGGAAATACCTGAAACTGTAATAACGCTAATGAATGGAAATAAATATCTTGTAGAGGAAACTTCAGATGAAATTATAGATAAGATAATATTATTTAAAAAGAGAATTTATAATTCAAATTATAAATAAAGCCTGTGTGTATATTTCCATAGGAAATGTTTATTTTTGGGAAATGTCTAATACATAAATTATGTTTTTAATTATTTGCAAAAGGAGATGAACGCATGAGTGAAAAGAATAAGGGAAATAAAACAGGTGGGGCTAGTAAAATTATTATAATATTATTAGTGCTATTAATTGTTTTATTAGGAGCCTTTGGAGGTTACATTCTCTTCTTTGGAGGAGCAGCAAAACTACATCAAGCCAGCACTTCAAGTAATATAAATAATACTGCTTCACCAGTTACCACTACTTCGGCAGATGAAAATACTTACTCTTTAGATGAAGCTATAGTAAATTTATCAGATACTGATTCTCAAAGATATTTAAAGGTAAAGGTAAGTTTTGGATATGACGAAAATAATAGTAAGCTTAAAGCTGAACTTGAAAGTGAAGATGTAAATAAAAAACCTATTTTAAGTGATGCAGTTAATAGTGTATTGAGAAGCAAAAAAGCTTCTGATTTTACTGGAAATGAAAAGAGTATAAATGATATGAAACAACAGATTCTCGATGCAGTAAATCCAGTGCTTAAAAAGGGAAAGATAAGTCATATATATTTTGATGAATTAGTAGTTCAGTAAGGCATATGAAAACAAATAGCAAGTTAAATATATTAGCGTACTGACTGGTTATTTATTTGAATAGGCCTAAAATATAATTAGGGTGGTAGAAAATGCCAAATATATTATTAATGATTTTTAAGCTTGTAGTTGCACTTTTATTTATTTTACCTTTAATATATATAAGCATAAAATATGGTGGAAACAAGCTACAAAATATGCAAAATGGAAACTACATGAAGGTATTAGAAAGGCTTACACTTACTAAAGAAAACAGTCTTTTATTAATAAAAATTGGGGAAAGGGGGTACCTTTTCTCAAGTGCAGGGAACAAACTGGAAATTCTAATGGAATTAGATAGCGAAGAAATAAAAAAAATTCAAGAGTCAAAGAAAGTCACACAATATAAAAATTTCAACGAATTTTATAAGGATTTTAAAGATAAATTCAATACTGGCAATAAAAGTGAGTTTTTAAAAACACTAAAGGATAAAATTAAGGTGAAAAAAAAGAAATAGCAATAAAAATACAGTAAAGGCAATACACTGATTCATTATTTCTTTGAAAATACCTAAGATTAAAAAGGAAGGTTTCAATGAAGAAAAAAGCTTGTATAATATCTATTTTAGTTTTATTTTGTATATTTTTTATTAATAATAGGACCTATGCAGCGCCGCAAAGTATACCAGTGCCAAAGATAAATTTATCTGTAGACAATGCGTCAAGTCCAACGGATTATGTGGATAATATAAAACTTCTTCTAATGCTTACAGTACTTACGCTGCTTCCATCTATAATTATTATGACTACTAGTTTTACGAGAATCATTGTGGTACTTGGTTTTCTAAAAAATGCATTGGGAACTCAAAATGCTCCACCTAGTCAGGTGATAATTGGACTAGCTTTATTTTTAACTTTTTTTATAATGATGCCTACATATACTACAATTAATAATAATGCTATTCAGCCTTACATAAATAATCAGATAAGTCAGCAACAGGCAATTACTATAGGAGAAAAACCTTTAAAGGATTTTATGCTTAAGCAGACAAGACAAAAGGATCTTCAATTGTTTATGGATGCAGCTAAAATGGATCCAAAGACTGATACGGAGCATACTCCTATTCATGTGGTTATACCTGCATTTATAATAAGTGAATTAAAAACAGCCTTTATAATAGGTTTTTTATTATTTATACCATTTATGATTATAGATTTTGTGGCGGCAAGTATACTTATGTCCATGGGTATGTTTATGGTACCACCAGCTATGGTTTCACTGCCGTTTAAGATTCTATTATTTGTAATGGTAGATGGTTGGTATTTAGTAGTCAAATCACTTATTTTAAGTTTTTCGTGAGGGGAGAATTATTATGACAGAGAATATGCTTTTGAAAGTATTAAAGGATGCTATAAGTACAGGACTTTTAATATCTGCACCAATTTTAATTGTATCCGTTGTGGTAGGACTCATTATAAGCATAATGCAGGCTACAACTCAGATACAGGAACAGACACTTACCTTTGTTCCAAAGCTTCTTGCCATAGCAGTTGTTGGAATAGTAGCTAGTACATGGATGCTTCATATGATGACTGGTTTTACAGAAAGAATATTTGACATGATAGCAAATATAACTAGATAGGTGTGATAATATGATTGATTTATCCTATTTTTCTGCCTTTTTTCTAGTATTTTTAAGGATTATAACTTTTTTTGTAGCTCTTCAGGTGCTGTTTCCAAATGGGCTTCCAAATACAATTAAAATTTCATTTTGTGCTATAATTTCATTTTTTATTGTATCAAGTATAGATTATAGTAGTGTCACGGGAATTGATAATGGATTTATTTATATAGAGCAATGTGCCTGTGAAATAATAACAGGACTTGTACTTGGATATCTGACTAATTTGGTTTTTATTTGTGGTAAAATTGCAGGACAGTTTATGGACGTACAAGTTGGTTTTAGTATGATGTCTTTATTTGATCCCAGTACTCAAAGTAACGAAACACTAATAGAGAGAATTTTAGCTATGTTAAGTGTGGTAGTATTTCTTGTAATTGATGGACACCATGTACTTATAAAAGCACTTATAGATAGTTTTAATACAATACATATAGGAAAATTTATATTAGGTGATCAGTCTGCCATGTATGCTTTAAATGCCCTGGTTCAATTTTTTATAATAGGTATAAAGATTGCAATGCCCATAGTAATAGTCCTAATAATAACGGATATAGTGATGGGGCTTGTTTCAAGAACTGTACCTCAGCTAAATGTAATGATTCTTGGAATGCCGGTTAAGATACTTTTAGGATTCTCAATTTTTATGCTTATATTACCTATAATAGTGAATCTTATAGTGAGTGCATTTAGCTTAATACCAGATCTTTGGAAGGGTCTATACAATATAGTACCTGCAGTAGTTATTATATTTGCATCTGAAGATAAAACAGAGCAGGCTACACCTAAAAAGAAAAGTGATGCAAAGAAAAAAGGTCAAGTAGCTAAGAGTAAAGAAGTGGCTCTAGCACTTACTCTTATGGGAGCCACTTTGGTTATTTCTACTATGGGGAATTTCTCCTATGATAGACTTAGAAACATGATGTTTTCCTATTTAAATACTTCTTTAAACAGGGACTTAAATTATAATGTAATACATAATATACTCATATTTGCTGTAATTAATATAGGTGTAATATTTCTTATGTTTGCAGTACCAATTCTGATTTTAGGAGTACTGGCAAACTACATTCAATCAGGTTTCATCTTTACTACTGAAACCTTAAAACCTGACTTTAAAAAATTAAATCCAATATCGGGCTTTAAAAAGATTTTTTCTTCAAGAACAGTGGTGGAACTTTTTAAAGATGTTATACTTATAACTATTGTGGGCTTTGTAGGATATCAATTTGTAAGAGATAATTTGGATAAATTACTTATAATGAATACACTTACATTTGCTTCTCTACCCTATGCATTAAAGGGAATTTTCACAGGAATTTTATTTAGAATTTGCATAATTATGCTTGTTATTTCCATATCAGATTATATATATCAAAGGTTTATGCATAACAAGGAATTAAAGATGACAAAGCAGGAAATAAAGGAAGAATTTAAGCAAGATGAAGGAGATCCAGAAGTAAAGTCAAAGAGAAAGCAGAAGATGAAGGAGATGTCTGCAAAGAGAATGATGGCAAGTGTGCCAGAGGCAACAGTGGTAGTAACAAATCCAACACATATTGCAGTGGCTCTTAAGTATACAGAAGGAGAGAGCAGTGCACCTGTTGTCATAGCAAAGGGAGCAGATAGAATAGCTCTTAAGATAAAGGATATTGCAAAAGAAAATAATGTACCAATTATAGAAGATAAGCCTCTAGCTAGACTTATATATAAAGAGGTAGATATTGATGGAGAAATACCTATGGATATGTATCAAGCGGTGGCAGAGATATTGGCTTTAGTATATAAAATGAAAAAGAAGTAAAGGGTGAGATAACAAATGAGTAATGACAAGAAAAGCGGTTTTAAGTTAAAAAACAACTTGGATATTCTTGTGGCAGTTGGAGTAATGTTTATAGTTCTTATGATAATAATACCACTGCCTACACCTATGTTAGATGTCTTGATAGTAATAAATATAACTATTGCAATAATTATAATACTTATAACCATGTTTACTACAGAGGTTTTACAATTATCGGTATTTCCAACCCTACTTCTTATTACTACACTATTCAGATTAGGACTTAATATTTCTTCTACAAGACTTATATTGAGTCAAGCTAATGCGGGAGATGTAATTAATGCTTTTGGAAGTTTTGTTGTAGGAGGAAATTATTTAGTTGGTATAATAATATTTTTAATTATAATAGTAATACAATTTATAGTAATAACAAATGGTGCTGGAAGAGTTGCAGAAGTTGCTGCAAGATTTGCACTAGATGCTATGCCTGGTAAGCAAATGAGTATAGATGCTGACCTCAATGCAGGACTTATAGATGATGCTGAGGCAAAGAATAGAAGAAAGAAGATTCAGAGTGAAGCTGATTTTTATGGCTCTATGGATGGTGCTTCTAAATTTGTTAAGGGAGATGCTATAGCAAGTATTGTAATAGTTTTAATAAATATATTAGCTGGAATAGTAATTGGAGCAGTACAGCTAAATATGCCTATTGCAGAGGCTGCTCAAACTTATGTAAGACTTACTATAGGTGATGGACTTGTAAGTCAAATACCTGCACTTTTAATATCAATTGCTACAGGTATTTTGGTAACTCGTTCTGGTAATGATGAGGACTTTGGTAAGCAGGTAGTTGGACAACTTACAGGATATCCTAAAGTTTTAGGGATAGCAGCGGGCATACTTTTACTTTTAAGCTTTATACCAGGACTACCTTTTTTACCTTTTTTTATCCTAGCAATTGCATGTGGGGTAGGTGCTTATTTATTATATAAGGATGAAAAGGCTCAGGAGATAATTCAGGAAGAAACTATGAATATGGAATTAACTGAACAAGAAAATAAAGAGCCTGAAAATGTTATGAATTTAATATCTGTAGAACCAATGGAAATAGAAATAGGTTATGGACTTATTCCACTGGCAGATGAAGCTTCAGGAGGAGATCTTCTTCAAAGAATTGCATCTGTAAGAAGACAATGCGCTATAGAAATGGGAATTGTAGTTCAACCTATAAGAATAAGAGATAATCTACAATTAAAAACTAATGAATATGTAGTAAAGATAAGAGGAACTGTGGTAGCTAAGGGAGAACTTATGCCAAGTATGCTTTTATCCATGGATCCTAGCGGTGAGAGTGGAGAAATACAAGGCATAAAAACTATTGAGCCAACCTTTGGCCTTCCAGCAGTATGGATTAATAAGGATCAGAGAGAAGATGCTGAAATTAAGGGTTTCACTGTAGTTGACCCTACTACAGTAATGGTAACTCATTTAACTGAAACTATAAAATCACATTCTTATGAGCTTCTTGGAAGACAGGAAGTTAAGACAATAATAGATTCAATGAAGGAAAGATATAGTGCTGTAGTAGAAGAACTTATTCCAGACCTTATGACTATTGGAGAAGTGCAAAAAGTACTTCAAAATTTATTAAAAGAAAAAGTACCTGTTAAAGATATGGTAACTATACTGGAGAGTCTTGCAGATAATTCAAGGAATTCAAAGGATTTAGAACTACTCACAGAATATGTAAGAATAGCTCTCGGAAGAAGTATATGTAATCCATTAGTAGATGAAAATAATAGAATTGTGGTGGCTACCTTTGCACCAGAAGTTGAAAATGTTATAGCAAATAACATACAAAAATCTATGCAGGGTTCTTTCCCAGCGGTAGATCCAGATACTACTTCAAGAATTCTTGATTCAATAAAAAATGCACTTAATACCATATATTTTCCAGAAAATCAACCTGCAATATTGGTTTCTCCAAAGATTAGGCCAGCGGTTAGAAAGCTTATAGAAATGGTATTCCCTAATATTACAGTTTTATCACTAAATGAGATACCTAATGAAATCGAAATAAAAACTGAAGGAGTTGTCAGCTTACAATGATTATAAAGAAATATATAGTAAATAACATGAGTGAAGCTGTGACAAGGATTAGGTATGAGCTTGGAAAAGATGCTGTTATAATAAGCCAAAGGAAAATAAGAAAAAAGGGGTTTACAGGGTTATTCTCAAAGAAAGTTATGGAAGTTACTGCAGCAGTTGACAATGGTACTAAGAATGATAAAAAGATTGAGAATAAAAAGAATACTACAAGTAGGCCTATGGAAGATAGTTTAGCAGCTATTAAAAAAGCCATGGATAAGCATAGTGATAACAGTAAGCTTAGTGTAGAAAAAATAGAGAATACAGATATTACAAAGGCTTCTGTAGAAGATTACAATAATCCTAAAATTAAAACAGAAAGAGAAGATGACCTTATTAGTGAAATGAGAGAAATGAAAACCATGTTAAGCAGCATGGCAAGTAATGGGGGTAATCTTTTTAATGGGAAAAGTGAGCTATATAAAAATCTTAGAAATTATGATTTAAAAGAGAACTTAGTTGAAGAAATTATAAGTAGAGTAAGTTTAGATAAAAGTGACATAGATGAAAGTGAAAAGATTAAAAAGGTATTAGGTCATATGATTAATGTAGCTGAGGTTAAAGATAATGGGGTTATGGTATTAGTTGGACCTACTGGAGTGGGAAAAACTACTACCATTGCAAAATTAGCAGGGAGATTTGCCCTGATTGAAAAGAAGAAAGTTGGACTAATAACTGTAGATACATATAGAATAGGAGCTGTGGATCAGCTTAGAACCTATGCTGATATTATGAATATTCCTTTTAAAGTGGTGTTTTCAATAAAAGACATGGAAGCTGCTGTAGACAGTATGAAGGATTGTGATGTGGTGCTAGTAGATACTACAGGAAGAAGCAGTAAAAATAAAATGCAGATATCTGAATTAAGAGCCTTTATTGATAAAACACATTCTGATAATTTGCATCTAGTAATGAGTTGTACTACAAAAAATAGTGATATAAAGTCAATTGTTGAGGGTTATGAAGTTTTGAATTATAATAATATAATAATAACAAAATTAGATGAAACTACAACTTATGGATCTATGTTAAATATACTGAATGAGGCACAAAAGCCATTAAGCTATGTGTCAGTTGGACAAAATGTGCCAGATGATATTAAGAGGTTAGATATAAATGAGATAATAAATCTTGTTACAGGAGTGGATAGTATATGTTAGATCAGGCACAGCGGTTAAGGCAAATGGCTACAGAAGGGAATGAAGATAATAACAGACCAAAGATCATCACTGTTACCTCTGGTAAAGGTGGTGTAGGAAAAAGTAATCTTGTGGTAAATTTAGCCATAGCCATCCAAAAAATGGGTAAGAAAGTTTTGGTCTTTGATGCGGATGTAGGCATGGGAAATGATGATGTACTAATGGGATTTTTACCTAAATATAATGTGTTTGATATTATATTTAATAACAAGAGTATAGATGAAGTAGTTGTTGAGGGACCTTTTGGAGTTAAGCTTTTACCAGGAGGATCTGGTGTAGCAAGAGTAAATGAAATTACAAACACCCAGAGAAATAATTTTTTAGACAAATTATCAAAACTAGAGGATTTAGACTATATTATAATGGATACTGGTGCTGGAATAAATAGAAGTGTATTAGGATTTATATCCTGTTGTGATGAACTGATTTTAGTTGTAACACCGGAACCAACTTCTCTTATGGATTCCTATAGTCTTTTAAAAGCAGTAGTTCATTTTAAAATAAAATCAAAAACTAAGATAGTTATAAACAGAACTATTGACAAAAATGAAGCAGAAGAAACCTATGATAAATTTCAAAATGCTGTAAAAAACTTTTTAAATATTAATACAGAATATATTGGAAATGTGTCTGAGGATAGAAAATTGGTTTTGGCAGTAAAAAGTCAGGAACCTTTTATAATTGGAAGTCCAAATTGCATGGCAGCACAGGATATAAATAAAATAGCAAATTTACTTGTAGGTGACTGCAGCAGTGAAACTGGCACAGGAATACAAGGACTATTTAAAAAGATATTTAATATATTTTCATAAGGAGTTATAGTGATGAGTGTTAATGTGAACTTTAGTATAAATTCAAAATGTGAAATTCTTATAAATGATAAAGTTTATAAAAGCAATATACAAGAAACTGATAAAGATTATATAGGAATAAGTATACCCATATGTAGGGGTGAATATGCACCACTTAACAAAGATGAAAAAGTTACAGCGGTGTATTATGATGATAATAATTTATATGGGTTTAATACTGTTGTTATAGGAAGAAAGATGGATAGAATACCTATGATACTCTTGGCTATTCCTGAGAATATAAAAAAAATACAAAGAAGAAGATTTTTTAGAGTAAGCTTAATAAAAGATGTATCTTATTTAAAGGTTAATAAAAGTATATCTAATAGTGAATTTGGAAGCTTAATAAAGGATTCTAAAGATTTTAAAAAGGCGTTAATGCTTGATTTAAGTGGTGGCGGCTTAAGGCTTAAAACACCGATAAGCTTTGAAAAGGGAGATATTATTATAATAAGGATTCCATTTAAAAAAGAAGATATATTTGTATTGTGTAATTGTATTAGAGTGTTTAAAGATATGGATAGCAATTTATATGTATCTGGATTTAATTTCTTTAATATTGATAATAAAACACAGGAGAAAGTTGTGGCCTATATATTTAAGATAATGCGTGAACAGATGAAAAAAAGTTAAAGGGGTGATCGGTTATGGCTATAGCAGGGGCCTTTGGTACCAAAGAAGAAATAGTTAAAAAATACATTCCATTGGTAAAATATATAGCATCCAGAGTTATAATAGGTAAAAGTAGATATATAGAATATGAGGATCTAGTAGGCTATGGCATGGTTGGACTTATGGATGCTTTCAATAAATTCGATAAGAGCAAAGGTATGAAATTCTCAACTTATTCTTCTATTAGAATAAAGGGAGCCATGATAGATGAACTTAGGAAGAATAGTCCTATATCAAAAGGGGCTATGGATAAATTGAATAAATACAATAAAGTTATAGAAATGCTGCAAAATGAACTCTTAAGAGATCCTACAGATGCTGAAATTGCAAAGGCTTTTGGGGGGACTATAGCTGAAATTAAAGAAGTTGAAAACTATATAAACTATATGTCTGTATCATCTCTTGAAAATTTGATTTTTTCAGAAGACGATGATATGCCTTTAATTGGAACTATTGAAGATAAAAATAGTCCAAGTCCTGAAAAGAGTTTAGAAGAAAAAGAAAAGCTTGAATACCTGGCAAAGGCATTAGATATCCTGAATGAAAAAGATAAAACTGTTCTTTCATTATATTATTATGAAGGACTAACTCTAAAGCAAATAGGAAGTGTGTTGTCTGTATCGGAGTCCAGAGTTTGTCAGCTTCATTCAAGAGCTATTGTACACCTTAGGCAAGCTCTTAAAAAGTTAAAATATCAATAGTTGGAGTTGATTTAATGACCACAATAGTATTATTGATTATAGGAATTTTGTTAATAGCTATAAATGTTAAAGTCGTGAAAAGAGAAAAAAATAGTTTTAAAAATGTTTTTGATAATGCTTCCACTAATATGAAAGACTATGATGTGGAAATTGGAAAAATTAGAAAAGAATTCGCAGAAACTGTGTTTGAACTTCAAAAGGAAGTAGAAGGATTAAAGGATAGATTAGATAAAAATTACAATGAAAATGATAAGAATATATCCTATGGAGATATAGAAACTAATTTTTTAAATAACAATAAAATGGATTCAATAGAAATTTCTAATTATAAAGATGATGTAAAAGTAAAAACTATTGACAAAGCTGAAGAAATTAATAAGAATGAATATAGAGATAATAATGAAATAAACAATGCTAAAGTTGATGACATAGAAAAACTTATTAAAGAGGGATTATCTGTAGACAGTATATCAAAGAAGCTGGGTATAGGTAAGGGGGAAGTGCTATTAATACAAAAATTATACATAAAATAAAAGCGTTTATTGAATTTATTTCAGATAGAAAAGTTCTTTTAGGAATTGGTATTGGAATGATAATAGCCACTTGCTTTATGATCACAGCAAAATCAGCCATAAATTTAAGTAAGGGTGAAATAGAAACTAAAGCTTCGTCTTATGGTATGAGATATCCAGAAGACATGAAAGTAATAAACAGTAAGGATGTGAAAAAATGATAAGAAGTTTATATACTGCTGTATCAGGAATGATAACACAAGAGGCTAAACAGGATGTTATAACAAATAATATGGCAAATTCAAACACTGTTGGATTTAAAGGTGATAATCTTGCCATTAAAAAGTTTGACGATGTACTTATTCAAAATAAAAGTAAAATTAATAATGGTATAAATTACACTCAGACTATAGGAAATTTGAGTTTAGGCAGTAGAATTGATGAAACTGCAACAGATTTTACTCAAGGGAGTATACAGAATACAGATTCTGATACAGATTTTGCTATTGATGGTAGAGGATTTTTTACTGTAAATAGAGATAATGGAGTAGAAAATCAAAATTACTATACAAGAGATGGTCATTTTCATGTAAATATGCAAGGATATTTAGTTAATGACACTGGAGACTATGTCATGGGAAGAAATAGTAATACAGGAAATCAAGAGAGAATTCTTGTGGGAAACGGTAAAATAACTACTGATGCCTATGGAAACATAGGTATTGATGGAAGACCTTCTTATTCCTTTGGAACTGTAGATTTTAATAATTATAACACCCTTAAAAAGGTAGGAGACAATCTATATCAAGGTGAAAATCCAATAAATAATGCAAATGTTTCTGTTAAGCAAAAATCTTTAGAACAATCAAATATAAATGCAACCAATGAAATGGTAAATATGATGTCTACTATGAGAACTTTTGAAACTCAACAAAAAGTTGTACAATCAATAGATGAAACTTTAGGCCAGGCAGTTAATGATGTTGGAACTGTGAGGTAAATATCTATAAGTAGGAGTCATTCATATAATTAATATTACAAGTAGGCAGGTGAACATAATGAATAGATTAATGTGGACAAGTAGAAGTGCCATGAATGCACAACAGCAAAAGTTAGATGCAATATCAAATAACATAGCTAATATGAATACAGATGGGTACAAAAGTGAAAGAGTACAATTCAGTGATCTTGTATCTGAAAGTATGAATAGGTTAGGTTATCCTACAAATATCAATAATAATAACGGTATTAATAATGAACCACAAAATAGTACTGGAGTAAGAGCTACAGATTGGATAAGAGATAATTCACAAGGAGATTTGACACAAACCAATGAAAGTACTGATTTAGCACTGGATGGTAGTGGTTATTTTAAAGTAACTCGCCCTGATGGAACAGCTGCCTATGAGAGAAGCGGCGATTTTAACTTAGATGGTAACGGGAGATTAGTGGACAAAAGTGGAAATATATTAGAAGTAAATTTTACTAATGGTACTGTACCACTTACAAGGAATAATTTTATTGTTTCGCAAGATGGAACGGTAAGTATAAAACAACCTGATAGAGATGTAGTTGCAGGAAAGATAAATGTTTATGATACCATAGGTGAAGATTCATTGACTTCTATAGGTAATAATTTGTATACACCTAAAAATGGAGCACAAATATTTGTTTCAAATAATACAAACATAATGCAAGGTTATACTGAAACGTCAAATGTAGATATTACTAAAGAAATGACTGATATGATTGCTGCTCAAAGAGCTTTTGAACTTAATACCAAAAGCTTAACTACCGCAGACGAAATGTGGGGAATGGTAAACAACTTAAAATCTAGGTAGTATAATTTTAAAATAATCTTCAGTACTGGGCATGGTATGTTTATTTAGGATATCCCTCCTTTCATAAAGAAAAGCTAAACTTGGCTTAATTTAAAATTCTATGACTTTTAAACTCGCTGCGCTCAAACAGTAAAAGTCACTTAACGAATTTTAAAGCCGCCAAGTTAAGTTTTTCTAATATTCACTCGAGGATATCTGCAACAAACATACCATGCCCATGAAGCTTATTTTAAAACCTGTGATATATGTAAGTAAGTTAAAACCATCCGCTTATGAAAGTTAAACTAGTATTCTAAGGATGGATATCGCAAGTACACATAGCATACCAAGTTTTGAAGCTTATTTTAAAAGAACCTGCAAAAAAGCACCTGCAATAATAGCAGGTGCTTTTTAAAATTTATTCATTTAATGATTCAATTGCAGTTGTTAATGGTGGAATAACTTGTTTCTTTCTTGAAAGAACTCCTGGAGCATAGGCACAGTTGTTATCAAGTTCAAGTTCGAAAGCTTTTGAAACAAGATTTTGGTCTGGACCAACAGCTATAAGCTCTGAACCGCCTTTTAATATATCAGTTAAAAGTAGAAGAAGAACATTGAAATTTTCATCTTTAGCTTTAGTTTCCATATAATCAATAGTTGAAGCTTTCATTGGTTCAAAACCTTCAATATCCATTGTTCCAACTTGTGAAACACCTATTTTATAATTAGATAAATTGAAAACTTTATAATCTTGATTGAATATTTCTTCTACAGTTTTACCTTCTAAAGAAGTACCAGCTTTGAACATTTTACTTGCAAAATCTTCAGGATCAATTTCAGCAATTTTAGCTAGTTTCTTTAATACGTCTCTATCAGTAGGCGTTGTTGTTGGTGATCTGAACATTAAAGTATCAGATATCATAGCAGCACATAGAAGACCAGCTGTTTTCTTTGATGGTGTTATACCATTTTCAAAGAAAATTGAAGCCACAATAGTGCATGAACTTCCTACAGGTTGATTTCTAAAGTACATTGGTGAAGCAGTTTGAATATCAGCAAGTCTATGATGATCAATGATTTCAAGAATCTCTGCATCTTCAAGACCATCTACTGTCTGAGACTTTTCATTGTGATCTACAAGTATGAGTTTCTTTTTATCTTTAGAAATAAGGTGATAACGTGAAATCGTACCCAAAACTTTATTGGACTCATCTAGTACAGGATAACTTCTATATCTTGTCTTTAACATAGCATCTTTTACATCTTCCACATAGTCAGATGTATTAAAAGTAATGATATCAGAACTACTCATTATGTAACTTACTGGAATACTTTGAACTATAAGTCGAGTTGTAGTGAAAGAATCATAGGGAGTTAAAATGATTGAAGTACCTGACTTCTTAGCCTTTTCAAGTATTTCAGGGCTAACTTCATGATTACCTGCCACTATCATAAGAGAAGCCTTTTCATCTATAATAATTGCTTGAGTATCTTGTCTGTCTCCACAGATTACAATGTCACCTTTATCA
Organism: Clostridium arbusti SL206; assembly: GCF_000246895.1. Classification (GTDB taxonomy): domain Bacteria; phylum Bacillota; class Clostridia; order Clostridiales; family Clostridiaceae; genus Clostridium_I; species Clostridium_I arbusti. The sequence continues at coordinate 9,323 of NZ_BAEV01000037.1, read as the reverse complement.
ATATGCTGTTCAGCACTAATAGGAAGCATTGCTGCAACAACAATTTTACCTGGGAAACTAGGATTTTCTTCATTTAGATAAACAGCCTTTGCAGATAGAGCATCCAGTATGTTATTTATGTTAGTATTTGATTTTGCAAGGATATTATCATCCCAATTATCAATATAAGTTGATACCAAATTTGAAATTGAAGCAAGACCCTTTAATTTACCTTGTTCATCAATTACAGGTAGTGATTTTACATTGTTTTCCTTCATTATAGACCAAGCTTTTTTTAAAGATACATGTGGATGTATTGGATCTATATTGTCAAAAGGCAAATCTGAAACTTGAAGCTTCATAGTAGTTTTAAGTTCAGGTTCATCAACACCAAAGTAGTCAAGAATAAATTTAGTTTCTCTACTTAGATTCCCTTGTCTTAAAGGAACTGCTAGTACATTACCAGTTTTGTTTTTAAATTCTGAATAGGATATAGCGGCACATATAGAATCAGAATCTGGATTCTTGTGTCCTGTTATGTAAATTACATCTTTCATAAATAAATGTCCTCCTTAAAATAACTTTCCAATCCTCATATGAATAGAATCACTGAAAATAAGAAAATTTTCACAGATGCCTTAGCATAATTGTCTTACTATATTTTATAATTTACATTTATAAAAGTAAAGTAAAAGAGTGAAATTTTTTTCATAAAACGTGTATATATTAACATATATTATTTATAGATAGAAATGGACAAGGGTGAAATTAATAATGGGACTAAGGCGTAAGAAAGAAGATAACAGGTCATAGATGTGTTTATTTACTTGAAGATGCCAAGGCAGGAGGAGAGAAAATGATTAATGAAAAGGAAATCTATAGGGGACTAACTAGCGAAGAAGCAGAAGAGAGAATAAAAAAATATGGTGCAAATATACTGGAGAAGAAGAAAACTATTTCGGCGGCAGCTATATTTCTATCACAATTTAATGATTTTATAATTTGGGTTCTTATAGGAGCTACAATTATATCTGGTCTTATGGGGGAGAAAGCTGATGCAGCAACTATAATAATAATTATTATTATGAATGCTATTTTGGGATTTGTTCAAGAATTTAGAACAGAAAAATCTTTGGAAGCACTAAAAGAAATGGCTTCACCTACTGCAAAAGTCATAAGGGACGGAAATATACAAGTAATTAGTGCAGAAGATCTAGTACCTGGAGATTTGATTTTGATTGAAAGTGGAGATAAAATACCAGCAGATGCTATTGTAGTTCAGGCATCAAATATAAAGGTTGATGAATCACTTTTAACTGGTGAATCCGTTGGAGTAGAAAAGACAAATAATGCTGAAAACAGCAGCATATATATGGGGTCTATTGTACTTACAGGAAAAGGGGAAGCTAGAATAGTTGAAACAGGTATGAATACAGAAATGGGTAAAATAGCAAATTTACTTCAAGGTATAGATGAAGAAAAAACCCCTTTAAAAGAAAAATTGGCATCTCTTGGACGAATACTTGTAATACTATGTATTATCATATGTGTAATAGTTACAGCACTAGGTATTGTACGAGGGCAGGATAAATATGAGATGTTTTTGCTTGGAGTAAGCCTTGCAGTAGCAGCTATTCCAGAAGGATTACCAGCCATAGTAACTGTAGCTTTGGCATTAGGTGTATCAAGAATGCTTAAGAGAAATGCACTGATTAGAAAGCTGCCAGCAGTTGAAACTTTAGGATGTACCTCAATAATATGTAGTGATAAAACGGGTACGCTTACACAAAACGTTATGACTGTAAAATCAATCTATTATGATGGAAAAATGTATAGTGAAAATTCATTTAAAGAGAATAAACTATTGCAATTAAAAAAAGTTTTTACTTATTGTAATGACAGTGATCTAAATTATAATGAAAAAAATTTCAATAAGGCTCTTATGGGTGATCCAACAGAAACAGCCTTAATAAAAGCATTTTTTGGCAGTATTGATGAACTAAAAAGATTTTTAAATAAAGCTAAAAGAATAAGTGAAATACCTTTTGACTCAAATAGAAAGATGATGTCTGTAATCTTAAGTGAACAAGGTAATAAAATATCCTATGTAAAGGGAGCTCCTGAAAGAATTATTGAAAGATGTAAATATATATTTGTAAATGGTGAAAAGAAATTATTTACTTCTGATTATAAGAATAGAGTACAGTCAGCTGTAGATTCTATGGCAAATAAGGCTTTGAGATGCATAGGAGCTGCTTATAGAGATGGAGGAATTTTAACTCAAAATAATCAGGAGAAGGAACTTGTGTTTTTGGGACTTGCAGGTATGATTGATCCTCCTAGGGAAGAAGTTAAGCCAGCAGTATTAAAATGTAAAGAGGCAGGTATAAAGCCTATAATGATAACTGGTGATCATAAAAATACAGCCTTTGCCATTGGTAGAGAATTAGATATTTGTAGTGATATATCAGAAGTTATAACTGGTGAGGAACTGGATAGATTAGACGATGAAAAATTATCTAAAGTAATAGATAAAGCCAAAATTTTTGCACGAGTTAGTCCTGAACATAAACTGAGAATAGTAAGAGCTTTTAAAAGAAAAAATAAGATAGTTGCTATGACGGGAGATGGAGTAAATGATGCTCCGGCAGTTAAAGAAGCTGATATAGGTATATCTATGGGGATATCGGGAACTGATGTTACAAAAGAAGCTAGTTCTATGATATTACTTGATGATAATTTTACAACCATTGTCTCTGCTGTTGAAGAGGGAAGAGTAATATATAATAACATAAGAAAGTTTATAAGATATCTTTTATCCTGTAATTTAGGTGAGGTATTAACTATGTTCTTAGCATCATTGCTATATTTAGATACACCACTATTGCCTATACAAATACTATTAGTTAATTTAGCTACTGATGGATTACCCGCTATAGCACTAGGAGTAGATCCAGCAGATAAAGATGTAATGTATGAAAAACCAAGAGCTAAGGATGAGAGTATTTTTGCAAGAGGATTAAAGGAAAAGATAATAATAAGAGGATGTCTTATTGGTGTTTGTACTGTTCTTTCCTTCTTAGTGGGTAAATATTTTCACTTTAGTCTTGAGACATCTAGAACTATAGCCCTTGGAACACTTATAATGTCTCAGCTGATTCATGTATTTGAATGTAGATCAGAAAAGCACTCTATATTTGAAATTAAGCTATTTACAAATCTTTATTTAGTAGGTGCGGTTTCATTATCCATAGCATTGTTAATGGCTGTTATATATGTACCATTTTTAAGTACTGTTTTTCACACCAGTGCATTGAATATAGGTCAATGGCTTATAATAATATTCTTTTCTGGATTCATATCAATGATTAATAGTCTTTATTTATTATTCAACAAAAAGTAAAAAAATAGTGCTGTCTCAAAGTAATGAGACAGCACTATTTTTATTTATACCTTTTCACTTGCCTGACAGTTTTAGGAGTATTTCCATCTATTTTAACCAAATCTTTTTTAGTGGTCATATTTCTAATATTCATTATTTCTATAGTTTCTCTATTTTCTTTACCCTTTGCTCCTTTTACACCTTGAACAACTAAAAGGTTTCCTTGATTTATAGTCATAAATTCTGGTTTTTTAAACCATTTATTTCTCTTATAATTACATCTTATAATATTTTTACTTCTATCAGGTTTTAAAATTAAAGTAACTACTAGTTTATGAAAGATCCACAAAATTGACTTTTCTTCAATTTTTATAGATATTACATTGCCTTGTGCCTGTGTAAGTCTATCCCCATATTTACTCATATAAGATTTGGTATAATAATTTTGTATTTTTTCTTTAAGCCCCATTCTTATAACTCCTTTTTAGTTAATTTATGTATGATTTAAGTATCTGAAAATAAATAATAAGTCAAAGATGCTAACATACTGACTAGGTATTTATTTTCAATGCCTTATTAACACTTAGATTTATAATGTAAAATTTCTACTATATTATAACACAATATATAATCTTTTAAAATATATAATAATACATAGAATATCCTTAGTATATTCATCAATGAATCTTACTTAGTTGGAGTTTATAATCCAACTAAGTTTAGATGAATTATCAAGGAACGTGTTGCTGTTATAGGATAAATTTTATTAATAAAATATATAATTAATTATTTAATTCATATCAAGTTATCAATCCTATTGATTTATTTACTGATATAGTATATTTTGTTTATATAGGTAAAAGTATGTGCATATAAATTTTTACTATTGTATACTATATTACTAAAAATTTTTACGGTTATTTGCAATTATTGTAATCCAATTTAATTATTTTGTTAAATAAAGGAAGTGATTTTTTGAAACTACTTCATGAACATGCTAAGTTGGTTAATGAGTGGCTTGAGCGCTATGGAGTTAAATTTGGCATTTATAAAGATAATAAATTCATTGAGCAATTATTTCCTTTTGATGCCATACCTAGAATTATTGAGTCAGACAAATTTGCTAGTCTAGAAAAAGGCTTAATTCAGAGGGTATGTGCACTTAATCTATTCTTAAAGGATATCTATTCCAATCGATGTATTTTAAGAGATAAGGTAATTCCAGAGGAATTTGTATATTCTTCTAAAGGGTTTTTAGCAGAATGTTGTGGTATTACTCCACCTAAGGGCATATATTCTCATATATGTGGTATTGATCTTGTGGAAGCTGCTGATGATTGGTATATACTAGAGGATAATTTGCGTATTCCTTCTGGTGCATCTTATCCAATGATCGCAAGAGAAATTACTAGAAGTATTAGCCCACAGACTTTTGAAGAAAATAAGGTATGTGAAAATCGTAATTATGCTTCTATTTTATCTAAAATGTTCCAGGAAGTAAATTGTGGAGGCATTAATGTTGTACTAACACCAGGCCGTTATAATTCTGCATTTTTTGAACATTCATATCTGGCAGAAAAAATTGGAGCAGTGCTTGCTTTTCCAGGGGATTTAGAAGTTATTGATGGAGTAGCGTATTATAATAATTTTAATGGTGGACGTCAGCGTGTAGGGGCAATTTATCATAGGGTGTCTGACGAATACATTGATCCTATGGTTTTTCAGCAGAACTCAGTAATAGGGATTCCACATATTATGGAAGCATACAGTAAGGGGAATGTGGCTTTAATAAATGCTCCTGGAAATGGTATAGCAGATGATAAGGGGATTTATTATTTTGTTCCTGCTATGATTCATTACTATTTAGGAGAAGAACCCATTTTAAGAAATGCTCCAACCTATCTTCCGTACTTTAAAAAGGACAAAAAATATATTCTAGATAATATTGAAAAGCTAGTAATTAAAGATGTAAGCGAATCTGGAGGATATGGTGTTATATTTGGACGGGACCTTTCAAAAGAAGAATTAAATAATTTAAGAAGCATTATAATAGATGATCCACGTAGATTTATAGCTCAGGAAGTTATAGATTTCTTAGATCTTCTGATTGTAGATGGAGATAAAACTGTTCCACGTAAAGCAGATCTTCGTTCCTTTGTAGTGCATGGTAGAGACATTGATGTATGGAAGAGTGGATTAACTAGATTTTCACGTAATCCAGATTCATTTGTAGTGAATTCTTCACAGGGAGGAGGGTTTAAGGATACATGGATAATATCTCAATAAATAAAGCAAATCATCTCTATTGGCTTGGCAGATATGCAGAACGAGCCTATACTACAATTGGATATTTAAGACGACTTTATGACGAAATGGTAGATAAAAATGAAGATGCTTATTCAGAATTTTGTATTACTCTTGGAATAGATAATGACTATAAAGATAAAAAGGATTTTATAAGGCGATTTATCTCTGATGAAAACAGTGAGATTAGTATAGCATACTATATTCGAAGGAGCTATGATAATGCTGTAGTTCTTAGAGACATGCTCACAAGTAAAACTCTATCATATATCCAATTAGCATGTAATGATTTGAAAAAATGTTATGAAGATAATGAATACGTAATTTTAAATTTACAGCGTGTTACAGATGATTTAATTGCATTTTGGGGAGCGGTGGATGACTATATAGTAGATAATAATACTAGAGATCTTATAAAGACGGGAAAGTATACAGAAAGAGTAGAACTTTATAGTCGCTTTAGTGAGGATGAGACAATTATAAAGGCATCAGTTCAAAGGCTTTCACGTTATGTAGAGCATCTAAAAACTAGCAAATGTATTGATAGACAAACTAATTTTATGGATATTGAAAATAGTATAGATTATAATTCTATTAAAAATTATATTAGTGAATTGTCCGGATGGGGGATAGATCATTGAAAAGGTATGAATTTTCATTTAAAACAAAATTAAAATTTCAAAATAAAATTTCAAATCAACATTTTATGCTAAAATGCCTTCCGGGAGAGTATCAGTTTCAAAGAATATATGATGAAAAAATATCTGTATTACCAGATGTGAATTGTAGTTTTAACAAAGATTCCTTTGGTAATAGAACTATATCGGGAAGTATTAAAGACAAACATGAATTATTTGAATATAAGGTTGCTGGAAAGGCACTGCTCAGCAGATATAAGTCAACAGAGATTCTAGATAGAATATTTTTATATGAGACACATAGCACAACTATGAGTAAAGAAATGGAAGATTTCACTCTTAGTATTCCAGAAGAAGATAGCGTTCAAAAACAAGCTATTTCTGTAAGTCATGCTGTATATAATAAAATGGAGTATGTTTTAGAATCAACAGATACTGAAACCACTGCCTCAAAAGCTTTTCATCAGGGAAAAGGTGTATGTCAGGATTATGCACATATAACAATTGCACTTTTACGAAACCTTAAAATTCCGGCACGTTATTGTGCAGGATTAATGATGGGTGAGGGAAAAACTCATGCTTGGGTTGAATATTATGATGGAAGTTCATGGTATGGAATTGATCCTACAAATGATCAAATAATTGAATATGGTTATATTAAAATTTCTAGTGGACGGGATTGTTCTGATTGTACTGTAGATAGAGGCTGTTTTGTTTCTGAAAATAAAGAAGTTCAACAGGAAATACAAATATCAGCTAAAGTTGGTGAAATCAATGGGTAAAGAAGTAGAGACAATTTCATCTATGAATCTTCCCGTAGATGAAGCACTTGAAATTAAGCGATGTCGATATACTCCAGAAAATAGTTCTAGAGCAGATCTAAAATCATTTAGTAGAATTTGTATTGTTACAGGAACTCATGGAGATGAACTTGAAGGACAGTATATATGCTATGAACTTTCAAAAAAACTTCAAGAAAGCCCGCAATTTGTAAAGGGAATAATAGATATCTATCCAGCCTTAAATCCACTTGGAATTGATTCCATCTCTAGGGGAATACCTAGTTTTGATCTTGATATGAATCGTATATTCCCAGGAAATAAGGAAGGATCAATGGTTACAAAAGTGGCTCATAATATCGTTGAGAGTCTTCGTGGGGCAGACCTTGTTATAGACATTCATGCAAGTAATATTTTTCTTCGTGAAATTCCGCAAGCTAGGATTAATGAAAATACGGTTAGCAGTTTATTACCATTTGCTAAGCTATTAAATTTAGATTTTCTTTGGATTCATACAGCTGCAACAGTATTAGAATCAACATTAGCTCATTCACTTAATACAATTGGAACACCTTGTATTGTAGTTGAAATGGGTGTTGGAATGAGGATAACAAAAGATTATGGTGATCAGCTTTTAGATGGTATTTTTAATGTTATGAAGGAAATGGGTATATGGTGTGGAGAAACTAAAAATATATCAAAACCTCATAAAGCTATTAATTCTATGGAGCACTCAGTGTTTTTTGTTAACTCAGCTGCATCCGGTATTTTTGTCCCATCCATAGGACATTGTACTACTATAAAGAAGGGTGACACCATAGGACATATACTGGATCCTTTAGAGGGTAAGATAAGGGAACAGGTGCTTTCTCCTTGTAACGGAATGGTATTTACTTTAAGAGAATATCCAATAGTCTATACAGGGTCACTTGTAGCCAGGTTAATTGGAGAGGAGATTATATCAAATGAAGAGGGAAACAATATTTAAATTGGAATCTCCCTATAGAGATACAATGAGGATTACAGCTTTTACATTTGGAGATTATGATAATAAAGAATCAGAGAAAGCTTGTGCAATTGTAGGTGCTACTCGTGGAAATGAAGCTCAACAAATATATGTCTGTTCACGTCTTGTTGCAGTTTTTAAAAAGTTAGAAGAACAAGGGAAAATACGATCAAATAAGCAGATCCTAATAATCCCAACAGTAAATAACTATTCAATGAATATCAAAAAAAGGTTTTGGTCTTTGGATAATACAGATATTAATAGAATGTTTCCAGGATATGATTTAGGAGAAACTACTCAGAGAATTGCATATAATGTATTTGAACAGGTTAAAAATTATACTTATGGTATACAGTTTCCAAGTTATTATATGCCTGGTGAATTTGTTCCACATATTCGTATGATGCATACTGGATACGAGAAGCCAGATATTGCGCGGGAATTTGGACTACCTTATGTATATATAAGAGAAAGTAGGCCCTATGATACTACAACTTTAAATTATAATTGGCAATTATGGGGTACATCGGCTTTTTCTTTTTATGCTGGAAAAACTACAGAAATTGATGAACCTGCTGCCGAAATAGCAATTCGTTCTATTATTCGTTTTTTAACTAAAATGGGAGTATGTAATTGTTCTTTAGAGGAAGGATTTGTTTCTCAAGTAATTAGGGCTAGTAATGTTTCTTCAATTATTTCAGCTAAATCTGGAATTTTGCAGAGGATAAAAAGGGCGGGGAATCATGTGATTCATGGAGAAGTTTTAGGTAAGATTATTGATCCCTATGACGGAACAGTACATGAAAAACTTTTGGCGCCAATAGATGGTTTGGTTTTTTTTGTTCATGATAGTCCTTTTGTCAATGAAAGTACATATGTATACAAGATAATACCAAGTGAGATATAATAATACTACTTATCTACACTAATTAATTTCTAAAATCACCTGGAAGGTTATTCTATATTTTTAAATAACCTTTCAGGTGATTTTATTTGATATTTTTACTAAAAACGTTCCTAAATATTAATAAGAAGAATATTAATATAGTATAGAATTTATAGGAAAGATATAAAATTACAATGTTTATCTTCTTATTGAAAAATAGAGTAGTATTTCTGTAAATGATCTATAGATTGTTATTGTTGAAATTAACTGTTAGGCATGTGAAAATAAATAGTAAGTCAAAGATGCGACGAATATTTTGAATTGAGCAAGGAAGCAGGTTCCAAGGATA
>NZ_BAEV01000038.1 GCF_000246895.1 Clostridium arbusti SL206 | reverse complement strand
ACCTGAATTAAGAACTTGCTTCAATCAATTATCCTAAATAAACTTTTGCCAATTTATCAAATTGTGCTAAAGACTTTTCTATCTTATCATAAGATATGCAGTAGGAAAGTCTAAAATGTCCTGGACAACCAAAGGTTGAGCCTGGAACTATTAACAAGTTAAACTTTTTAGCTTCTATTGCAAATTCTTTATCATCTGGTATTAAGGATTTTGGAAACAAGTAAAATGCACCTTCAGGCTTAATGCAGGAAAAACCTATTTTAGTTAAATGATTGTATAATAGATCTCTGTTTTTCTTGTATATATTAACATCTACTTCAGAGTCAAGACATTTTCCAATAACCCTTTGAAATAGTGAGGGTGCATTGACAAAGCCAAGTATTCTGTTAGCTACATTTAATGCCTGAATTACATTTTCAAAATCATCCATTTCACCATGGCAAACAATGTATCCTATTCTTTCACCAGGTAGAGATAGGGACTTACTAAAAGAATATCCAATAAAGGAGTTTTTATAGTAGTTTAATATATAAGGGACTTTTACAGCATCATATACTATTTCTCTATAGGGCTCGTCAGAAATTAAGTATATACTGCTGTTAAATTCTTTTTGTTTTTGGTTTAGAATTTCTGAAAGTTCTTTAATTGTATCTTCAGAGTAGACTACTCCAGTAGGATTATTTGGTGAATTTATTATTACTGCTTTTGTTTTACTAGTAATGCTAGCTTTAAAGGCTTCTAAATCTGGTTGAAAAGTTTCAAGACTACTAGGTACAATTACAAGTTTTCCATCAAAATTGTGTACATAGTTTCTATACTCTCCAAAGAAAGGGGAGAATGAAATTACTTCATCACCTGGATCTAAAAGAGTTTTTAATAGAATATTTAGTCCGCCAGCAGCTCCGCAGGTCATTATTATGTTATCTTCATTTAATTTTATATTATGTTTTTTACTTATATTATCGGCAATAGCAGCTCTCACATCTACATAACCAGAATTAGACATGTATCCATGAACTAAATTGGGAGATTCCTCGGATATAATATCTACCACGGCTTTTTTAATACTAGCAGGTGGTTCTACATTTGGATTTCCTATACTAAAATCAAATACATTTTCCTCACCATAAATTGCAGATAGTCTTTTACCTTCTTCAAACATTGCCCTTATAACTGAACTACTTGCAACGTAGTCCATCATAACTTTTGATATCATTTTATAAAACCTCACTTTTGAAAATTAATAAATTATTTAGGTATCTGAATATGCCTTAAGGCATATTCAAATAAATAACTAGTCAGTATGCTAGTCTATTTTAAATCTTACTACGTCAACAGAACCTTCTGATAGCACCACTATCATCAGAACCTGTTTCCTTGTATAATTCAAAATATTCGTCGCATCTTTGACTTGTTATTTATTTTCACATGCCTAAGTCATTTTAAAAGAAATAAACCATAAATATAATGAGAGTTAGTTTAAATACTGTACTTGTTATTTCTTTTCATATGCATAATCTTAACATATTTATGTTTAAATATAAATGTGGTAAGTTACTTTTCTCATGGATTTATCATGTAAATAACTACTATTATGATTTCATATTTCTAAAGTAGAAGAATTAATTTAAGATAAAAATTATTGATCAATAAGAGTACTAGAATTTTAAATTCTCATTTAATGTTTTATCTATTAACTTTAAATAATTTTCTGAAAGCTGTATATTTTTATTAGCTATTAATAGTGCCATGCCATGAACCAGACTCCACATAATTAATATATTGTCTGTATAATTAGTTTGATTTGCATTAATGAATTTAAAATAATTTATAGCACTTTCTTTGAAAATATCAAAACAAGTATCTTCTGCATTTATAAATTCATTTTCTTTAACAATGATAGTTTTATTAAAATCACTTAGAAACATAAACTTTAAATAATCAGGATTTTTCACCATGAATTTTATGTACTGCTTTCCCATCTCAATTATTTGTGTCTTGGGATCGCTATATTTATCTACAATCTCATTAAGAGAATCTTTAAAACTATTTATTACATTTAAAGTAATAGTTGATATTAATTCATCTTTATTTTTAAAGTGTTTGTATGGTGCAGAATGACTTACGCCACAAAGAGCAGCAACTTTTCTTAGAGAAAAGTCTTCATAGCCTTCTTTATTTAAAAGTTGCAATCCCTTATCTATTAAATCTTGTTTTAGAGTACCATGATGATAGTTATCTTTAGTCAATTATGAACATCCTTTCATACAAAAAATAATTATTAAGTGAATTGTAACATAGTAAGTTGACAGTGTAAACATACTTATATATAATTAATTTATTAAGTTGACAGTGTCAACATCCTAGGAGGGCTAAATGAATATATTGATTTTAAATGATGTATCAGATAAGAATATAATTACTGAAGAGTTTAAAAGAGAATTTATAAAAGTATTAGAAGCAAATAATTATGAATTCAAGGTTCATGATCTAAAGAAGGATGAAATACACAATTGTATAGGATGCTTTAACTGTTGGTTAAAAACTCCTGGCACTTGTGTATTTGATGATAAGGGAAGAGAAGTATGTAAAGATATAATTAGCAGTAATTTCGTTGTATTTATAACACCTATAAAGTATGGATGTTATAGTACTAGTATTAAAAGAGTAATTGATAGAAGTATACCTAATATGCTGCCATATTTTAAAAAAGTAAAAGGAGAAATACATCACAGAGCTCGTTATAAAAAATATCCAAATTTAATTATGGTTGGTTGCAGTGATGATATAAATGAATATGAAATTGAAACCTTTAAGTCTTTAGCCAATGCTAATGCTATAAATTTTCAAAAGAGTGCAGCATCAACTTATATAGTTAAGAGTATTGATGATATAAGAGTTAGCATAGATAAAATTGTTGATAATAAGGCATATTCAAATAAATAACTAGTCAGTATACTAGTCTATTTTGAATCCTACTACGTTAACAGAACCCTCTGATAGCACCACTATCATCAGGACCTGTTTCCTTGTAAGATTCAAAATATACGTCGTATCTTTGACTTATTATTTATTTTCATATGCCTAAAGTTTTTTCTAATTGATTTATTTAGCATTAAAATGATTATTGAATAAAATGTATTGAAATACAGAGAAAAACAAAATTTTATTCTAATAGAGGATAAATTCTACTATTGTAAATTAATATAGTTAATAAGAAAAAGGGGATTGAAAATGAAAAAATTATGTTTTATAAATGGAAGCCCAAGAGGTGAAAAAAGTGGGTCTAGCTACTTTATTAAAGAAATAAAAAGAATACTTGATGAGAAAAAGATTATTTCTGAGGAAATATATATAGCTAACTCTAGAAAAAGCAAATTATATGAAATTTTTATGAGACTTGATGAAATGGATATTATAGTGTTTGCATTTCCGCTATATGTAGATTGTATACCTTCAACTATGATGGAATTTTTAAATGATTATGAAGAATTTATAGGAAATAATTTAGCAGCAGATAATATTAAAAAGGCTCCTAAAGTCTATGCCTTGTCAAACTGTGGATTCATAGAAGGTGAACAAAATAAACATGCATTAATGATTATGGAGAACTTTGCGAAAAAGGTAGGCTTCAATTGGAGGTTTGGAATAGGAATAGGTGGTGGAGAAATGATGACAGCTACTAAAGATAACATTCCAATGAAAAGTAAACTAAAAAGTAAAATATATGAGGTGATTTTAGAAATTAAGAGAGATATAGAGAGTGAAGATAATATTGCTAGAAGGAATATCATGACAAATATGAATATTCCTAAATTTTTATTTGTGTTTATGGCACATAGACATTGGCTAAGCATAGCTAAGAAAAACGGAGTTAGAAAAAAGAAGCTTTTAAATAATCCTTATGCAGAATAAATGATTTTAGAAGTTTACATATAGGTATGTTATGAATGTTATAGATAGGTCAATTGACAGGTTTATCATATTGACACAATTACTCAGGAAGATAGATAATGTATATGAACTAATTTTTTAGGAATAGTTTGCATTATCTATTTTTGCTTTAAGAAACAGAACATAAGGCATATGAAAATAAATAGTAAGTCAAAGATGCGACGGATATTTTGAAGTCTACAAGGAAACGGGTTCTGAGGATAGTGAGCTATCTGAGGGTTCTGTTGACGTAGTAGGATTCAAAATAGACTAGTATACTGACTAGTTATTTATTTGAATGTGCCTAATAATAAGGGGAAGGGGATTGATTGGAAATTGTTGTATGATAAACTATTATATATTTATAATATAATGGGACAATTATTTGAAAGAGCAATACTTCTTATCATACTTTTATTCTTTTTAACTAGAATACAGGGGTTTAGAAGAATATTTCAGAAGAATAATTATGAGAAGAAGGATTTAATTATTGTATGTATATTATTCTCCATATTTTCTATAATTGCCACTTATACAGGTATAGACGTAGAGGGCTCTTTAGTAAATGTGAGAATCATTACTATAATATCTGGTGGTATATTGTTTGGCCCAGTAGTTGGTATAACTACTGGAGTGGTTGCAGGATTACATAGATATTTAATAGATATTAATGGTGTAACTTCTTTTCCATGTTTAATAAGTAGTATAGTAGCAGGACTTGTAGCAGGCTATATAAATAAAAAAATTGAAAAAAAGCATATGTGGATAGCTGGTATAGCAGCGGGTATGTTTTGCGAAGCACTTACTATGCTTTTTATACTAATACTTAGCACACCTCATCAATTGGGAATTGATATAGTATCAAAAATATCCATTCCGATGATACTTGGAGAAGTTAATGTAGGATTCATTGTTATATTAATACAAAGTGTAGAAGATGAAAAGGAAAAAATAGCAGGGAAACAGGCAAAATTGGCACTGGAGATAGCTAATAAAACGTTGCCCTATTTTAGAAGTATAAATAGCCAATCCCTAAATAAGATATGCACTATAATAAAAGATGATATTGGAGCTGACGCTGTTGGAATAACAGATAAAAAATATATACTAGCTTATGTAGGAGAAGATCAAGAATATTATGATATTGGTAAAGAAATAATAACTGAAGTAACTAGAGATACAATTAAAAGTGGAAAAATAAATATTAGAAATGATAACTTTAATCTAGATAATGTAAATAGTAAAATAAAATCGGCTATTATAATACCGCTTGAAGATAAAGGTGAGGTTATAGGAACCTTAAAAATATATTATAAAAAGGATCATAAAATTACCTATTCTTTAGAATGTCTTGCCATTGGTCTTTCTCAGATCATATCAACTCTTATGGAGGTATCTAAGATTGAACAAATAAAGGAAATGGCTAACAAAGCTGAAATTAAGGCATTACAGACAAAAATTAATCCACATTTTCTATTTAATGCATTAAACGCTATAACTTCTTTTATAAGAATAAATCCTGATAGAGCAAGAGAACTAATTATAAATTTGTCTAGTTATTTACGTTATAATTTAGATTTAGCTGATGAATTCATAGATATAAAAAAAGAACTAAAACAGGTTAGAGATTATGTGGAAATTGAGAAAGCTAGATTTGGTGATAAACTAAATGTGCTATATGATATTGATGAAGTTTATGTTAAAATACCAAGCCTTATAATACAACCTTTAGTTGAAAATGCCATAATACATGGTATTCTAAAAAACAGAGGTTCAGGTACGGTAAAGATAAGTGTAAAGGATAATTCATCAGTAGTTAAAATAATTATTGAAGATAGTGGACCAGGAATAAGTGATGATATAATAAACAAGGTTTATAATGATAAAATGCCTGAAAATAAAATAGGTCTTTACAATGTACATTCAAGAGTAAAACTTATATATGGTGAAGGTCTTAAAATTACAAGACTAGATCATGGAACAAGAATAGAGTTTAATATTAAGAGGTGATTTTTATGAAAGGAATTATAGTAGAAGATGAATTTTTAGCAAGAGAAGAGCTAAAGTACTTTATTAAAAATTACAGTAAAATAGAGATTGTAGACGAATTTGAAGATGGATTAGATGTGCTTAAATTTATTCAAAAGAATGAAGTGGATGTTATATTTTTAGATATAAATATAGCATCTATTGATGGTGTATTGTTAGCTAAAAATATAAGTAAATTTTCTAGAAAACCTTATATAGTATTTATAACTGCCTACAGAGAACATGCAGTAGAAGCTTTTGAAGTAGAAGCTTTTGACTATATTTTAAAGCCCTATGATGAACCAAGAATAATATCTATGCTAAAGAAGCTTGAGATGACATATAAAAAAGATAATGAAACTACTCACAATACTATATCAAATAAAATAAATCTGTGGAAAAACGATAAAATAATAGTAGTGAATGTGGACGATATTTATTATTGCGTGGCTAAGGAAAGAACTACAGAGGTGTTTACAAAGGATAATGAATATACAGTAAATTTTAGTATATCTGAGTTTTATAATAGCCTTCCAAGTGACAAGTTCTTTAGAAGTCACAGATCTTATATTGTCAATATAACAAAGATAAAAGAAATAATTCCGTGGTTTAATAATACTTATAATTTAAGACTGCAGGATATTACCTATGAAATACCTGTGAGTAGAAGTAATATAAAAGAATTTAAACACATTATGAACATATGAATAGAACTTTTTTATATTCATATGTAGATTCAAAGTAATTAGACACTATATAAACGGCATTTCATGTAGTTTTTTTTGCATTTCATGTATATAATAATAAAAAATAAGGCGATTGAATATATATTATAATGAGGGAAAGTTATATATATATTTAGTAATAAATTTTAAAAATAGATATACTTATGTAAAAGTGTATCTATTTTTAATACAAGTTATAGAAAATTCAGTTATTGAACTTTAATAAAAATTTTTTGATTCTGAATTAATCTTATATTAAGATACATAACCATCTTTTGTGTTATTGTCTTAAAAATATATACGTCAGGTATTTTACATACATGGGGTTTAATATCTTCTTTAATATTTAATTCTTTGAAATCTATACTCACAATTTCACAATATACTGGAGCTACTTCAGTATATGCTTCAGATAGAGTTTCTTCTTTAGTTCCAGGTTTAGATAGAGTTACAAAGTTTAATGAGCTCTTTTCTTGAACATCAGGATCAACAATGTAGTTAACGTCAGTTACACAATCAAAAGGTACATGAACAGTTATATCTTTTATTCTTCCATCAAAGGAATCATTCTTTGTGTTGAGCTGTGAGTACTCAATACTTTTTGTAATAGTACCACTCAAAAAAAGTTTTTTTGCCTTTGGAATTAGAGTACACTGTGTAATTGATACTTTTCTATTAATATGTTTTATGGCAGTGGCATAAAAGTTTAGGCTCACTTTATTTTCAATAGTTATATCTATCTTTTTATTAGATATAATTACGGGTGCTTTTATGGGAATAAGTAATGGAGCTGTTTTTGATGACACGTTGGAATTACGTACTTTTGGTTCAATATTTTTATGTTTGATCTTCTTTTTTTTAGATGTAGTTGGATGAGTTTCATTATCTTTTATATTAAATTCTGCTGAGGTATTATGGTCACTCTCAGAAGAACTAAGTGTGATTTTATGAAAATCATTTTCAGTTTTTTCCATAGAAATATAGTTTAAATTTTTATCAAACATTAATTTCATAGGATATGTTGGATTAATATATCTTGCTTTTTTATGTTTTCTATGCCTACTCAAAGGTATACACCTCCAAATTTTGCTTACCATTTATAATATGCATGGCATTAAACATTTGTAACATACAAAGAGCCAGTTATTAAAACTGGCTCCAGTATCTTTAGTCTTTTTTGTAAATTATACAAAAAATTAGCATGATTCAGTTTGAGTTGGAATAGTAACTTGTTGTTTTTGAAGCAATTTTATACGGATTCTTATAACAGCTTTGTCAGTGAATTTAGTGAATTCTTCTTCATTAGCTACGTGTGCCAGTGGATATCCAAATTCATTAATATCAGCATCAATAACTTCTGTTAATACAATTTCTGCGAATATTGGTTCATTAAGATATTCAAGAGTTCTTCTGTCTGACTCTTTTAGATTTTTACCAAGGGCATGTTTGTCAAAATATCTAGTAGTTTCATTTGCAGGACTTGGTATAATAATAGGTGATATATTGATAGGTGCTGTTGTAGAAGTTAAAAATGGAATTTGAACAGTAGTATCATTGATAACTCCGCCGATAGAAGCACTGCCAGGTACAACCTTGCAGGTTCTTGAAGCATATTCTATATTTTTTCTTAAATAACCTTTAAGAAAAATTATTCCAGCAGTAACTGTTCCATCTTCATTGCGTACAGTTGGAACAAATCTAGCTTCATTAAGAAATACTTCTTTATCTATTCTTTTTATTTCAAAAGCTGGTGTATTAAGATGAATAACTGATTCTAAATTTATAAAAACATCGAATTCAGAAACTACTACAGGTAATTTATAGGTTCCAGGATCAGGAACCGGAGTAAATGCACTAGGTGCAAGGGTATCAGCTTTTAAAATATTAGCCTCACATGATACCTTGGATGGAGTTGAAGTTGTATTATCTTTTAAATTTGACATACGTTTATCTCCCTTTTATCTAATTTTAGGATATTGTAGGTTTTATTTCATATCCTGCTATATAGTATTCGGGAATAATGAAAAGTGTACTAGCTTTATTAAAAAATATTATTATTTATACAATGACTAGCTGCTGGATAAACCATCTAAACTTAGCGGGAGTACAAATTTCCACTAAGTAAGATTTATTGATCAGAACTTTGAATTGCCATTCCCCATTTTTTTAGTTCTAAAAATATTGATTCTAAAGCTTTACCTTTAGTTGTTAAACTATATTCTACATGGGGAGGAATTTCAGGATAAACTGTTCGCGTAATAATATCACTTTTTTCCAGTTCTTTTAATCTCAAGGATAAAGTTTTGGGACTGATACCATCAAGGGAGCGTAAGAAATCTCCAAAACGAATTGTTTTGTCTATTAATAAGTCTCTAATAATTAAGGATGTCCATTTACCACCAATAATACTTATAGCTAATTCTATAGGACAGTTATCTGAACAACCACTGTGTTCAAGTTTTATTTCTGACATAAATAAAATCTCCTTCAGGCTACTATTTTCAACTATACTTACTTTTATGAAATAATATGAAAAAAATACTACTACTTTTCAAATTATATTATAAGAAATATAATGTAATTAAGCAAATTAGGCATATGAAAATAAATAACAAGTCAAAGATGCGACGAATATTTTGAATTATACAAGGAAACAGGTTCTGATGATAGTGGTGCTATCAGAAGGTTCTGTTAACGTAGTATAATTCAAAATATACTAGTATACTGACTAGTTATTTATTTGAAGATGCCTTATAGATTAAAATAATTTATGAGAGGTGAATATAGTTTGAAAACTTTTGAGGAATATAAATTAAAAAATTTACATCTTAAAAACAGAATTGTTATGCCACCTATGGATATGTATTCAGCAGATGAATATGGAAGAGCTAATGAGTTTCATTATAATCATTATGCTGCAAGAGCCATAGGAGGAGCTAGTTTTATAATAGTGGAATCCACTGCGGTGACCTCAAATGGCAGAATAAGTGATAATGACTTAGGCTTATGGAATGATGATCAGATAGAAGGATTAAATAAGATAGTTAACAGTGTAAAAAACTACGGTTCTAATATTGCTATTCAATTAAATCATGGTGGGAGAAAATATATTGGTAATTCAGGAGAAGTATTGGCACCTAGTGCTATAGCCTTTGATGAGAATAGCAAAATACCAAGAGAATTGAGTAAAAGTGAAATAAATGAAATTATAGAGGCTTTTAAACAAGCGGCTATAAGAGCCAATAAAGCGGGTTTTGATGCTATAGAAATACATGGAGCTCATGGATACTTAATAGATGAGTTTTTATCACCCCTTTCTAATCTTAGAAAAGATGAATATGGTGGAAATACAGAAAATAGAACTAGATTTCTTAAAGAAGTATTAGAGGCAGTAACTGAAGTTTGGCCTAAAGAAAAGGCAATATCTCTAAGAGTTTCAGCAGAAGATTATAAAGAAGGTGGAATGACTGTAGATGAAATGGTAAAAATAATTGATATGGTTAAACAATATATTGATATAGTCCATGTAAGTTCTGGTGGATTAGTTCCAACTTATATAGAAGATTATCCTGGTTATCAGGTTAACTTAGCAGATTTTATTAAAGGTCATTGCAAAATACCTACTATATCAGTTGGACTAATAAAAGATGTAGATATGGTAGAGGAAATATTGTCAAATGAAAGAGCGGATTTAGTTGCTCTTGGTAGAGAATTACTTAGAAATCCTTATTGGGTTTTAAATGCAGCAAAATCTAAAAATTTGAATATTGATTTTCCAGAACAATATAAACGTGCTTTTTCGTAATTTTAAATTGAAAGGATGATAAGAATGGATTTTTTACAGTTAGCTAAAACTCGTTATTCAGTACGTAAATATGAAAACAAAAAAGTTGAGGAGGAAAAACTTCAAAAAATACTTGAAGCAGGTAGAGTTGCTCCAACAGGAGCTAATACTCAGCCACAAAAACTCATTGTAATAACAAAAGAAGAAGGATTTACAAAACTAAAAAAAGGTGCGAATGTTTATGGTGCGCCCCTAGCAATAATTGTATGCGAAGATCATAGTATTAGCTGGAAAAGACCTTATGATAATAAAGATATTGCAGAAACAGACGTTGCAATAGTTTCAACTCATTTGGTACTTCAGGCCACTGAATTAGGGCTTGGCACTATATGGGTATGCTATTTTGATCCAAAGGTAATAAGAGAAGAATTTAACATACCAGACAACATGGAACCAGTGAATATTATTGGTATTGGTTATGGAGCAGAAGAACCAGCTTCACCAGATAGGCATGACACTGCTAGAAAATCTTTAACTGATACAGTAGTTAAGGAGTCATTCTAATTGTATTAACACTTGTAGCTTTAAGGTTTTAAATAGTTAAAAATCAGCACTATAAGATAATCTTATCTCATAGTGCTGATTTTAATTTCACAATACTTTTTTCTATTATCAATTTAAATTTTTATTCAATAACAGTCAATTTTACTATATAATTTAATAAAATAAGTATTATGGCTGAAATAGAAATGGAGAATTTATGGATACTAAATTTAAAGGATATTTATTAATTTCTGATATGGATGGAACGCTTATAGATGATATAGGGGATATATCTAAAGAGAATATTAAGGCTCTAGAGTACTTCATTAAAGAAGGCGGTATATTTACTATTGCCACAGGAAGAACCATGGCATCTGCTGGAAGATATCTAAATAAGCTTACAATAAATGCTCCTATAATATTGTATAATGGAGCAAAAGTTCATGACTATAGAAAACAACAAACAATATATGAACTGTCTTTGGAAGAGCCAGTAAAAGAAGTAGTAAAAGAAGTTAAAATTTATGACAGTTCCCTTGGGCTTGAAATCTACTGCGAGGAAAATGTGTATATATACAACCCCTGTAGATTTACAGAGAGATTCTCTAAAAAGGGATATGAAGTTTATTATAATATTGATAATATATGGGAAAAGAATTGGACTAAAGTGCTTATACTGGGGGAGGAAGATCAGCTTAATAGCCTAGAAGAAAGCTTCATAGATACTTTTGGAAGTGTTAATCTAATAAGAAGTGGAGAAAACTATTTAGAAATAATTCCAAGAGAAACTTCAAAAGGTCATGCAATGGTAAAACTGTGCAAAAACTTAGATATAGATTTAGATAAGACTATTGCAGTAGGAGACAATATGAATGATACGGAGATGATTATGAAAGCTGGATATGGATTTTGTGTAAAAAATGGAAATGAAAAGCTTGTAAAGTTAGCAAAGTATATTTGCCCTTCAAATAATGATGACCCTATAAAATATATAGTAAATTATTTGGAAAATACTCTTAAAAAATAATTGTTTTTAGTACATGTATGGACTATTTCAAATATTATAGTATTAAGCATGTAAAAATAAATAACAAGTCAAAGAGATGCTATTATACTAACTAGTTATTTATTTGAAGATGCTTTAGGGTAGGAGGTGTAAATATTGGGTTTTGAAAATAGTTCATACTTTAGAGTAAACTTACCGTATCCATCCTTTAAGATTTGTAAAAAGGATAAACATGATGCTGCAATACTTTTAGATGACTATGCATCTTGCTGTGTTAGTGAATATACTACAATATCTCAGTATATATATGCACAAATGACTACTAGTGATAAATGTGTATCTAAGACTTTTCTTCAAATAGCTATAGTGGAAATGTCTCATCTTGATATGTTAGGACGTATTATTTGTGATCTTGGTGTGAAACCAAAGTTTCGAAGTGGTGACTGTAAAATTTGGTGTAGTGACTGCGTACCTTATGGACATTGTACCAAAGATAGAATAAAACTTGCTATAAAAGGTGAGTACAAAGCAATAGAGCAATATGAAAGACACATTGAAAAGCTTCATAACAAGTGTATAAAAGAGCTTCTTGCTAGAATAATTTTAGATGAAAAATTGCATATAAAGATCTTTAAGGATTTATTGTGTAGATAAATTAAAAGAGTTTAAATAAAAAGGCTTGAATAAGAGAAAAATTATTTTTGATTCCTTATTCTGGTCTTTTCTTATTTCAAAATGTATTTACCATAAATTCTCAGCCTACATACAATTTATTTTTTTAGTTATATAAGGTATAATTGTAATAGTGAGGTGATAGTAATTGAATAATAGTCTTGAGGAAGTTGTAGACAAGCTCTTGCTTTTACTTCCAACAATGGAAAAGAGGCTTATAAGACCTTTAGAACTTGAAATAAAGCCTAGTCTTAGTCTATTGCAATATAATGCTTTGTTCATGATGAAGAATAATGAAATACTGACTATGTCGGAATTATCTAATAAAATGCTTATATCAAAGCAACAATTAACCCCAATGATTGATAAACTTATCGATAATGGATTGGTTGAAAGAATGATTAATAGCAAGGATAGAAGAATAATTAATGTTAAGCTTTCAGAGGGCGGAGATAAATTTCTACGTGATGCAAAATCGGAAATGACAATAAAGCTAAAAAAAAGAATGGAAGTATTCAATAAGAATGAAATGAATACTCTATTAAAGGCCATAAATGATATTTATGATATAACTAAAAAACTTGGATAAAAATAATCCCTGCTTTAATTTAATAAAGCAGGGATTATTTTTTTTTTTATGCTCACAATATAATTATAATCATTAAGTTTTTTAGGAAGTGATAAATTGAAAAAAAAGATAATTTTCTATTTGATAATAATAAATTTAACTCTTTTAGCTTTTAGTTTTATTGGTAAAATGAACTTTATTATAAGATTTATCAATGTGATAAACAAAGCTTTTTTAATTCCATTATTCGTTTCTATACTTATATATTACATAATAAGACCTTTAAATAATATCTTCATTAAAAAGGGTTTAGGCTATGGAAAGTCAAGCCTGCTTACTTTAAGTATATTTACCTTTATTTTAAGTGGGATAAGTTCCTATTTTGGAACTTATATATATGGACAATTTCAACAAATTACTGGTCAACTTTGGATAATAGTAAATGATAGGAACCATATTGATGGAGTTATAAGCTGGGTTAATAATTTTATAAATGTAAATGAAATATACAATTTGGCCACTATAATGGTGAAGCATTATCTTCAGGGTATAGGACATAGTTTTAAGAAAATTGTAGGTTATTTTATGAATGCTTTTTCTATGGTTTTTCTTATAATTGTTATAGTTTTTTATATGTTAAAAGACGGTCATAAACTTAAGAAAAAAATAATAAGCTTTGTACCTGAAAGGTATAGGAATATTTTAGCTAATATATGTGATAATAGTGATGATATATTAAGTCATTATGTTACTGGGCAGGCAAAAGTAGCACTTTCTCTAGCAATAATGATATTTATAGGTTATGTAATAATAAAAATGCCAAATGCAATGCTACTTTCTTCTATAACCTTTCTTCTTGCGTTTATACCCTTTGTTGGATTCTTTATATCCATGATAATTCCTGTGGTAATAGCTTTGAGTATGGGATTTTCTATGGTTGTTAAGCTTATAATTGTTTTTATTATAGTTCAGACCTTAAAAGGGAGAGTAGTAGTTCCGGCTATAATGGCTAAAAGTATGAAAATACATCCTTTAACAGATATATTTTTAGTAATCGCGGCTATTGCTATTGCAGGACCTTTTGCAGCTTTTGCAGTAGTACCTATCTATGCCATGGTAAAAAATGTAATTAGTATATTAAAAATAAATAAGGCATCTGAAAATAAATAGAAATTATGTTAAAAGTATGATTATAATAGGACTTATTATAATTCATACAAAAAATGAGTTGTCTCACAATATATCTATGCATAGTGAGACAGCTTTTAGTAATTTTACTACTAAAAATATGATTTATAAAATCATGTATTTCTAATTCAATTGTTCGATAATTATGCTTGCATTTTTCTTAGGACTTAGACATAAGTCTAAACCTGAAACTACTATTCTAACTTTATGATCACCGTCTTTTAAGTTGAAAATTCCATGGCTTATAAGAGGTGTTCCGGCAGTTATTAAAGTAGTAGGGGTATCAATTGGATTATCATCTACAACTATACTGGCACTTCCAAGAGGTGAGAATTTAGTTGTATATAGTATAAAATTTATTTTAAAGGTTCCAGGAGTATTGATTTTAAATACATCGCTTTTTATTTGTGTAATGCTAGAACCAGAGTTTACAGATAAATTGTTAAATGGTATTGAATCATCAACGTGTATAGTAACTTCTTCTTTGCCCGCATTATTAGATGCAAATACTGTAGAATTTAAATTTTTAAATACCACAGGGGCATAATTGTCATATACATTTGAATTAGTAGTATTAGCTATTTTATCTGGTACAATATCTTTCATAATATAACTATCTGTATTTTGTGTGATGGAAAAATTTATTTTTTTAACAGAACTATTCAGATGATCTATGTCATCTCTATCACTATTAGGTTTAATATTAACAGAAGTACTATGTTGTTTAACAAAGGTATTAGTACTCTTTCTAGAAATAATATCAAAATATAAATAGTCTTCCTTAGTTCGCTCACTATTTAACTCAATGTTGGATCTATCTATACGTTGTCTAGTAATATCAGGATTTACTGGTTTTCTTAAATGCCTAATTTGTCTATGAATTCTCATAGGATAGTAATCCTCCTATATTATTAATGTTTAGTTTTCACTACAATATAATTTATGTTGTTTTTTAAAACAGTGTTACCTTTTTTATTAAATATGCATATAGTATAGTGCAATCAAAAAAATAGGAGTGTAATTATGTATTATAGCTATAATAGATACCAAGAGCCAGAAGAGCCAGAAGAACCAGAAAATGAAAATCGTGAAGAATTTTACAATTTAGAAAATGATGATTCTTTTCAAGAGTTTGAAGTACCTCCATATGAGGAACCACCCTATGGGGCAGTACCATATTACTCATATAGACATATGCCACCTGAACCATTTGGATATTTTCAATATGATGATAGACAATATGATGATAGGCAATATGATGATAGACAGTTTAATCCAACTGCCCCATCTGGACCACCACCATCATCTATTCCAGCTCAACCACAGCAATTTCATTCAGCTGGTGGACCGGGCGGACCACAGGTTATGGCTGTAGATCCTGGTTCAATAAGACCATGTCTTTTTAGATTTGTA
Organism: Clostridium arbusti SL206; assembly: GCF_000246895.1. Classification (GTDB taxonomy): domain Bacteria; phylum Bacillota; class Clostridia; order Clostridiales; family Clostridiaceae; genus Clostridium_I; species Clostridium_I arbusti. Next base: position 15,673 of record NZ_BAEV01000038.1, on the reverse strand, counting down.
TACATTTGGCCAAGAAGAGGAAGAGGCTTCTGGGCATGGCTTACTTTTGTAGGTAGAAGATCTGCTTCAGGCTTTAGATGGAATGGCCGAAGATGGATATATTTTGGTATTGATTTAAGAGAGATACAAAGCTTTGAATGCCGCTAAATAATATAAAGGCTTGTCTGGTAAAGGGATATACAAATCCTTTACCAGGCTTTTTTATTGATTTTTTTACATATATGGAGTATCATATATTTTAAATTATGTTCTAGTCTGTTGGGAGGGCTTTTGGTGGAAAATGCAACTTTTTCAGTTAGTTTTGAAATAAGAAGTACAAAGCTAGCGTTAGATTCTATTTCCGTTTATAGAAATTTACTTGATGATAAGGTGGTAAGTAGTTTACGCTTACTTCTTGATTATATAGATATTGGTAAAGTTGAACTATCTTGTGTTACTAATTTATATAATAACTTCTTTTTTTCATTGGCAGAAAGTGGTACAAACTCTTTGGAAGATTATATTATTAATAAGGTTATTTTTGATGAAAATCCATTCTCATTAAAAGCACAAACTAAAATTATTGATGAAAATGAAGGCTTAATTGAAAAAGCAGCATCGAATGATTTAGTAAATCTTCAATTAATTTCAAAATTAAATCCATATACTATAAAAAGTCAATTGTCAAGATATTTTGATGACAGTGAATTCAAATACATAATAGAAAAACTTCCAGAATGGTATGTTGAAAGTAGAGAAGATTTAGGAGATTGTCCAGATCATGTAAGGGAAATAAAAGAAGTATTCCATTTAAGTAGTCAATGGTCTGAATGTATTAGTAAACTTGAGAAGTTCCATAAAGATTATGGCTGCGGAATCTTCGCAACCTATAAAGCTTTTGTATGGGAACGTGAAAATAATACAGGCTTTTGTAAAGGAATTAAGCACCCAGATCCAATTTGTCTTTCAGACCTTATAGGTTATGAAGATGAAAGAAAAGTGGTGCTAGAAAATACAGAGCAATTCTTAAAGGGATTCCCTGCTAATAATGCATTGCTTCATGGAGATAGAGGAACTGGTAAATCCTCTACGGTTAAAGCTATACTTAATAGATATTATACAGAGGGACTACGTATGATTGAAGTACCTAAAGCGTATCTTACAGATTTCCCTGATATAATAAGAACACTTAAGGATAGACCACAAAAATTTATTATATTTATAGATGATTTAGTATTTGCAGATGATGAGGGAAGTTATACTGCACTTAAGGCAATGCTTGATGGTGGACTTGAACACAAATCATCAAATATAATAATATATGCTACTTCAAATAGAAGACATTTAGTAAAAGAATACTTTAGCGAGAGATCTAATGACGAAGTACGTGGAGGAGATAGTGTTCAGGAGAAGCTTTCTCTTGCAGATAGATTTGGTATTAATGTTGTATTCTCATCTCCAGATAAAAAGGAATACTTAAATATTGTAGATGGGATAGCAGAAAAGAGAAATCTTAATATTGATAAAGAATTATTGCACAGTGAAGCTATAAAATGGGAAATGTGGTATAATGGACGTTCTGCTAGAACTGCAAGACAATTTGTTGATTGGATTGAAGGAAAATTGGCTATGAAGGAGCTTTAATAAAATAATAAAGTACTTGACAATAGTGGAATTAAGTAATAAAATTTTGTAACAGTATATAATTATAATTTAAAAGCTTTGAATAGGAGTAGTATATATATTCTGGAAATAAAGAGAGGGAATGATGGTGGAAATTTCTCATGATAGGTATATAGAAAGTAGCCTTGGAGCTTCAAATAGAAATCTAAGTGAGAGTAGAGTTTGACGGATTCCTACCGTTAAAGGGATTTAAAGTATACTATATACTTTTCAAAGTGTGTACATTTTGTACGAAAAAAGGTGGTACCGCGGAGTTTATAGCTTCGTCCTTAGTTGGACGAAGCTTTTTTTATATTTAAAATTATGGAGGTATTTATATGAAATTAACTGGGGCTGAAATTACTATAAAATTGCTGGAAAGATGTGGAGTAAAAGTAATTGCTGGAATTCCAGGAGGAACTAATCTTCCTCTATATGATTCACTATTCAATAGTAGCATTAAACATATATTAGCAAGACATGAACAAGGAGCTGCTTTTATAGCGCAGGGAATAGCACGTTCTACTGGAAAAGCTGCTGTCTGTTTTGCTACATCTGGACCAGGGGCAACAAATTTATTAACTGCAATTGCAGATGCAAAACTAGACTCTGTTCCAATAATTGCGGTGACTGGGCAAGTACCGTACTCTTATGTGGGCACAGATTCTTTTCAAGAAGTAGATATCTATGGACTTACAATACCTATAACAAAGCATAATTTCTTCGTTCGTTCTGTAGAGGAGTTATTTAAAGTTATACCAGAAGCTTTTAGGATTTCTGAAAGTGGACGTCAAGGTCCGGTATTGGTTGATATACCTAAGAATATACAGAATGAAGAATTTGAGTTTGAGCAGTGGCCAGTTATTGAAAACTATGAAGAAAAGCATGAATTTGATAATTCATTAGTTTCTAAAGCTGCAAAGATAATAAATGAAGCTAAAAGGCCTATTCTCTATATAGGTGGAGGAATAACTAATTCTAACTCTGGAAAAGCCTTATATGACTTTGCAAAGAAAAATAATATACCAGTTACTTCAACATTAATGGGACTTGGAAATTTTCCTATAGAAGATCCATTATTTATGGGTATGCTTGGTATGCATGGAGCTAGATATACCAATTTATTATTAAATAAGGCAGATTTACTTTTGGCCTTTGGTGTAAGATTTGATGATAGAGCTATCGGAAATGTAAATAAGTTTTGTCCAGATGCTAAAATAATTCATGTAGATATAGATGATGCTGAAATTGATAAGATTAAAAAATCTTATCTTTCAATTTGTGGGAATGTAGGAACTGTACTAAATGAGCTTATTCCTCTATTAGAAGAGGAAAAGAGAGAAGATTGGATAGACTACATTGAAAGTATTAAAAAGGAAAAACCTATGGTTTTTCCAGATGAAAATGATTGTTTTCATCCAATAAATATAATTAAAACTGTAAGTAAATTAGTTAGAAAAGATACTATTATTACTACGGATGTAGGACAGCATCAAATGTGGACTGCTCAGGCTTATCCTATTAATGCACCTAGAACATTTTTAACTTCTGGGGGACTTGGAACTATGGGATTTGGACTTCCTACAGCTATTGGTGCTGCAGTAGCTAATCCGGATAAGCAGGTAGTCTGTTTTTCAGGAGATGGGTCGTTTTTAATGAATATTCAAGAGCTTGCTACTCTAGCAGACTTAGATTTAAATGTAAAAATAATAATATTGAATAATGGACATCTTGGACTTGTAAGACAGCAACAGCAATTGTTTTATAATGAGCACTATATGGCATCAAGATTTTCAACTAGTCCAGACTTTGCAAAAATAAGTGAAGGCTTTGGAATTAAGGGATACAGTATTGATGAGAATAGTGAAAATCCATTGGAAGTTCTTAAAGAAGTATTAAGTAATAAAGGATCTTGCTTAATAAACATAGCTATTGATAAATTTGAAAATGTATTTCCAATGGTTCAGCCAGGTTGTGGTATTTCAGAAATGATAGGTGGTGAGTAGTATGAAGGACAATGATAATTATGTAATTCAGCTTATAGTAAACAATCATCCAGGAGTTATGTCACATATAGTAGGGCTTTTTTCAAGAAGAGCTTTTAACCTTGAAGGAATACTGTGTTCAAGATTAGAAGATGGAAATACTAGTCAGATGTATTTGCTAATTAAGAATGATGAACGTACAGAGCAAATTTTAAAGCAATTAGAAAAACTATATGATGTACTGAAGGTTTCGCTGCATACTGAAGAAGAGTGTCCTATATTTAATAAAATTTAGTACAGATTAAATTGTTTATCTATAAAACAGGATTGTTTGGTATCAATAAAATTTTAATAATAAATTATCAAATATATATGTAAGGGAGTACATGAAATATAAGTATATTTCATGTACTCCCTTTATAATAATTAAAGTATTTTTATTCAGGAACAATAATAAGTAAGGTACTTGTATTTTGTAATACTTTTCTAGTTACAGAACCTATCATTTTGGCTAATCCTTTTTTTGAAGATTTCGTCATAACTATAATATCAAACTTATCTTGTCTAGCTTTTCTTACTATTTCATCACCTGCATATCCAAAAGGATTATAAGTTTCAACATTATAACCTTGAAGTTGTGCCTTAGCTCTTTCCATAAGTAAATCGCTTTCCTTTTGTGAGTTGGTTACTACAGTATCAGACAGCATCATATCATTTATTATAACTATTTCTAAAACATGCATAATGGTTATGGTTACATCTTCTTTTTTAAATAATTCCTTCACATAATCCAGTGAATGCATACTTCTATCAGTACCGTCTAGTGGAATTAATATTTTCTTTTTATTTGTAGACATATATAACACATCCTTTTCTATAATTTAGATAAGGCATATTCAAATAAATAACTAGTCAGTATTTTAGTCTATTTTTTATCATACTGCGTCAACAGAACCTGTTTCTTTGTATGATTTAAAATATACGTCGCATTTTTGAATTGTTATTTATTTTCAGATGCATAATAGTTATACTTATATTATACTTAAAAATAAAAAGTTTTCATAGTACATTCTACTTATTTAATGGAAAAAATTTAAACTTCTGTTACTATTTCAGAATACTGGTATCTCTTGAGTCTTGGGTATAATTGTTTAGATTTATCAAAATATCCTAAGGTAATTAGCATAACTACATTTGTATCTTCATCTAAGCTAAATTCTTTTCGTATACCATCAAAGTCAATTCCATTTATTGGATGAGAATCCACTCCGTAATATTGTGCTGCGTACATGATGGACATGCCCAAAAGGCCAGCATTACTTTCAGCAAATTTTATTTTTTTCTCCTCAGAAGTACCATAAAGTGAATGAGCAAACTGTTTTGCACCCTCAGTACTTTCTTTGCCAGCTTGTGCCTCAAAGGTTGACCACGCTTTTTTATCAGGCAGGAAACCATTTTTATCAGCTGTAATTATTAAAGTTACAGGAGCTTCTAAAATCTTTGGCTGATTAAAGGCTAATGGACATAATTTTTTCTTTGCATCTTCAGATTTTACAGCAATAATTTTCCAAGGTTGAAGATTAAAAGCTGATGGAGCAAGTATAGCTAGATTTATAATATCTTCTAAAGTTTTATCCTCAATTTTTTTACTTTTGTCAAAGAAGTTAACTGCTCTTCTGTTTTCATATATTTCTTTTAAGTCTTTCATAAATACCATCCTTTATTTTAATATTATGTAAAGATACTATTGAGAATAGTTATCTTATAATAAAAAGTATATAACTTTTAATAAATAAATCAAGTTCTCTAATAATAAATAATTGTTAACTTTTTTATGTAAGAAGAATTCTAATTTAAGGCACATTTTTATTTAACTTATATACTTATTATTCCCATTTATTAAAATACCGTGTAAAATGAAATGTGAAAAGGAGAATCTATGGATAAAGAAATATTAAATATAAGAGCACATCATTTTCTATGTATGCAGGGATTTCAAGGATATGGCTACAGTGATGATTTTGTTGCACATATGAGTAAAATAGTAAATTATATAAGAGAAAATTTAGATTGCAAAATAAATTTAATTAATAGCTGTGATGAAATTTGTAGCGTTTGTACTAACAATAAAAATCAGCAGTGCAGTAATAAAGAAGTTGATAATATGGATGACATAGTACTAAGCAAATTAGAACTAAAAAAACAATATATAATAAGTGCAGAGGATGCATTTAATTTGGTAAATAAGAAATTAAAAACTATTGAAGATGTGAAAGATATATGTGGAGATTGCAGATGGACGGAGAAGTGTTTATGGTATTTAAACAGGGAGCGTATATTTAATGGAACAGTGGATTAGTGCAAGTAAACTTGTAATTTTATTTTATTGTGTATTGAGATACTATGTTATTGGAACTAAGTCAATTCCTCAAGTAGTATTGTTTATTTTGATTTACATATCTGCTAATGCTGCTATTTATTTAGTAAAATATAATAAATTTAAAAAGGCATTATTGTTTTTATTAATAATAGTTATAGTCAGATATTTATACTATTTAGATCCCATATTTACATTACTTTTACCTATAAGTATATTTGAATTATTTTTTGATTTGACTGATATAATATTTGCGCCTATGATAATAGCATTAATACCATTGTATTTCTTAGATATTAATATGAAAATAGATTATATTAGTATAATGTTAATAAGTTATATAGTATATATATCATGCTATAAATATACTAAAAGAATACAGAAAATATTAAAAGAAAATGATTATATGAGAGAAAGAATTCATTTACTTTCTACAAGATTAAATAAGAATTCAGATTATGAAATGCATATAAGGTATCTATCAAGACTAGAGGAAAGGAATAAGCTTTCACAGGAAATACACGATAAAATAGGTCATGCTATGTCAGGCAGTACCATACAACTTGAAGCAGCAAAATTATTTCTAAATAAAGATAATAAAAAGGCAGAAGAAATAATTGAAAGAGTTATAAATATCTTAAGAGATGGAACAGAAAGTATACGGGCATCATTAAAAAATATAAAACCACCTTCAGAACAAGTTGGAATCAATAGAGTTAAAATTTTGCTTGAGGAGTTTTCTGTAAACAATAATATAAAAACTACTTTGCTACATTCGGAAAATCTAGATGTAGTTTCTTCAGTTCAGTGGAAGGTAATAGGCGATAACATAGGTGAAGCACTTACTAATGCATTAAAATACTCTAGAGCATCGCTTATTTCTGTTAATATACAAGTACTAGGTAAATTTATTAAGGCTGAAATAAGGGATAATGGAATTGGAGCAAATAACATAAAAAAGAGTCTTGGACTAATAGGTATGGAAGAAAGATGCAGCAGTGTGGGGGGAAAAGTGATTTTTGATGGTTCAAAGGGTTTTTCTATTATAAACCTGTTGCCTTTATAGATACAGTAAAATAGATTTTATATAATATACAATTTAAATGATTTTACTAGTGTAAAAATTTATAATGTTTTTTATTGTCATTATTCTAAATTTATAGAGTATAAAATTTAATTATTAATTTCTAAATTGTATATGGAAAGGCTAGTTATATGTTTTTAATTATTATATGTAATGGTGATTATAAAATATGTAATGGTGCTATAAAATACATATTTAAGAATTAAAAATATAGGGGGTAACCATGGCAATAAAATTGTTGATAGCAGATGATGATGCTATCGTTAGAGAAGGATTCAAAATGATTCTTGGTATGGATGACAATTTTGAAATTCTATATTGTGCTGAAAATGGTGACGTGGCAGCAAAATACTGCAGGGAAAATGAAGTGGATGTAGCACTGCTGGATGTAAGGATGCCTGTAAAAAATGGAGTGGAAGCTACAAAGGAAATATGCAGTAATACATCTACCAAGGTATTGATTTTAACTACCTTTGATGATGATGAGTATATAAATGATGCTATTAAGAATGGCGCAAAAGGATATCTTTTAAAAAGTAATCCACCAGATAAAATAAAGGATGCCATAAGAATGCTATACGGCGGTAATACAGTGATTCAAGACATAGTTTTTGATAAAATCAAGGTAGGACTTACAAGTAGTAAAAATAAGAGTATAGATAAGAGTTTGTTTTCTAAAAGAGAATTTGAAATAATAGAAAGCATATCAAGGGGATTATCTAATAGGGAAATATCAAAAGAACTCTATATATCAGAGGGAACTGTAGCAAACTATATAACTTCAATACTGAATAAAACAGGACTTGATCACAGAACACAAATAGCAATTTATTATTTAAACGGGGGAACGGTATGACTTTTCTCATATATAAAATATGAATATTCTCATATAAGAATGGTGAGCTTATGTACTATTATAGGCTCACCATTTCTTTTATAATAAGTATAGAAGCTTTAGAAATTCAAAAGCATTTAATTCATATCATTACTAGTGGTTGTAATACTTCATATTATAAAGATTTATGTCAATAGATAAAGAATTAAGATATAAAACAAAAGATTTTTAATTGAAATTAGAAAAATGAAGAGAGGTGTACAAGTGAAAAATTATAATATATGGACAATTTTATTGATTATAGTTGTAGTTATTATTATAGGACCTCATATATTAAAATTTGCATTCACAGTTATTTTTATATTGCTAGTTATAGGATTTATTTTGTTTATATTGAAGAAGGGTAATAATGGAAATAAATATAACAAAATGGACAGAATGTTTATGAATGGAGAAACAAAGGCAACAGAGCTTCACAATAAATATGATTTTACCTTTTCTAATGCTGTATTGGATTGCACTGAATTACCAGTACCACTTCAGGATAAAAATATAAAAATTGATGTAACTTTTTCTAAATGTGTTATAAAGGTAAATCCAGATGTACCAGCAATTATAAGGATAGATACAAGCTTTTCAAATGTTAGACTCCCAAGTAATAATAGTATTACTTTTGGTGAAGAAAGTTATGCCACTAGGGAATATAGAAGAGGATTACCATGCTATTATATACAGCTAGATGTATCCTTTAGTGATGTAAGTATTATAGAAATATGATTCTAAGATTTAGATGTAATTAATGCTTTATTTAAGATTATATAGAGAGGAATGATTTTATGAAAGTAGTAAAAATTGAAAACCTGGTTAAAAAATTTGGGAATATGTCTGCTGTAGATAATATTACAATTGGAATTGAGGAAGGAGAAATATATGGACTCCTAGGACCAAATGGAGCAGGAAAGAGTACGACTATAAATATGATTTGCGGGCTGTTAGCTCCTAATGAGGGTACTATTGAAATTTTAAATAAGAATATAAGAAAAAATAAAATATTTGCTAAGAAAAATATAGGCATAGTGCCTCAGGATATAGCTATATATGAAGATCTTACCGCTTATGAAAATGTTAACTTCTTTGCAGGGTTGTATGGATTTCGTGGAAAGGAGTTAAAGGAAAGAGTAGAAGAAGCTCTTGAATTTGTAGGGCTTTTAGACAAGGCTAAAAGTTTTCCAAAAGAATTTTCTGGTGGAATGAAAAGACGTTTAAATATTGCCTGTGCTATTGCCCATAGACCTAAGGTTATTATAATGGATGAACCTACTGTTGGAATTGATCCTCAATCCAGAAATCATATATTGCAATCCGTTAAAAAATTAAATGAAATGGGAAGTACAATTATATATACAAGTCACTACATGGAAGAAATAGAGGAAATATGTACAAGAATAGGCATAGTAGATCATGGAAAGCTCATTGCAGAAGGAACAAAGGAAGAATTAAAGAGCAGCATTTCCAATACAAATACAGTTTGGGTAACGGTGCAATCAGTTAATAATTTGGACTTAGATGAATTTAAGGGGATCAATGGAGTTATAAGTGCCGAATTAGATGACAATATTGTTAAAATAAGTAGTTCACAAGATGTAAATAATCTAGATAAACTAATTCTTTATTTTACTAAAATGGATATTCATATAAAAAATGTAGAGACAAAGACACCTGATTTAGAAACTGTATTTCTCACTCTTACAGGTAGAAAGCTTAGGGATTAGGAGGAAAAATTATGAGTGTTTTTATTATAGCATTTAAAGAGATAAAGCAAACTTTTAGAAATAAACAATCAATTTTGATGGGGTTATTATTTCCCATAGTACTAATTTTTATATTGGGTACAGTACTGTCTGGAGTTTTTAGTAATTCTTCAACTTTTAAAAATATAAGTGTAACATATATTGAGGAAAGTAAAGGGTATTTGTCAGAGGGTTTTGAGGGCTTTATAGATAAAGGAAACTCTCTTGGAATAAAGTTTTCAAAGGTACAGACAGCGGATGAAGGTTTAAAGTCTGTTAAAGATGGTAAGTATACTTGCTTTCTCAAAATAAATGATAAGGGAATGGAATTATACAAAAGTGATCTAGCTGGCATTCAAGGTGACGTTGTAGAATCTATGATGAAATCATTTCTTCAAAGGTACGGTGCTGTAATGGAAATAGCTAAAGTTAGTCCAAGTGTCTTAGCTAAAATTAACAGTAATACAAACTATGGAGGTTTAGTTAAAAATATTTCATTGAATAGTAAGACGAAGCCAGAGGCCATGGATTATTATGCAGTAACCATGCTGACACTTATAATACTCTATTCTTCCATGAATGGAATGTATTCAATAGTTGGGGAAAAGACAACAAAAACAGCAAATCGTCTGTTTTGCACTCCAGTAAGCAAGTATAAGATATTAATGGGTAAGATACTTGGTAATGTTATTTATTCTGCAATACAAATTGCAGTAATCATAGCTTTTAGCAAGTTTGTATTTCATGCCTACTGGGGAAATCATATAGGAACTATATTTATTATGGCATTAGCAGAAGCTGTAATGATGGTAAGTATTGGAGCGGGTATGTCTTTTATAATAAAGGATAGTGCAGCACTAAATGGATTATTAAGTATGTTAAGTACTATATTCTCCTTTTTAGGAGGAGGATACTTCCCAATTGATGGTATGGGTAAGAATGTACAGTTAGTAACTAATATATCTCCTGTAAAATGGATTAATCAAGCCATGTTTAAGGTTATATATAGCAATGATTTCAGCTCTGTAGGTATTGCCATAATTATGAGTTTATTAATAGCTGCTATTTTTATAGGAATCTCATCTTTGGGTTATAGAAAGGAGGCAGTATAGTATGAAAAATTTAATTTGGTTAGCTATGAATAATTTAAAAGTAACTTTTGGAAAGAAGAAAGGTATAATTTCATATTTTGTGTTGCCAGTAGTTTTTATATTAATTCCAATAATGATATATAGCAATGTGGGGAATAGTTCTGTAAGGATAGGCATTATAGATAAAGATAAAAGCAGTTTATCAACTGATTTTGTTAAGGCTATTGAAAAACAAGATAGTCTTAGGGTAATTGATATAAATAATGAAAATCCTAAAGGAGAAGTTGCAGCAGGGAAAGTGGATTGTGTTATTACTATTCCAAATGGTTTTGAAGGAAGTGTTTATAATAATTCACTAAAGCAGCCAGAAATACTATCGCTAAAAGGAGAATCTTCTACTGTCTGGATAAATAACTATTCTAATATATATTTAAGAAATTTAATTGATATTTGGAAAGCTTCTAAAGGTAACAAACAGATATTTAATAAGATATATGAGAGTTCAAAGGAAAATAGCCTATCCTTTAAATCCGTAAGTGTAAAGGATACAACAAAGGGTAAAAGTATGACCTCTCAAAGTATTGGATTTTTGATTATGTTTATGATGGTAGGGGCAAGCTCCTTTGCAGAAATTATTCTTAAGGAAAAGAAGAATAGAACTTATTTTAGAATATGTTCTGCACCTGTAAGTTCTAAGATATATATATTCAGCAATGTAATTTCCAATTTTGCTATTGTAGCAATTCAGTCTCTTATTACGTTACTTGCTATGACAAAGATTTTTAAAATCCAAACCTATGTACCTTTTTGGCAGCTTTATATAATACTTTTATGTTTTGGATTTGTAGCTATAGGACTTGGACTACTTTTGGTAGCATTTTCAAAGGACTCTACGCAGTCAAATGTACTAATGAATTTAATAGTTACACCAACTTGTATGCTTAGTGGATGCTTTTTCCCTGTAGATTTTATGCCTGATGCAGCAAGAAAGATTGCAGATTTTCTTCCTCAAAGATGGGTAATTTCAGCCATAGAAAAACTCCAGACTAATGGAAATTTTTCTAGTATATGTCTTAATATTTTAATTATATTAGCTTTTGCCTTCACATTTTTCATAGTAGCAGCTTACAGATTTAGTAGAGATGAAAATATAAAGAATTTTGTGTAGAAAAGTTTAGGTACTATTTAAGGATTTAAGCTACTGTAAAGAAGTTAAATCCTTATCTTGAAAATAATTGTTCAAGTACGAATCTGTCTTAAAATTGATAAAAGATTCTTAAATTAACATTCATAATTAAAGTAAAATAAGTATAGACACTATCAAATTTTATCTAATTTGATAGTGTTTATTTATAATTATGAGAATATGATCATAATTATTGTATTCAAAATAAATTCTTGGAAATCATATTAGTACTTATTGAAAATATTTAGTATGATTAGTTTTAAGTTTTAATGAATTTATAAGAAATATATAAATGCAAAGGTTAACATAGATAAGTTTTTAAAGTTATAGCTGTTTATTAAAATGTGATTAACCTTGACGTTAAGGTTAATAAAGAATAGAATATAAAATTGATAGGAGGTTTAACTGTGAATGAAAATTGTTATAAAATAGAGGATGTGGCTAAAAAAACAGATCTTACTAAAAGAGCTATAAGGTACTATGAGGAATTTGGAATTATAAAACCTGAAAGAAATCAGTGTGGCTATAGAGTTTATCATGAAAAAGATATAAAAAAATTAATAAGAGTAAGAGATCTAAGATTAAAAGTAGGTTTTACTATAAGTGAAATTAAAGATTATTTTGAACTTGAAAGCAATATTTATAATGCACTTAAACTTGATAATTCGAGTAATGGAAATAAGGTAGATATAGAAAAATATATTTCAGATATAAATTCACAAATTCAAGTTATAAACAGTAAAGAAATAGCATTAGAAAAGGTAAAAGAAAAATATAATAAAACTTTAGAAAAATTAATTAGATTAAAATAAATTTTATTGAGGCGGATGAGGAAATGAAAAAAGAAAATTATAAATGGGTAGCTCTCTCATGTACTACATTAGGGGCTTTATTTTCAGTACTGAGTGGAAGTACTCTTATGATTGCACTCCCTGTAATTATGAAAGACTTAAATGCAAGTATGAGTATAGTAGTATGGACTATTATGGGGTATATGCTTTCACTTACAATACTTGTTCCATCCATAGGAAGAATTGCAGATATGATTGGGAGAAAAAAGCTGTATGTTTCAGGGTTTGCAGTATTTACAATAGCTTCAATCTTTTGTGCTATGTCTAAAAATGGAGTGGAACTTTTGATTTTCAGAATGATACAATCGGTTGGTGCATCTTTAATGATGGCAAACAGTACAGCAATAGTAGCAGATGCTTTTCCAAAGAGGCAGCTGGGGAAAGCTTTAGGTATAAATACTATGGTAATAAGTACAGGAGCAGTTATAGGACCTATTCTAGGTGGATTTTTAATAAATGTTGGTTGGAGAAGTATATTTTATATTAACATACCTATAGGTATTATTGGTACACTTTGGGCAGCAATTCAACTTAAAGAGATGAAACCATCTACTGAAAAGCAAAAATTTGATTGGCTTGGTACAATAACATTTAGCATAGGAATGTTAGCACTTCTTATGGCTTTATCTCTAGGCGGATTTGTAGGATGGCTGAATTTATTAGTTATAGCTGCGTTTATAATTGCAGCAATTTTTATGATTATATTTGTAAAGATAGAAAGTATTATAGATTATCCAATGCTGGATTTAAGACTTTTAAAAAACAGGGTTCTTGCCTTCGCTTATGCTAGTAATCTCTTAAATGGAGTTGCAAGAGGAGCAGTAACTTTTTTACTTGTATTCTATTTTCAAGGCATTAAAGGTATAGATCCAACTGTAGCAGGTATGCTTCTATCTCCCTTTGCAATATCAATGATGGTTGTATCACCAATAAGTGGGTTACTAGCAGATAAGTATGGAGCTAGAGTATTAAGTTCTGTAGGTTTATTAATATCTGCTGTAGGTTTATTTGGAATGATGAGGATATCACAGAGTACTTCACTAACTGAACTAGTAATATATATGTTAATTATGGGATTTGGATCAGGAATGTTCTTCTCACCTAATACAACTTCAATAATGAGTGTAGTTCCAGCTAACGAGAGAGGAATTGCAGCAAGTTTACGATTGATGATGAATAATGCTGGTACCGTAATAAGTATAGCTATTTCAATGGCTATTTTATCATCTAGCATTTCCCAAGATTCTATGCAAGCTCTTTTCATAGGAACGCAAGTGGGAACAAAGGGAATAGCTGTAGGACAGTTTCTAAGCGGACTTAGAGTGGCTTTTACAATTTCTTTTGTATTTAGTATAGCCGGCTCAATTATGTCTTATTTAAGAGGGCCAAAGCCAGAATGGGATACAACTGTAGTTATGGATGAAGTTGAAAATTAAGAATGGAAGGTTAATAAGGTAGAGAATGGAAATTTGAGAGTTAAAAGTAAAAAAATTTTTAACTCTCAATTGTATTTTTAAATGCCAAATGAAAAATGCTTTGCTTTTTTGTCTAGCTAATTATGTTGCATTCTTTTTGCTTTGTCACTTAAAGTTTTGAAACTATCCTCTTTTTCTTTAGCATCAATTACAGGTATATTTAAGGAAACTGCACCATCAGGTAATTGACCATTCATACCTAAATAGTAATTTTTTATTGGCTTTAGATTTTCATCTAGTTCATAGACAAGAGGAGTTCCAGTTGGAATATTTAAATTTACTATTCCATTTCCGGGGATTTTATCTAAATATCTTACTAGTGCTCTAAGTGTATTACCATGAGCAGCTATTATAACTTTTTTACTATTTTTTATTTCAGGTACAATGACTTCATGCCAGTATTCAAGTACCCTTTTTTCTGTATCCTCCAGATTTTCGGTAAGAGGAATTTCATTTTCGTTTAATCCACTGTATTTAGCTTCATTACCAGCATATCTTTTATCAGTTTTATCTAAAGCAGGTGGTCGTATATCTACAGAACGTCTCCAAGTATGAACTTGTTCTTCACCATATTTTTTAGCAGTTTCAGCTTTATTTAATCCTTGAAGTCCACCATAATTTCTTTCATTTAACTTCCAGCATTTATTTACAGGAATCCACATAAGATTCATTTCATCTAGTATAATATCAAGGGTTTTTATTGCTCTTTTTAATACAGATGTATAGGCAATATCAAAATTATATCCATTATTCTTTAGTACTTTTCCAGCAGTTCTTGCTTCTTCCATACCTTTGGAAGATAAATCTACATCTTCCCAGCCAGTAAATCTATTTTCTTTATTCCATTCGCTTTGACCATGTCTTATTAAAACTAGTTTTATCATAAAATCACTTCCTTTTGTAGTAAATGTGTAAACTGAATTACAATTAAACTTATAGAATTTAACCTGACTAACTTGGCGTAAGTCTCCCACGCACTCTATGAAAGCGATTCACACAAAATCAAAAAAAAGATTTTGGTTCTCTGCTTTTCTTCAAGTGGGAGTTCGACGCCAAGTAAGCCATGCATTTGCAGTTCTAAAATTCAGATGGGGTAAAAGAATCCCCACCTGAATTAAGAACTTGCTTCAATTAATAATGATTAATAGGAGATATTAAAATATAAAAAATATAAAAAATTATAACATAATATATTATAAGTATTTAGCTATACTATTATTATAGTAAATTATCACTATTTGTGGAATATATACTTGTTGAGCATATATATTACTATTACAGAGTTTAATAGAATATAATGCTTTTTTCTCTAATTAAAGAATAATTCCTTATAAAAAATACTTTACAATACTACGTGT
>NZ_BAEV01000039.1 GCF_000246895.1 Clostridium arbusti SL206 | reverse complement strand
GTAGTAGTAGTAGTATTTTTTTTTTACATTGCATTCTTATTAATATTACCCATTCTATAATCTTCTTCATTAAAATTTTCATCTACGTTTACTACATCGTTTTCTGCATCTTTATTTACTTTCTCCATTTTAGATATGGAAACTTCATAAGCAATCTTCTTTACAACTTCCTCTTCTGATATCTTTTTCTGATATTCTCTACTCTGTAATCTTCCCCAAATTCTTATATTATCTCCAACCTTTAATGACTCACAAAACCTAGAATTTCTTCCCCAAGCAATAGTAGGTATGTAGTCAGATTTATTGTATGCCCTATTTACTGCTAGAAGCATATCTGCTATTTCCCTTCCAAAAGGTGTGGTTCTATAAACAGGTTTTTTACATATATAGCCATCAAGATAGATTTGATTTGGATTTTTACTTTTTTCGGTGCAAATTTCAATATTTCTAGCAAATACAGTTAGTATAAGTCTATTTGAACCGTCTACAAACTTATTGTAGGATCTCAATTGCCCTTCCAGAATTATTTCTTGTCCTTCTTCTAAATTCATTCCCGTTATAAGTCTTTCTGATACAGTTACATAAAGTGTATCCTTTGTATCACTGAGTCTTTGCACATCTAGGTTAAAGGTATAAAACCCCTCACCGTACATCTCATGACTGAATTCCAGCTTTGAAGAAATTTTTCCTTCTAGATAGAGCTTATTGTTTAACATTAAATTGTCCATTTATATCCCTCTCCCCCACATTTTTCTATAGTACTTACATTATAGATATTCATGATATGAACAAAATATAACTAAAATTATTTTTATAATTATATTATATATACCCCTTATAATATCTATACAAAATAATTCTATTACTAAATACCATAAATTATTCACATAATTTTATCCCTTATTTCCATTATAATACAAATTTGATTCAAATTACAATAGATTATTTTTTTATTTGCTTTCCCTCATTATCTATAGAATAATTGTCCTTATAGACTAAATCTGAAACCTTTACAAAACTATAGCCCTCACTTTTAAGTTTATCTATAATTCTTGTGAGAGTTTTTGGAGTATATTTTCCTGAATTATGAAATAAAAGAATAGATCCTGGTTTAACTTTTTTCATTACTCTATTAAATTCTATGTCTTCTCCATCATTTTTCCAATCAATACTGTCTACATTCCATTGTATACATTTATGGTCTGTCTGCTCCACTAAAGCAACACTACTATCATTATATGTACCTTCAGGAAATCTAAAGAGAATAGGTCTTGTCCCAGTAATCGCTTCAATTTTAGCATCTGCAGCTGCCACTTCGTTAATAATTTGATTCTTTGATATTTTTGTAAAGTCCATATGTGTGTCTGAATGATTTCCTATTTCATGTCCTCTTTTGGCTATATCTTTAGTTTTATCTGGAAATTCATCTGCCCATCTTCCAATAACAAAAAAGGTTGCCTTTACCTTTTCTTTATCTAATACATCTAATATTTTTGTAGTATTATCATCTCCCCAGCTAGTATCAAAAGTTATAGCCACATTTTTATTTTCTGTATCCACAGAGTATATAGGAAGATTGTTGTTTTCACCTAACATGGTACTTTTAGAGTTCTTATTAAATACCATAAATAAAATAATAGCTAAAATTAATATTGAGATACCAATAATAACTTTTTTCAATAAACTTTTCTTAACTACAATTATGTGCATATTATATCCCCCCAAAAATTTATATTCTTGTAATCTATATTCTGTACAAGCTATTTTATGAATAAATATTTTAAAAGTTATAATATAAATAATAAAATATTTAGTGATAATATAGTAAAAACTGATTGCTCTACATTGATATATTTTAAATTATGGCAATGAGCATAAATAATCTAGGCATGTTCAAATAAATAACAAGTCAGTATACTAGTCTATTATGAATCATACTACGTTAACAGAACCCTCTGATAGCACCACTATCATCAGGACCTGTTTCCTTGTATGATTCAAAATATACGTCGTATCTTTGACTTGTTATTTATTTTCATATGCCTTATTATATTTCTTTAATAATCATAGATTCATTTTCATAATTTTTATGTTATAATATATTATGATTATATAGTGAGGAGGAAAGAAGATGTTTGACGATACTTTAGAATTAGCTGAAAACAAGCTTCTTTTAATATATATTTTAAAACAAATTAAACTTCCTATTTCCAATAATCAATTAACGGAAATAGTACTTAAAAATAATTTTATAAATTATTTTACTCTGCAGGAATACATTTCTGAACTTATATCTGCCAATTTTATAAAATATAGTAATATAGATGGTAAACATAGGCTTACAGTTACATCAAAGGGAGATAAAGTTCTTACCATGTTTTCTAATAGGGTATCTGAAAATAAAAAGAAACTTATTGATTCTTATATTCAATCTAATCTAAATAATATAAAAAAAGAAATAAGTTTAACTGCTGACTATACCTTAGCCAATAATAGCTTTACCGTAAATTTAAAAGCTATAGAAAATGATATTACCCTTATAGATCTTAAGTTAAATGTAGTATCAAATAAACAGGCAAGAGATTTGTGTTTAAAATGGAAAAATAATTCTTCAGAATTGTATACAAAGATAATAAAGGCACTAATAGATGATTAAAAGAGCAACATTGCTGTTGGCTCTTTTCCTATAAATATTGCCTTTTTTGTATAGTTGCTGAAATTTATGCAAAGCAATAAATTATTATAGTTATCACCAATATAAATATTTTCTTTGTGTTTTACAATTCCCCTTGGCATTCCCCCTACCTTTATTCTACTTACTTCCATAAATCTACTTAAATCTATAATACTAATACTTCCATCCCCAAAATTTGATACAAAGCACAAATTTTTTTCTATAAACATGTCTACTGGAGAGTTTCCTACAGCTATTTTGTGTAATATTCTTAAATCCTTTGAAGAAATTATACTTATGTTTCCACATTTATCAGAACCTATATTACTTTCACAAACTAAAATGAGACTTCCATCTTCACTAAAAAGTGCCTTTGTTGGATATTCTCCCACTCTAATATTACTTATAAAATTTGTATCTTTATATTTAAAAAATGTTATACTGTCACTATTCATATTAGAAACCACAATACTGTTTAAAGCTTCATGTATATCAATACTATGGGGCATATTCCCACAAGGTATTTCTTCTTTAATTTCATTTTCTTTAATATCATACTTTATGATATTATTTAGATCGCCACAAACAACATAAGCATTGTCATTTACAACTTTAACATCATTACAATTCATTCCCACGAAAAAATCTTTTTCTATAATTTTATTTTCTATATCTATTATGCAGAGTGAATTACTATAGTTATTCGCAATAAGTAATTTATTATTGTATATACAAATACCATGGGGACCAATTCTATCATTTTCATCTTTTTTTAAAGAAATTCCTCCAACTTTCTTAAAGGAATTAATGTCAACTATAGAAATATTATCGGAATATCCATTACAAACAAACAAATTATTCAAGGTACCTCCCCTCCCTACATTTATAATATGTAAAAGCTCCTTATTATGTCATTCACTTATTGCAGTATTTAAATTTTTAGTATATATTTAAGATAGTTAAGGTATCTTGAAATCAATAATACTAATATATTGTTTTAAGCTGCTATGACTTTTACAATACGGGAAGGTGGTAATTTTTAATGTACACATATAAAACCAAGGGAGTCTGTTCAAGAGAAATAAAATTTGAAGTAAAAGATAACAAGGTTACTGAGCTTTCATTTGCAGGTGGATGTAATGGAAATCTTACAGGCATTTCACGACTGGTAGAAGGTTTAGATGTAAATGAAGCCATTAAGAAATTAAAGGGCATAGATTGTGGTGGAAGAGGTACTTCTTGTCCTGATCAATTATCTAAAGCTCTTGAAGAGTTTGTTACAAAAAATAAATAATATTTTTATAATATAAAAAACCCTCACTAATAAAGTGAGGATTTTTCTTATATTTCCTTAAAAACTTCTTCAATTATTTCAAAAGCATCATCAATATCTTTATTTTTTACATTCAAAGGAGGTAAAATTCTCACTACATCCGGTCCTGCTGTAATAAGTAAAAGTCCCTTTTCAAAGCATTTACTAATAACAGTCTTAGTAGATACATTTAACTGCATACCTATAAGAAGACCCATTCCCCTTATTTCCTTTATACAGCTATACTTTTCCTGAAGCTTAACTAATTTTGATTTTATATATTCACCTTTTTCATCTACAGAATCTATTACTTTTCCATCGATTAATTCATTTAAAATACAAAGTCCTATGGCAGTCCCCATTGGATTCCCTCCAAAAGTATTACCATGATCACCAGGTACAAAGGCAGAAGCTGCTTTTTCTTTAGCGAGTACTGCACCAATTGGGAAACCACCGCCAAGAGCTTTTGCCATACATATAACATCAGGAACTACTCCAAATTTTTGATATGCAAATAGTTTTCCACTTCTTCCAACACCACATTGTACTTCATCAAAAATTAGAAGAGCATTGTATTTATCGCATAAATCTCTAAGAAGCTGCAAATACTCCTTATGGGCACATACTATTCCACCTTCACCTTGTATTGGTTCTACTATAACAGCACAGGTATTATCATTAATCTTTCCCTTAATATCTTCCATATCATTAAATTTTGTACTCTTAACATTTCCTATTAAAGGTCTAAAATTTTCTTGATATTTAGGTTGTCCGGTTACTGATAAAGATCCCATGGTACGTCCATGAAACGAATTATCCATATATATTATTTCATTTTTACTTTCTGTACCAAAAGTTCTTCCATATTTTCTTGAAAGTTTAAGTGCAGTTTCAATAGATTCTGTACCACTGTTGCAGAAAAATACCTTTTGATGATCAGTATTTTCACATAATTTTTCTGCTAAATCCAATGCATTTTGATTCCAATAATAATTTGAAATATGCATTAGTTTCTCTGCTTGAGTTTTTATTGTTTTTACTATTTTATCATTTGCATGTCCAAGACAGTTAACTGCAACTCCTGAAACAAAATCTATATACTCTTTTCCCTTTGAATCAAAAAGTCTTGCTCCTTTACCCTTTTCAAATATAACATCAAATCTTCCATAAGTATTCATCATATTGCTTTTTGACATTGCTCTTCCCCACCTTTTTCTTCTATTATTGTACCATTATTATTAAATATATCATTAATAAGACAGTGCTCTTTTCTTCCATCAATTAAATGTACTTTGTTAGTACCATTTTTTATAGCTTCTCTGCAACATTCCATTTTAGGTATCATGCCGCCGCTTATTATTCCCTCTTTTATATAATTATCTATCATATCTAAAGTTAAATAAGATATAAGACTGTTTTTATCATTTATATCCTTATATACACCTTCAACGTCTGTTAATATAATAAGCTTATCAGCATTAATAGCTGAACTTATAAATGAAGCTGCATAATCTGCATTTATATTATATTTATTGCCTTCTCTATCATAGCCTACTGGAGAAACCACAGGTACTTCACCAGCCTTAATCAAATTTACTAATATAGTTTCATTTACATTAGTAACTTCTCCTACAAAGCCAATATCTATCTTTTCTCCATTATTGTATACATACTTTTTTCGTGCTTCTATAAGATTACTGTCAATTCCACTTAAACCTATGGCATCCAATCCTCTAAGACTTAAATTAAGTGCTATATCTTTATTTACCATTCCACATAATACCATCTGAACTATTTCCATTACATTTTCATCTGTAACCCTTAATCCATTTATAAATTTACTCTCTATACCAGTTTTATTGAGCCATTTGGATATAAGTGGCCCTCCTCCGTGTACAATAACTATGTTTACTCCATACTCTCTCATCATAGCTACATCGTTTAAAAATGCATTCTTAGCCTCTTCATTTTTCATTATGCTTCCGCCATATTTTATTACAAATGTTTTTCCCCTTAGACTGCTTAGCACAGGCAAAGGCTCTAAAGAAACTGCTCCATCTTCTTTTTTCACATTCAAGCACCTACCTTATCTTTCTACATGTATAATTATACATATATAAATATAATTATTCAATATTTTCGATAAAAATTATGTTTTTTTATTGAATAACATATTTATATTATGTATAATCAGTTTAAAAGTCAATATAAATTGGAGTGATAATATGATAAAAGCAGCTATAATTGGATCAACAGGTTATTCAGGAGAGGAACTTACTGGATTACTATATAAACATCCAAATGTTGAAATTGATTTTTTGTGTTCCCACAGCTATGTAGGTGAACCTTTTAGCAATTTATATGGTAATTTAAAAAAATTTGTAGATGAAAAATGTATAAGTGACGAAGAAGCTTTTAAAAGAATTAAAAATCTAGACATATTATTTACTGCTCTACCTTCTGGCAAAGCCTTAGAATTTGGAAAAGTGGCTATAGAAAATGGAGTTAAATTTATAGATATAGGATCAGATTTCAGATTAAAAAGTAAAGAGCTATACAAAGAATGGTACAATCTTGATCATAAATATACTAATCTTTTAGAAACAGCTATTTATGGATTACCAGAATTAAATAGATCAAAGATAAAAGAGGCTAAGCTCATAGCTAATCCTGGATGTTATCCTACAGCAAGTACACTGGCTCTTGCTCCACTTGTAAAAAATAATATTATAGATACAAAAAGCATTATTATAGATGCAAAATCAGGAGTTTCTGGAGCTGGAAGAAAAGCCTCTGTAGCCAATCTTTTTGTAGAATGTAATGATTCTATAAAGGCCTATGGTGTAGCAACCCATAGACATACTCCAGAAATAGAACAAAATCTTTCAGAATTATCATCAAAAGAAGTAATATTAACTTTTACTCCTCATTTAATTCCCATGAGTAGAGGTATTCTTTCTGTTTGTTATGGTAATCTTATTAATGAAATGGACGCTGAAGAACTAATGAACTTATATAGAGATTTCTATAAGGATGAATATTTCGTAAGAATCATTGATGAACTTCCTGAAACCAGATGGGTTAAAGGTTCTAATTTCTGTGATATAAGTGTAAGAGTAGACAAGAGAACCAACAGAGTCATAGTTATTTCAGCTATAGATAACCTTATGAAAGGTGCTGCTGGTCAGGCAGTACAGAATATGAACTTAATGTTTGGACTAAAAGAAAATACAGCAATAGAAATGACACCTATATTTCCTTAACTTATATATACAAAATTAAAGTTATACATAACATTGCAATTTAAAATATCATTGAAAGAAGGCTGTTATATGGATTTAATTAAAGTACTTAAGAATAAAAACATAACTGATGTACCCTATTTTAAGGCATCAGGTATCCATTGCGGATTAAAAAAGGTAAAAAAAGATTTATGTGTTATATATAGTGAAAAAAAAGCTGTAGCTGCTGCAACCTTTACTAAAAATAAAGTAAAAGCTGCACCCATACTTTTGAATATGAAGTCTATAGAAAATGGAAATACTCAAGCTATTGTAGTAAACAGTGGAAATGCAAATGCCTGTACTGGCGATGACGGCTATGAAAAAGCCTTTTCTATGGCTAAGATTACAGCTGAGACTTTAGGCTTATCACCAGAAGAAGTTATTGTAGCTTCAACTGGTGTAATTGGAGTTCCACTTCCTATGGATACAATAGTTACAGGGATAGGAATGGCTTGTAATTCACTTTCCAGTGAGGGCGGCGAAGATGCAGCCAAATCTATTATGACTACAGATACAAGTGAAAAAATAGTCACTGTAGAATTCAATCTAGGATCTAAAAAAGCTATAATTAGTGCCATGGCAAAGGGTTCAGGTATGATACATCCGAATATGGGAACTATGCTAAGTTTCCTTGCAACAGATGTTAATATCTCAAAGACACTGTTAAACAAAGCTTTAAAAGAAAGCGTTGAAGACTCTTACAATATGGTTTCTGTAGATGGAGATACAAGTACTAATGATATGGTAGTAGTACTTGCAAATGGTGCCTGTGAAAATACCCTTATAGATTCTGAAGATGCGAACTATCAATTATTTAAAAAAGCTCTTCACTTTGTAAATGTAGAAATTGCAAAGATGATTGCTGGAGATGGTGAAGGTGCCACAAAGTTAATTGAAACTAAAGTTTACAATGCACCCTCCTTAAAAGATGCCAAAACTTGTGCAAAAGCTGTTATAACTTCAAGCCTTGTAAAAGCTGCTTTTTTCGGTGCTGATGCAAACTGGGGAAGAATTATATGTGCTTTAGGATACAGTGGCGCTGAGCTTGATGTAAATGAAATAGACATCTTCTTTAGTAATGATATAGGAACTATTCAAATATGCCAAAAGGGTGGAAATATAGATTTTGATGAAACTTTAGCAAAGAAGATACTAGAAGAAGAGAAAATAACTGTTAACATAGATTTAAATGATGGTGAATACAATGCTACTGCTTGGGGATGTGATTTAACCTACGATTATGTAAAGATAAATGGTTCTTATAGAAGTTAATTTTTGTACTGAGTCTTAAATTATAATTTGATACAAAAAGGCCATGATTTCCAAACAAAATCATGGCTTTCTTGTGCTTTTCTATAGTCATAAGGCACATTCAAAACAGTTGCAAATCCTACATATTAAATCTCTTTATAAAACTATTTATTGAGGAAACTAACATTATTACAGTTTTGTTTCCTCTATTGATATCCTCTAAAATGTTTGTACAATTGCAATATTGAATAAACTCAAGAATACTCCAATTCATCCATTGCTTATTCACATCAACTTTAAAGTCATTTCCTGTAGGAAAGATTAACTTTAGTTCCTTATATGTAGTATCTTCTTGTCCAATATCAGCACTGTATTTAAATATAAATTCACAAGCTTTCTTGTATGCTATTTCCTTTTTATCTTGATTATATCTTACCCATAAAATTATGAGCATAGCTCTCATAAATAAATTTTTTTCAGTTATTCTCTCAACTATACTTATATCTCTATTTTCACTACAAAGTCTATATAAAAAAAATATTTTAACTCTTAATTCCAAGTTACTCCACATCATAATAAGCTTGTTTTCCTCTAAACTAAATAGAACATTAATCTTTTCTTCCATATCTAAAAGTTTAAATATATCTTCTCTTTGTTTTAATTCTAAATCTATAGACTCCATAACCTTCTTCTTCTCATCTTTATCTAAACTTAAAATTTTAGGCAATACTAGTGATATATTTGAAGACTCAGCATCTTTTAAAAATTTTCCTATAAGCGGCATATAGTACTGTTTTTTATTACTAAAAACACATTTTTTAACAAGCATCTCTTCATTTTCATTTTTTAATAATCTTACCTTGAGAGCCTGCTCCATATTATTCTTATAATTAACTCCAACTTCAAAGGATACTGCTATACCAGGAAAAAGTAATTTAGCTTTACAATGCAAGTGATTTCTATTTACGTATAAATCTGGTTGATTATCTCTAAGTATATATCCAAAATCATTTAATTTATTAATTCTAGGATTAAATCCACCAAACCACTTAATTATACCCGCTTCTCTCATAAGCTTCATCTCCTGTTTATGAATATTAAGGCACATTCAAATAAATAACTAGTCAGTATGCTAGCCTATTTTGAATTCTACTGCGTCAGCAGAACCCTCTGATAGCACCACTATTATCAGGACCTGTTTCCTTGTATAATTCAAAATAGACGTCGCATCTTTGACTTGTTATTTATTTTCACATGCCTAATAGATCTTTACTTCCATGACTAGCTACTATAATATCTAAGCTAAGTAAGACTCATTGATAGTGAATTAATTATTTTCCTCATGTCACCTATCATATATAATGAACCAGAAATTAAAAGCAAATCATCTTTTTTGCAATATTCTTTAGCCTGCATAAATGCCTGTGTATAGTCTTCAATATTTTCACAATTTGGATTGAATTTTACTATAGCTTTGGCTAAATTTTGAGATAACTCCGCTCTGTCACTATGCGGTGTTACCGCTATAATATGCTTTGCTTTAGGAGCAATAATTCTTACCATATCCTCCACTTGTTTATCAGCTAATATCCCTAAAATAAGAATAATATTGTTATATTTAAAATATTTATCAACGCTTTCATTCAGACTCTTTATTCCACCTATATTATGTGCACCATCTAATACTACTAGTGGATTCTGCGCTAAAACCTCTAGACGTCCTTTCCAAATAACACTTTTTAGCCCTCTCTCAATATGTTCTTTTCTTATGTTAACCCCTAGTCGTTTAAGTTCTTCCACACAGTGAATGGCTGTACTACAGTTCAAAAGTTGATATTCACCTAAAAGGGATAATTTTACATCATAAATATCTTTAGAAGTTTTTACTACAATTTGTTGATAATACTTTAATTCTTTATCCGATTTAAATGTATCTAAAAATTCCACAGAATCTCTTTGAACTCTAATTAATTTTGAGTTATGTTTATTGCAAGTTTCTATTATTACTGATTCACTCTCTTCTTCCTGTGGATATAAAATCACTGGTACATTATTTTTAATTATACCTGCCTTCTCACCAGCTATTTCCGTTAATGTATCACCTAATATATTCATATGATCATAGCTTATAGAAGTTATAACACTAACTAGTGGAGTAATAACATTAGTTGAATCCAGTCTCCCTCCAAGTCCCACTTCTATAACCGCATAATCTATTTTCTCTTTATAAAAATATAACAAAGCCGCACAGGTTATTATTTCAAATTCTGTAGGATGCTCATAGCCTAATTCTATAACTTTATCTACAACTACAGATAATTCTGTAACTACTTCACACAAATTAATCTTTGATATATTATTTCCACTTATCTGTATTCTCTCTTCAAATTCCTCTATAAAGGGTGATGTATACATACCTACTTTATATCCAGCCTCTATAAGAATCTTCGATATCATAGCTGTAGTAGACCCTTTTCCATTAGTTCCTGCAATATGAATACATTTTAATTTTTCTTCAGGATTACCTAAGAGTTCCAGTATTTTTTTAGTCCTAGACAATCCATAATTGCTGCCAAACTTAGCTGTATTATGTATGTAATTCATAGTTTCCTCGTAGTTCATTTTCTTGTAAGCTCCTTTTGTGTTCTTAAGCAAAATTATTTAGTTAAAAAATAATTCTATAAACAAAGTTCTTTGTTTCAGGTGGAGCTTTTTGTTTTCTCCATCTGGAACTTAGAAATCGTTATCCAGGGACGTAGCAGACCTTATCTCCCACTTTGATAGGAGATGGGAGTATTAAATCTAGTAGTCATCGGATAAATCTAATTATAGTTTAACAATATTATTACCTATCGTCAATGTGTGCTATTAACTCCATCAGATAATATATTACTTATAGTATTGCCTTATCAAAACTTTAAAATAAATTAAAAATTATATATATGTAAAAGAATTCTTATATTCAGAAAAGTTTTTAATCCATCTAAATATAAGAATTAAAATTTTCATTTCATAAATAACGCTTGTACCCAAACATATAATAATACAATAGTCACTATTACAGTTGATGGTATAACTATTATTGTGAGTCTTAAATAGTCTATCCAGGATACCTTTACCTTATTTTTCTTTAATATAAGCATCCACATCAAAGATGCTAATGTTCCAATAGGGAGAAGAAGTGATCCTATAT
Organism: Clostridium arbusti SL206; assembly: GCF_000246895.1. Lineage (GTDB taxonomy): Bacteria > Bacillota > Clostridia > Clostridiales > Clostridiaceae > Clostridium_I > Clostridium_I arbusti. Next base: position 19,574 of record NZ_BAEV01000039.1, on the reverse strand, counting down.
CGCTGCCAATAATAGTAGCTAAATAAATCATTTTTAAATCATTTAAATTTAAATTCATATTAGTTAGAGTAATTGTGACAACCATTAATGCGGGATGATTGTTAAACAAATTAGATAAAGCTGAAGTAATACCACTCATTATAAAACTCGCTGCAAACAAGTTCTGTTTTATAATTGGCTCACTAAATCTAGCAAGCACATCTGTTAGTCCAATATTGTGAAGTCCATATATAATAACATACATTGAAAAGGCAAAGACTAAGATATCCCATGGAGTTTTCTTTAACACATCTCCTGGTTCTATTCCTAAATAGAACCATCTCCATAATAACAAAATCGTTGAAGCAAGTATGGCAACAAATTGAATCGGTATGCTAAAGTAAGATGCAACAAATATTAAGCATCGAATTGCAAACACAAATGTTAAAATTTTCAATATAAAACTTGTCCTTTTTCTATCTGTATCAAAAGAAAGTCGTTCCAATTTTAGTAATTTTATTTTCTGTCTAATAATATCTGGTTGTCCAATTCCAAGATTCTCATGATTTTTGTGATGTTTAGGCGGCAAAGGATCTTCATGATTTCTGTGGTGCTTATGAGTATCAGATGGTAAAGGATGTTCATAATTCTTAGGCACCTCAAGATAATGAATAGGATTTTTTAATAATTCATGCTCTATTACGCCTATTCCTTTCGGAAGTTCCCGTGGTAATTTCTTTTTTAAAATAAAAAACATTAAAACTGACATAAAAATCAACCCAACTGTACAAGGTACAAACATCATAGCTGTGTGCATATATAAAGTCATGTGAACGATATTTAATGCAATTAAATTGGTAATATTACTTACCCCTATTGGAGCACTAGAAGCAGTAGCAATTAACGCACCACTTAATAAATATGGTATTTGCTCACTAGTCTTTAATTCCATTTTTTTTAACAGTAATATTAAAATTGGTGTAGTAATTAATATACTTCCATCATTATTAAAAAGTAATGTCATTAAAAAGCATAATATTTGAATATTCCAATACAGCCTGTAACCGGATCCTTTCGATAAATATAATAACTTAACTGCTACAAATCTAAAGAACCCAATGCTCTCCAAAACTACAGACATGACTATAGTTGCAATAATAGTAAGAGAAGCTCCACCTATCTTATCAACAATATCCATAATATTTCCATAAGATACACCGCCTATAAATATAACTGCAATGGCACCAATAACGGCTGGATACGCTTCTTTCATATCTTTTGGTCTTATAAAAACAACTATCATAGTCAATATAAACACACAAATCATGGTTATGGATCTATATTCTTGTGCTATAAACATCATCGATAGACTGTTCGATGATGCTATAAAATTTAACACAAATATCAACCTCCCACATTAAATCTACTTACTTTAGCCTATATTCTCCTGATTCATATTATGATTCAAATTTTATTTGGCTACAAATATCTAACCCAAGTGAACTTGTTTCAGTACGGTGAAACATCGTGAAATAAGATGGGAACTCTACCCCATCTGATTGAAAATTCCAACCTGCACTTCCCTTAGAGGTATTAACCTTTAATGCATGAAAAGATAACTAAAAAAAGAAATACAATTTAGGATTTGTAATCCCATATCATATTTCTTTTATACTTAATTCTTATATAATTTTAAATTTAACTGTTTTTTAAATCATCCAATCTTTCAACTACAGACTTTAGCATTTCATTATATTTATCGCCTTTAGCTTTCTCCTCTTCTATTACAGTCGCAGGAGCTTTGGAAACAAATCCTTTATTTGAAAGTTTCTTTTCTACTCTTTCTATTTCCTTTTTAAGTTTTGCACTTTCCTTATTTAATCTTTCAAGTTCTTTCTCTAAATCAATAAGGTCAAGTAATGGCATAAATATTTCTCCACCCTTTGTTACAACAGAAATAGCATTATTGTCTACTGTATCCTTAGAAGAAATAAATTCTATACTACTTGCAGAAGCTAATTTTTCAAAATATACCCTTCCTGCTTCAAAGGCATTCTTACTCTCTTCATTAGCTAAAATAATTAGCTTTGCCTTTCTTGAAGGTGGTACATTCATCTCAGCTCTTACATTTCTGAGTGATTTTATAGCTTCTATTATATAACTCATATCCGCTTCTGCACCTTTATCATAAATCTTTCCATTATATTCAGGCCATTTAGATATAGATATAGATTTATATTCTCCATCTAGATGTTGATATATTTCTTCAGTTATATAAGGCATTACAGGATGAAGAAGTTGAAGTCCAATAGTTAGTACCTTGTTGAGTACATTGAAAGCTACTCCCTTTGCCTTTTCATCTTCTCCATACATAACAGGTTTTACAATCTCAATATACCAATCACAGAATTCAGTCCACATGAAATCATAAACTTTTTGTGATGCAATTCCAAGTTCAAACTTTTCTATGTTTTCCGTAACTTCTTTAGCTACAGTGTTTGCTCTTGACAGTATCCATTTATCTCCTAGACTGTAATCTTCACAGTTCTCATATTTTTTCATAATATCTTCATCTAAATTCATAAGTACGAATCTAGATGCATTCCATATTTTATTTGCAAAATTTCTTGCAGCCTCTACCTTTTCAGTTTTATATCTTAAATCATTTCCAGGTGCATTACCAGTTATAAGAGTAAATCTTAGTGCATCCGCTCCAAAAGTATCTATTACTTCTAGTGGATCTACTCCATTTCCTAAGGACTTAGACATCTTTCTTCCTTCTGCATCTCTTACCAGTCCATGAATTAACACGTTCTCAAAAGGAGTCTCTCCCATATTATGAATGCCTGAAAAAATCATTCTAGCAACCCAAAAGAATATTATATCGTAACCTGTTACTAAGGTACTAGTTGGATAAAAATATTTAAGATCTTCAGTATTCTCCGGCCAACCAAGGGTAGAAAAAGGCCATAGTGCAGAACTAAACCAAGTGTCAAGTACATCGTTATCTTGCTTTAAATTAGTACTTCCACACTTTGTACACTTATCTGGATCCTTAGATGCTACAATTACTTCACCACAATCTTCACAGTACCAAACTGGTATTCTATGTCCCCACCAAAGCTGCCTTGATATACACCAGTCCTGAATATTTTCCATCCAGTTGAAATATGTTTTATCAAAACGTTCTGGCACAAATTTTGTTTTACCACTTTTAACAGCTTCAATTGCTGGTTTTGCTAGAGACTCCATTTTTACATACCATTGTTTAGAAATCATAGGTTCAATAGTATTACCACATCTATCATGAGTACTTACATTATGAGTATGTTCTTTTATCTTTACAAGGAAACCTTGTTCTTTCAAATCTTTTACTATTTCTTCTCTTGCATCATATCTATCCAAATTAGAGTATTTACCATAGCCTTTTACAATAGTTCCATCATTGTTCATTATGATTATTTCAGGTAAATTGTGTCTCTTTCCAACCTGATAGTCATTTGGATCATGTGCTGGAGTAATTTTAACTGCACCTGTTCCAAATTCCATATCTACATATTCATCTGCAACTATTGGTATTTCTCTATTTACCAAGGGAAGTATAAGAGTCTTACCTACAAGATGAGCATATCTTTCATCCTTTGGATTTACGGCTACAGCAGTATCACCAAGTAATGTCTCTGGTCTAGTTGTAGCTATTTCTAAGTATTCATCACTGTTAGCTACGGGATATTTTATGTGCCAAAAGTGGCCATTCTGTTCAACATATTCTATTTCAGCATCAGAGAGGGCAGTTTGACATTTAGGACACCAGTTTGTAATTCTGTTACCTTGATATATTAGTCCTTCATTATATAGCTTTACAAAAACTTCTCTTACTGCTTTACTTAGTTTTTCATCCATAGTAAAACTTTCTCTTGTGAAGTCAGCTGATACTCCCATTTTCTTTAACTGCCCTCTAATTCTAGCTCTATATGTATCTGTCCATTCCCAAACTTTTTCAAGAAAAGCATCTCTACCCATTTCTTTTTTCTTTAAGCCTTCTTTTAAAAGTTCTTTTTCAACTTTTACTTCAGTAGCTATACTGGCATGATCTTGTCCTGGAAGCCATAGTGTACAATAACCTTGCATTCTCTTAGCTCTTATAAGAAAATCTTGGAGAGCATTATCTAAAGCATGACCTAGGTGAAGTTGGCCTGTAATATTTGGTGGTGGCATTATTATTGTATATGGCTTCTTGCTTTTATCAACCTCTGGTGTAAAAAAGCCTTCTTCTTCCCACCACTTATATAGTCTATCTTCAAATTCTTTTGGATCATAAGTTTTTGCTATATTCTTTGAATTATCCATCTTAAAGTCTCCTTTTAATATCTAGTGTACAAATGTTATAGCTATATTATATTTATACATAGAGTGCATATAATCAATACATCTATAATTTTCATATAATTTACCTTTAACAATTTATATTTTAATTTTTAACCATGTTTAGGCATATGAAAATAAATAACAAGTGAAAGATGCGACGTATATTTTGAATTATACAAGGAAACAGGTTCTGATGATAGTGGTGCTATCAGAAGGTTCTGTTAACGTAGTATAATTCAAAATAGACTAGTATACTGACTAGTTATTTATTTGAAAATGCCTTAATATAGTAATTAACAATACAAAAAAGCACAGACATCCTCAAAGGACGACTGTGCGCGTTACCACCTTTTTTCCTATAAAACTTATAGGCTCTTAATAGAATATCGGTTAAGATTACCGTCTTTACCTACTACCAGGCACGTAAATAAATAACTAGTCTATCTATTTCCACATACCTTATTTCAGCAAAGAAACTCCGAAGCTACCTTCAAAGTAAAAAGTACAGAAAATCTTTCAGCCCATGAATTTTCTTCTCTAACTACCCTTTATCTTTTACTCCTCTTCATCAAAGTACAATTATATTATCATTTTCATTATAAACAAAACATTTTATATGTCAAGAAAAATCTGCAATAAATCTATAATATTTTAACATTTTACAATATTTTTAATATACTACTATAGACACAATATATTAGACTAAATCTGTTCATTTCACAATATTACTATAACTTAATTAAGACAATGAGTATAACCTTTATATAATGCATATGCAAATAAATAGTAAGCTAAATACACTAGTAATACTTACTAGTTATTTACGGTGCCTAAGGTAAGAGAGGAGTCATCATGAGAAAAAAAAGAAATTCACAGAAGGATAATAAAAAGACATTAATTATAAAATTAGATGAATGCACATATATTGGAGGAAGCTATAATTCTTCAGTATATCTTATGAAAGATAATAGAGTAGTAAAAATTTATAAAGATCCTCTAGATTGCAAAAAACAATATGGATTATTGAAAACTACTCCTAATAGTAGTTTTTTCCCAAAAATATATAATTTTTGTGGACACTATATTATACGAGAATATATAAACGGAATTAGTATAACAAAATATATACATGAAAATAAATTTAATACTACATTTGCTTTGACATGTATAAAATTTTTAGAAAAACTCGAAATTAACAACATTCTAAGATTAGACATATCATTTAAGGATATCTTTGTAAAAAATGATGGTAATCTTATATTAATAGACATAACAAGTAGTGATTTAAAAAACAATACTTTATACAAAATATTAGGTTCATTAAAAAATTTTAATGTACTAAATAAATTTTTATATGAATTAAAAAATTATAACAGGAATTTATATGATAGGTGGACAAAACTTTTATAATTATTAAATAAAAAATTAAGAATTGAAACTTAGGTGAGGCATGTGAAAATAAATAACAAGTCAAAGATGCGACGTCTATTTTGAATTATACAAGGAAACAGGTCCTGATGATAGTGGTGTGCTATCAGAGGGTTCTGCTGACGCAGTAGAATTCAAAATAGGCTAGCATACTGACTAGTTATTTATTTGAATGTGCCTTAGATAAAATTTTCCATAACACCTAAGTTCTAACCCTTAATTTAAATAATCAATTAAGCTTTAATAGTAGAACCTTCCGAATTCTGTTTCTTAATTTCTACTACCTCTGTCATTTTATCAAATTCAGCTTTCTTCTCCATATTTTTAAATGCAGTAGATAACATTAACTTTATTCTATTGAGCTGATTAACTTCACTAGCACCAGGATCATAATCAATGGCTGCTATATTGGCATAAGTATATCTTCTTTTAAGTTCTTTAATCATTCCTTTACCTGTTACATGGTTAGGAAGACATGCAAATGGCTGCATACATACAATATTTTCTGTACCACCTTCTATAAGTTCTACCATTTCAGCTGTTAAAAACCATCCTTCACCAGTCTGGTTACCAATTGATACAATACCATTAACCCCTGCTGCAAGTTCACTTATAGTTCTTGGTGCTTCAAATCTCTTACTATTTCTTAAGGCTTTTTTCATTTCTTTTCTATAGAATTCAATAGCACTTACTACTACATTACTAACTAATTTAGCCTTTCTTGTACCTGATAAATATCTATGTTTATAATTCTCATCATAGGCACAATACAGTAAAAAGTCAATTAAGTCTGGCATTACAGCTTCTCCGCCTTCACTTTCAACGATATCAATTATATTATTGTTTGCTGTTGGAAGAAATTTTACCAATATCTCTCCTACAAGACCTACTTTAGGTTTTTTAATATCATTTATTCCCAGTTCATCGAAATCTCTAACTATATTCCTTACATTTTTCTTAAATAATTTGTGATTTCCAGACATAGTAGATTCCTTACACTTCTTCACCCACTTATTATAAAGTTCATTTGCAGAACCTGGAATTTTCTCATAAGGTCTTACTCTATATAAAACCCTCATAAGCAAATCTCCATACACAAGTGCTATAGCACATTTATTTAACATAGGCAATGAATATTTGAATCCTGGATTTGATTCAAAACCCTGTGCACTTACAGCGATAACTGGTATTTCATCATATCCTGCATCTTTAAGCGCCTTTCTGATAAATCCTATATAGTTTGTAGCTCTACAGCCTCCACCAGTTTGAGAAATCAAAGCAGAAGTTTTCTTTAAATCATATTTACCTGATTTTAAAGCTTCTATTATTTGTCCAACTATAATTATTGATGGATAACATGCATCATTGTTAACATATTTTAATCCCTCATCTACTGCCTTTTTATCTCCATTAGGAAGCATTACTAGCTTATAACCAGAAGCATTCATAGCCGATTCTAAAAATTGAAAATGTACTGGTGACATTTGCGGACATAATATTGTATGGGTATCCTTCATTGCCTCAGTAAAAACAACTCTCTTTTTCATATTAGCGATACGCTTTGGTTCTATTCCATTCTTTTCTCTCTCTTCCATAGCTGCTCTTAATGAACGAATTCTTATTCTAACTGCACCTAGATTATTTCCTTCATCTATTTTTATGGAAGTATACACTTTTTTGTAATTATCCAATATCTCTTCTACTTGATCTGTAGTAACAGCATCAAGACCACAGCCAAAGGAGTTAAGCTGAATAAGTTCCAAATTACTCTGCTCTGCTACAAAACTAGCTGCTGCATAAAGCCTTGAATGATACACCCATTGGTCAACTACTCTAAGAGGTCTTTCTACCTTTCCTAAATGTGCTACAGCATCTTCTGTGAGCACTGCCATTCCATAACTAGTTATAAGATCTGGAATTCCGTGGTTGATTTCTGGATCTATGTGATAAGGTCTTCCTCCTAAAACTACACCTTTTCTTCCTGTATCCTTTAGATACTCTATTACTTCATCACCTTTATTTTTTATATCCTCTTTATATTTTATGATTTCATTACTTGCCTCTTCTACTGCTTTACTTATTTCCCTCTTTGATATATTAAATTCTATTAATTCTTCATAAAGTCTTTCTTTAAGTCTCTTAATATTATCAAAAGGAAGAAATGGATTTTTAAATATTATATCACCACTTCTAAGCACATCTATATTGTTTTTTAGTACTTCAGCATAAGAAGTAACTATTGGGCAATTATAATGATTGTCTGCTCCCTGCTGCTCCTTCTGTTCATAAGGAAGACATGGATAGAATATAAATTTAATTCCTCTATTCACAAGGCTTACTACATGTCCATGTGTAAGTTTAGCTGGATAACAAACTGACTCTGATGGTATAGTATCTATACCCATTTCATAAATGTCCTTTGATGATCTTGCAGATAATTCTACCCTAAATCCTAAATTTGTAAAGAAAGTATGCCAAAATGGATAATTTTCATATATATTTAAAACCCTAGGTATTCCCACTACTCCTCTTTTAGCATCTTCCTTACTTAAAGATTTATATTTAAAGGTTCTTTTATATTTATAATCATATAGATTCGGTATATCATTTCTCTTTTCAGCTTGTCCTGCTCCTCTTTCACATCTATTTCCAGTTATATATTGTCTTCCATCAGAAAATGCATTTATAGTAAGCATACAATTGTTTCCGCATAGTCCACATCTTCTCATATTTACATCCGTACTAAAATCATCAAGTTTATCTAAAGAAAGTAAATTTGTATAATAATCCTCTTCATATCTTTCCTTTGCAATAATAGCACACCCAAAAGCTCCCATAATTCCCGCAATATCTGGTCTAATAGCTTCTCTTTCAGATATGAGTTCAAAACTCCTAAGCACTGCATCGTTGTAAAAAGTACCACCTTGTACTATTATTTTTTCACCAAGTTCCTTAGGATTTCTTATTTTTATGACTTTTAAAAGAGCGTTCTTTATTACAGAGTAAGAAAGTCCTGCAGAAATATCTCCTACCGTAGCCCCTTCTTTTTGGGATTGTTTAACTCTAGAATTCATAAACACTGTACATCTAGACCCCAGATTCACAGGATTTTCAGCTGTAAGTGCAGCGGCAGCAAAATCTTTAACATCCATATTAAGTGATTTTGCAAAAGTCTCAATAAAGGAACCACAACCTGATGAACAAGCCTCGTTAAGTAATATACTATTTATTACCCCATCCTTTACTCTTAAGCATTTCATGTCCTGTCCACCTATGTCCAATATAAAATCTACACCAGGTAAAAAGAAGTCTGATGCTTTATAGTGGGCAACTGTTTCAACTTCACCAATATCTACTTTTAAAGCTGCCTTTATTAATCCTTCACCATATCCTGTAACTGCAGAATTAACTATTTTAGCTGTAGCAGGCATATTAGAATATATGTCTTTTAGTATTTTTATAGCAAGCTTAAGTGGACTTCCTTCATTACTTCCATAAAATGAATATAGAAGTTCGCCTTCTTCTGAAATTAAAGCTGCCTTTGTAGTAGTGGACCCTGCATCAATTCCTAAAAAGCACTTGCCTTCATAAGTTTTAAGCTCTCTTCGTTTTGTATTATGACCCTCATGTCTCTTCTTAAATTTACTAAGTTCTTCATCATTTAAAAATAAAGGTCTAAGACTATCAATTTCATTTACTGAATCACCCTTTAAAACTGAAAGTCTATCTATAATTTCACTAAACATCAACGTTTTTTCATCTTCAGAGGCTAAAGCAGCTCCTAATGCCACAAATAATTGAGGGTTCTTAGGAAATATCACCTCATCCTCACCAAGTTTCAAAGTCTCAATAAATCTTTTTCTAAGTTCTGAAAGAAAATATAAAGGACCTCCAAGGAATGCTACATTCCCCTTAATAGGCTTTCCACAAGCAAGACCACTTATAGTTTGATTTACTACAGCTTGGAATATAGATGCTGCTATATCTTCTTTAGATGCTCCTTCATTCAATAAAGGTTGTACATCAGTTTTTGCAAACACTCCACATCTTGCTGCTATAGGATATATATTTTTATGCTTTGCAGCTAACTCATTTAAACCCTGTGCATCAGTTTTAAGCAATGTCGCCATCTGGTCAATAAATGCTCCAGTACCCCCTGCACATGTTCCATTCATTCTTTGATCTATACTACCTTGGAAATATGTTATCTTTGCGTCTTCTCCGCCAAGTTCAATAGCCACATCCGTTTCCGGAATTAATTTTTCTATAGTATTTGTACATGCAATAACCTCTTGTATAAATGGTACATCTAACCATTTTGATACGGATAGACCACCTGATCCAGTTATCATGATTGTAATTTCATTATCTTTATGCTTGCCGTAGGCATCATCTAAAAGTTTTACTATAGTATTCTTAATATCTGAAAAATGTCTTTCATATTTGCTATATATTATTTTACTATTATTATTTAAAACAACTACTTTAACTGTAGTAGAACCTACATCTAAACCTAAATGCAATTTTTCTCTCATAATTACCTTCCTATTTCATAATTATAGTATTGACCCTCTATAGGGCTTGCTCAACAACTAAACTGAAATCCAAATAATTTTATTCGAATAATTAGTTGCTAAGGCTAATGATTATTATAGCATAAAATCATCATTATGGACTAATTTTTTAACTGTTATAATTTGTATTACCTATCCATATTATATATGTTACTATGGCTAATATCCTCTTGAACCATATATTCATATTATTAATATATAGGATTGCAAACTAATTTATATCAAAAATATAACATTTAGATCATTTTATGAATATTTTTTCTATATTATGGATATAAATTTAAGTAAATCTTTTAAATAAAATTATACCTAGCTAAGGAGGATTCTCTATGAATTATTTTAAAGAAGCAAATAATTTCTATAATAGAAAAGATTACATAAGTGCATCCAACCTATATCAAAAATCCATAGAATTAAAACAAAATGAAGCCGCTTCATTTTATAATTGGGCTGTTTGCCTGATAAAACTTAAAGCCTATAAAAAAGCAATTCCTCTACTAAAGAAAGCTTTACTTATAAAACAAGATAGCCGATATTTTTTTAATCTAGGCTACTGTCATGCAATGTTAAAAGACAAAAGAAAAGCTTTAATTTACTTCAATACCTCTTGGTCTCTTAATAACAATGATTTAGATTGTGAAAAAGCTATAAAAATGATTACTAGTTCATATAGAAAAGATATTATATAAGAAACAGTTGAACTAAACTTTCTTAGCAGAAAATTAAAAGTGGAGAAAAATATAATTTTTCTCCACTTTTTTATCTTAGGCATCTTTGAAATTTAAAGTTACCATTCTCCAATAATTTTAGCATTCCTATGGTCTAAATCAAACATCCTTGTATTAAAATAATTTCCACCCTTAGAGAAAGTAGTATCTACATTAATCCACTTACCTTCTTCTGGAATATAAACCATATTCCAAGCATGACTTACCCAACTTGCACCATTAAATCCTTCTCCTGTTACGAGTCTAACCTTTATATTATCAGCTCTACACATAGCTACATATAGACATGCATAGTCAAAACATATTCCCTTTCTTGATTCAAAAGTTGGTATAGCTCCAGATTTTACATTGTAATCATTATTTAAAACCGAATTAGCTTTATTATAATCATAGGCAATATTCTGACCTTCCCAGTCATATAGTTTTTTAGCTTTATTTATGGTATTCCCTTGATTTTCTACTAAGGCCTTTGCAAAATTATTAATCTGTTGATTTGATTTTATACCTTGATCTAAAGTAACACCATTATAATATACAATAGTTCTCCCAGGGGCATTATCACTTATCTTACCATTTGGTATTTTATCCAAATCATTTTGTTTAACTACAATATTCACAGAATTATCTATTATCTTAGGCAGTTTTTTAGCTACACTAGAATTAGTAACAGGAATTACAAATTGTTGGCACAAGTATTTATAGGTACCTGAATCCCTTAGATATTTATTAAGTTCGTTATTTACACTAAACATTGATGCTATATTTAAAGCTAAAAGTACAACCAGAAGATAACAAATAGCTCTAGGTACTTGTACCAATGCTCCCATTATTCTTCTAAATATATAGCTTTTATTTTTAATTAATCTTTCAATTCCATCAATCAGATGGTAAATTGTAATACTATTTATAAACATCAAAATTATATTTATAATTTTATAAATTATAAATACTGATACTGGAATAATAATTAGATATATTATCATAGGTTTACTTTGAAAATAATATGAAACACTGCTAGGTAAATAATTCATAAAATCACCGATAATTCCCTGTTCATTACCTATAAAAATATTTCTTACATATTTTATTCCTAAATATATAGCCAATATGAAAGATATGCTGCTAATAATGCTTTCCATGTCCCTTTTGGCACTATATGATGAAAATCCAAATAAAAGTCCCTTTAGTATAGGGTAGCAAAAACTAATTATAATAATTAAAGTTACAGGATTGAGCTTCACAAAACCACCTCTAAATTGTATTTTTACACTTTAACTTAGGCATCTTCAAATAAATAACTAGTCAGTATACTAGTCTATTTTGAATTATACTACGTTAACAGAACCTTCTGATAGCACCACTATCATCAGAACCTGTTTCCTTGTATAATTTAAAATATACGTCGCATCTTTCACTTGTTATTTATTTTCACATGCCTTATTAGTATCTTAAAGCACTCTATTTTATCTTAAAATCTTTAATCTATAGTTCTTAACTTTTTTAGTTCCCGTTTCACATCTTCATTACTATATCCTCTATTAATCAGAAATCTCCAAAGCTTACTATAAACTTTCATAGAATCGCTTTCATGCTTAATTATTATGTTATATCTTTTTCTAGCCAAAGTTTCAATTTCTTCACAACTTTGTTTTTTCTTTTTTATAGTATTTTCACTATTATAATGTTCTTCACTCATGTCCCCTAATATGTTTTTTACAACTTTGCTTATTACGGTATTATTATAACCCAATCTTGCTAGATAATTAAACATTTTATTATATATCTTAAAAGAATCTTCTTCACTTTTTATTAAAATTCTATATTTTTTTCTTGCCAATGTATCCATAATTGAAATTTCATATTCATCATTAATATCATCAATCTTATCATTAATAATATTTTCTTCAATACCTTTTTTTAATAATTCATATTTTATTTTCTTTTTACCCTGTTTCTTTATTCGTTCTTTTATAAACAAATCCACATACCTATAATCGTCCACAAAATTGTACTGTTTTAAAAATTCAATAGTCCTTTTTATACTCTCTTCACTATGTTCTTTCTTAATAAGCTTTGTAATTATTTCTTTTTCAGTTTTATAACTTTTTTCTATAGCTCTAAGCCCATCATTTTTACATTTCATATAGTTCTCTTCATCTGTAATTTTCTTTAAATATTCTATATCTACTTCTATATCTTTCTTCAATGAATGAGAAAAAACTAATTCAGCACTACATGAAAAGCTATATTCATTATTTATATATACATTAACTCTATCTTTTCTCTTTTTCTGAATTTCTATTTTAGTTATTTTATTCTTCAAACTAATCACTCTCTTTAGGTAATAGTATATGAATAGTAGGATTATTGAATACATTTCTAGCAGCTTCATATATATCTTCTTTTTTTATATCCGTCAAATTGTCCATGTCTGTTAAGAACTTATATATATCCTCATGTTCTATTACTTGATGTAGTACATAATTACATAATTCTGTAGTATCCTCAATAGTTAGAATCACTGCTGTCTTTAACACCTTTTTCATTAAATTTATGGTATCATTATGGAATATAAATTCCTCTTTTTTTATTTTATCTATACAATTATCTATACAATCTATAGTTTTATCTATATTTTCTTTTCCTACTGCAGTATATATATATAAACTTTTAACAAAACTACTAGTATCTATTTCAGAATATACATCATAGGCCAATCCCCTATTTTCTCTTAATTCTCTAAACAATATGGAGTTAGCACTTTCACCAAATCTATGATTAAGTATCTTAAGCGCTAATTCTAATTTTTTATTTAAATTATGAAAAGTAAAAATATATATAATACTACTCTGCTCTATGTTATCTTTAATAGTAACTTTTCTAATAGGAATATTATTTTCTATTACAATATCTTTTAACTTAAAATCTTTTTTCAGCCAATTTGAAAAATAATCTTTAACTAAATTAATTACCTCTTGATGTTCTGATGAAGATACAATTGAGATACAACAATTGTTCGGAACATAATATTTATTGTAAAAATTAGCAATATCCTTTTGTGTAAATTTTTTTACAGTTTTTTCTTCTCCTGCAGTCTCATATTTCAAAGGACTTTTTTTATAGGCAATATCATGAGCTTTTTTAAAACTATACTCCTCTACATCATCCCTACTAGCTCTAATTTCCGATAATATTACTTCTCTTTCCCTTTCGATTTCTTCTTTAGGAAAATTTGAATTCATAAGCATATCAGCTATGAGCATAATTGCCTTTACAAGTTCCTCCCTTAAGCCAGATGCATGCACTACCGTACAATTATAATCTGTATATGCATTATACTCGCCGCCTATATTTTCAAAATCATTATTCAGTGTTTCATTATTTCTATTTTTAGTACCTTTGAAAAGCATATGCTCAACAAAATGTGATAATCCTTTTTCATCTTTTTCCTCGTATATTGATCCAATATTTATACCAGCATGAACTGAAAATAAATCAGTATTTTTTTTTATGGTTACAATTTTTATACCATTGTTAAGTTGTGTCTCTTTAAAATCAATAATTTCTTTATCCATAAATTCTCCTTACTTTTTTATAAAAATAAAAAATACATTATTCTATTAGGCATATTCAAATAAATAACTAGTCAGTATACTAGTATATTTTGAATTATACTACGTTAACAGAACCTTCTGATAGCACCACTATCATCAGAACCTGTTTCCTTGTATAATTTAAAATATACGTCGCATCTTTGACTTGTTATTTATTTTCACATGCCTTAATAATGTATAACAAACTTAATTTCCTTAAATGCGTAATTATAATATAAAATTATATCATATTTTATATTATTTACATATGTATAAATAGTTATTTTTATCTGCTATAATTTTTATGTAATTTCCAGTGAAATTATAATAGAATTAGGTGTATAATGTTATTATATATACTCATGATACTTTTTTATTACTATAAATTTATGGAGGTTATTTAAAATGTCACGTATTAAAAGACATAAAAAGAGAAAAATAAAATTACTACCTTTTTTTATTATATTTATAATTTTATGTGGACTCGCACTATTTACTGTGTTTAAATCATCAAAAAGCTATACTTCTGCTTCAAATAAGCAAAATACATCTAGTAAATTAAACTCAGATAATAATAAAACTGATAGTAATTCAGTTTCTAAAAATAATGACACAGATAAACAAAACAAGACTAATGTTACTAGTGACATAAATACTAACAACACAATTATTAATAGTACAGCTGCTAACAACATAAATAATAAATCTAATACTTTAGCTGCTACTTCTCCAAATGATAATAACACATCTGGTAATGGTACTCCTACTAATACTAGTAATACAAATAATCCATCAGATGCTAAAAACGAAACTACTAATTCAGCGAAAACAAATGAATCAGATGCTAAAACCATACTACCATCACCCCCAGCTTCTAATCAGGCCACTAATGCTGCTATTAATAGTATAGATATATCAGCTAATGATTCAAAGAACAATAGTACTTCTGTAGAAAAAGCAACTGATATATTAAAGAGCAAGATTGATAATACTAATTCTAAAGTTACTATTAACTATGACCACTTGCAGGAAAAAGATAATAATAAATATTATGTATTTCAAGCCTTTACCAGTGTAGGTAATAATACTTCATCTGACAATCATAGCAATACTCTAGGTTGGTACTTCGTTAATACAAATACAGGTGAAGCTTATAGCTTGGATTTAAATTCAGATGAATTAACTTCCATAAAATAATTAAAAACATATTTAATTTGATAATTCCAGCTTTATATGATATCATGAGTTGTTGAATTAATTAAAGAAAGAGGATAACTGATGAAAAACATTAAATTTACTGAACTTGAACTGAAAGATACCGTTTTAAAAGCGATAGATGATATGGGATTTGAAAATCCGTCAGAAATACAAAGTGCAAGTATTCCCGTTATAATGCAAGGCTTTGATATTATCGGTCAAGCTCAAACAGGTACAGGAAAAACTTGTGCTTTTGGAGCTCCAATCATTAGTAAAGTTGACACAAAGCAAAAATCTATTCAGGCATTAATATTGACTCCTACACGAGAACTTGCAATTCAAATATATGAAGAACTCAAAAGACTTTCTACCCATGATAAAGCTCGTTCATTACCAATTTACGGTGGTCAATCTATGGATAAACAAATATCTGCCTTAAGAAAAGATGTATCTATTGTAGTAGGTACACCAGGAAGGGTACTTGATCATATAAGAAGAAAAACATTAAAACTTGGTGATTTAAAATATCTAGTACTTGATGAAGCAGATGAAATGTTAAATATGGGTTTTATTGATGATATTGAAGAAATAATCAATAATACTAATAAGGAAAGACAAACTTTACTTTTCTCCGCTACAATGCCAAGACCAATAAAAAAATTAGCAGAAAAATATCTGAAAAAAGATGTAAAACTTATTCAAATATTAAAAAAATCAATGACTGTTTCTAAAATAGATCAATATTTCTATGAAGTTCATAACAATGCAAGACTTGAAGCTCTATGTAGAATTTTAGATACTGAAGAACCTGAATGTGCTATTATATTCTGTAAGACAAAGAAAAATGTTGATGAATTGGTTAGTACTATGGGCTCAAAAGGTTATAATATAGAAGGTATGCACGGTGATATGAAACAAAGTCAAAGACTTTCTACCTTGAGTAAATTTAAGCATGGTAAGCTAACTTTTCTTGCTGCAACTGATGTAGCTGCAAGAGGAATTGATGTTGAAAATATAACTCACGTAATCAATTATGAACTTCCTCAAGATACTGAATCCTATGTTCATAGAATTGGTAGAACTGGAAGAGCAAATAAATCAGGTACAGCTATTAGTTTAATAACAAAGAAAGAATTTTCTAAGTTAAAACAAATAGAAAGAGATATAAAAAGCAAGATAACCAAAAAAGCAGTACCATCTGTAGATGATATTATAAACATTAAGTCAAAAAATATAGTAGCTAAAATTACAAATATTTTGAATGATGATGAATATAAGAAATTTGAACCAATTATAGAAGATCTTAGTAGTCAGTATTCATTAAATCAAATTGCTGCTGCTCTTTTAAAGAATACACTTGATAAAGAGTTATCAATGGAATATAGCGATGATTCTACTAATGGTGGTGAAAATTCAGTGAGATTATTTATGTCTATAGGACGTAGAGATGGCATAAATATAAAATCACTTTTAGAATTTATAGATCATACTTCTAACGTTAATTCAAATTATGTAGGAAGTATTGATATATTAGATAAATTTTCTTTTGTAGATATTAATGAAAGTAAAGTTCCATTAATACTTCAAAACACTAGTGGTAAGAAATTCAATGATAGAAGAGTTAATATTGAAGTAGCTAAAACTAAAAATTAATAATCTTCATAAAAAAATAGTGCCTAAGGCACTATTTTTTATGTTTCATAAATTTTATAATTTATATTTGGAAATATATTATCTAGAAGTTCTATTTTAGATAAAAATTTTACATCAATAGCATCTTTGCTTATACTATCATATAATCTAGTGAATCTTTCCACATGAGTATTAATCCTTTTAGTGGCGTATTCTACGGTAGTATTATTCTTTATAATAAAAGGCCAATCAGAAGATTCTGCTAACATTAGCTCCCTAGCAGCTTGATTCAAAGTTCTAGCTTGCAATTCATTAGGATTCTTATAGGTGTTTGCAAGCCTTATCATTATTTCTTCACATCTATGCAAATCCCTATATATCCACTGATTTGAACTATTTATCCATACTGAATAATCACTATTTTCTCCCCAACTTGAAGGATTAGGACTACAACACTGAACTTTAGGATTATTTATTAGATATTCAGATGGAGTTATAAAATCATAACAGTACTCTTCTTTTGACCCTTCTCTTATAAATGCATCTATAAAATCAGGCCCTTCAAACCACCAATGTCCAAAGAGTTCCGTATCATAAGGACAAGTTATTATAGGTGGTTTATCCATGTGCTCACTTAATTTACTAATTTGTTCTTGCCTACATCTAGCAAAATGTGCTGCATGTTCTCTTACTTTTTCCATAGCTCTTTTTCTATTATAATATTCTTTTTTTTCAGTTTTTCCTGTTATCTTATAATATTTTACTCCAGTATCTAATCTTATACCAGCTGCATTTACATATGGCTTAATATATTCCATAGGCAATTCAAATCCTATATCTCTGTAAAATTCTCTGTAGTTTGCATCTCCAGGATATCCAATAAAATCGCTCCAAACCTGATATGAAGAATCCATATCTCTTCCAAAAGCACATACACCATTTGGTGTTGCTATTGGTGTTGCTGTACCATATATAGGCTTTGGATTAGCATATAACACGGCTTTGCCTTCTGAAATAAAATATTTTATATTTAACTCTTTAAGCACCGAATCAAGTGAATCGCTGTAAGCACACTCTGGAAGCCATATACCATTTGGAGCATGTCCCATGCTATCAATATAAGACTGGATACCAGTTGCTAACTGTGCCCTCACAGCTTCAGGATTTATTGAAATCAATGGAAGTAATGCATGGGTAGCCGAACAAGTTATTACCTCTAAACAACCTAGTCTATCAAATTTTTTGAATGCATTCATTAAATTGCAATCGTATTCTTTATAAGTATTCATTAACCCATTAAATCTTTCGTTGTAAAACTTAGCTAAATCATTTAATTCCTTATCATTTTTTGTTCTCACTAATTCTTTTTCTGTAAGTTCTATAGACTTATTTAAATACTCAATATATCTTTCACTAAGGTACTTATCCTGTAGCATAGACATAAGTGGAGGAGTTATAGACATTGTAATCTTAAACTTTATTTTATCTTTGATCAATCCATCATAAACTTGAATTAAAGGTATATAACACTCACTCATAGCCTCAAATAGCCACTTTTCTTCAAGTGGATCTACAATTTCTGGATGCCTTATAAAAGGCATATGACTATGCAAAACTATTGATACATATCCCTTTTGCACATTTATTCCTCCTTAAAAACTTTCCCTTAGGTATGGAAAATAAATAACTACTCAGTATACTAATATCTTTGACCTGCTATTTATTTTCACATACCTTAATTGGTGAACTAGCAAAATTGTGATATCTATCTAAAGACTTCTCTATGTACTGTCGTAGAAAATCACTTTGGTATGAATTGGAACATATTATTATATTTGGGTACTTATCAATTTTTTTTTCATCCATAAATGGATAAGGTTTTTGTTCTTTACTATCATTTGTATTTGTTATTTCTCTATTTGAAAGTTTTTTATTTTCCTCTTTAGTTTTAAAATTTTCAGAAATATCAATATAATAAGTATTAGAATTATTAGATTGATTATTCCTTGGTGTAGTTACGGTATTGGATATGAAAATCGGAACAAATTCATTGTTAGGTAGTATATACTACGTGT
>NZ_BAEV01000040.1 GCF_000246895.1 Clostridium arbusti SL206 | reverse complement strand
ACGTGGATGATGGAGTTACTTATCATCAATTAGTAAGTAATGAATTTATAAAAGAGGGATACAAGACAGTTCTTAAGAAATTAAATAAAATGTCTAATTCATTTAAGTGATTTTATTAACATATAATTTTCAGAAGATAAATTCTTTGATAAAAATTATACATATAAATGTTATAAAATTAATAAGTAAATGTAATTTTATTAATATCATGGTATAATTTAAGCAGAGAATCTAAAAATAAACAAGAGTGATAGGATTCTAATATAAACTTGTTAAGGAGTGTTATTATGCCTTATATTAATTCAAATTTAACAATGAAACTTACAGAGGAAAAGAAAGATATTATAAAGGAAAAGTTAGGGAAGCTTATAAGTATTTTACCTGGCAAAGGTGAAGAATGGTTATTTGTAGGATTTAGTGACGATAAGACACTATACTTTAGAGGGGAAAAAAAGGAAAAAGCTGCTGTAGTAGAAGTGCAAATATGTGGAAGGGTAAGTAGAGAGAGTAAGGAAGAACTTACTGGGGCTATTTGTAAATTACTAAAAGATGAACTTAGCATTGATGGAGAAAGTATATATGTAATTTTTCATGAGATTGATGACTGGGGATATAATGGAAGTTTATTTTAATATTTAAATATAGCAGGGGAGGAATATTATGAGCAAAACGTTAAAAACCATAATAGTTATCATAGTAATAGCATTAATTATTATAATACCAATTACCAGTAGTTATAATTCTATAGCAACATTAGATCAAAAGGTGAGTAGTTCATCATCAAATATAGACACTCAGCTTCAGAGAAGATCCGATTTAATTCCTAATCTTGTATCCACAGTAAAGGGGTATGCGTCACAGGAAAAAGATATATTTACGAGTATTGCTAATGCCAGGGCAAAGCTTGGTGGTGCTCAGGGAATACAAGAGAAGGCCCAAGCGGATAGTGAACTTTCACAATCACTCTCAAGACTTTTAGTAATAGTAGAAAATTATCCAGACTTAAAATCTAATCAAAATTTTAGAGATTTATCAGTAGCTCTTGAAGGCAGTGAAAATAGAATTTCAGTAGCAAGACAAGACTACAATAATGCTGTTAATAATTATAATACATCTATAGTGAAATTTCCTACTAATATTATAGCTAGAATTTTTGGATTTAATTCTAAACCTTATTATAGGGCCGACCAAGGGGCTAAACAAGTACCTAAAGTTGATTTTACTAAGTAGGTATTATTATGAATAAAATTAAAGGTAATAGAATATGCGTAATATTAATAGCATTAATATTGTTGGTTATTATACCTGTTTGCAGTGTAAAATCACAGCCACAAATTCCTGCTCCTACTAACCTTAAATACGTAAATGATTATGCAGGAACCATGGATGAGAGTACAAAGCAATATATTGTATCTGTGGGAAATGAACTTGAAAAAAAGACTGGTGCTCAATCAGTAGTTGTTATAATTAAATCCTTAGATGGCAGAGACATAGAAGGATATGCAAATGAACTTTTTAGAAATTGGGGTATAGGTGAAAAGGATAAAAACAATGGATTACTTATACTAATTTCTCTAAATGACAAGAAATGGAGAGTAGAAGTTGGAAAGGGACTTGAAGGTACAATAACCGACATTTACTCTGCAAGGGTTATGGATTCTGTTGCAGCTCCTAAATTTAAATCAGGAGACTTCAATGGCGGAATAAAAAATTCCTATTCTATGTTTGCAGATGACATAGCAAAATATTATAATGTAACTTTAGAGAAGAATTCAAATATAAATATTAATGAGAGTAATGGCAATTCTATTAATGAAATAAGTGATTATATACCAGCTGCTTTGATAGTTATAATAATTATAATAATTATTATAAGTAAATTTAGAAAAGGACCAAGAGACGGAAGTGGCTTTGGTGGAGGAAGCGGGTTTGGAGGTATTGGCGGCTTCGGAAGCGGAGGAGGATTTGGTGGTTCCAGCGGCGGTTCTTCTGGCGGAGGCGGTTTTGGTGGTTTCGGCGGTGGTGACTCTGGAGGAGGTGGCTCTTCAGGAGGCTGGTAAAAGGTGATTGTCACATGTTCAATTTATAATTGCCTTAGTAGTATAAGCCGGTTAATATAACAGATATAGGAGTATAGGAATGTATAGAAATAAAAATAAATCTATTATTAATCTTTATAGAGAGCAATTGGCAATAATCGTTACATTATTTACTTTGTTGATTATTGCCTTTTTTTCATTGTTAATTCTTAATATATATAGAAGTCATCAAGGTACTATTCTTACAAATTCATTAGCGAATCAAAGTACATTAACTCAAGTTTTAGCAAAGGATGCTAATAGAATTTTTGAAATAGATTCAGTGCTAAAAGTATATAATGGTAATGGTGAATCAAAAAATACATTACAAAATAAGATGAATTCAACATTAAAAGAGCTTCAACAATCAAGAGATGCTTATCAGAAGCAGTATAATTCTATAAAGCATGGATATATAACATACAATAATAAAAAAGTAAGTTTTAAGGGAATATCTAATGATGAATTAAATAAAATTTTTCAGCAGCATGATAAAATTTGGTCTCAATATAATTATAATATAAACATAATTTTAACTAATAAAAATACTTTAACAGATTTGTTGAAATCAACTAGATATATTAACGAAAACAATCAAACTCTTTTAAATCAAAATGATAAGATAACAAGTATAATACAAATATATAATAGTAATCAAACGCAAGTATATGTAAATATTTTAACAGGTATTGGTATATTAATATTGATACTATTAGGTATATTTATGATAAATACATATATAAATTTATTTTTGCCTATGAATCAATTTTATAGAGGAATGACACAAATAGGAATTAATGATATTAGCACAGCTACTCCTAAATTTAAGGGAGAGGAACTAAAACCTATATTTTATGAAGTACAGACTGTATTCAATAAATTGAAAAGTTTAATTAATATAATTGAAGATTTAAGCAAAAATGTACCTTTTAGAAATATATTGGATAGAATTTTTAATTCCTTTTTAGAATATGTGCCTTATACCTATATTGGTGTAGCACTTATTGAGGATGATGGAGAAATAATAAAAGCGTCTTATGTTTCAGCAGCAAAGGAACATAAAGATCTGGCTAAGAGAATGTTAGGATTAAAAGCAGAAATTTCAAGTACAAGCTTGGGTGACGTATTAAAGAGTAAGAAAGCGAGACTTATAAATGATTTAGATGAATATGTTAAAGGGAAAAAAATGCGTGAATACAATAAGATATTATTAGAAGAAGGCATAAAATCATCTATAACCTTTCCATTAATAAATAATGATAAACCTATAGGAATAATATTTTTTTCTAGTAGTAAGAAGAATGTTTATAAAAAAGAACATGTAGAATTTCTTAAAATTGTTGCTAACAGTATTATGTTAAGTCTTGAAGAAGATATTTTTATTGAAGATATGGTGATAAGTTCTACTTTAGCATTAGCAGTACTAACTGAAGAAAGAGATCCAGAAACTGGAGAACATTTAAATAGGATGAAAATCTATTCTAGGATGTTAGCTGAATATTTATCAAAAGAGAATAAATACAAAGATGTAATTGATATGACTTATATAAATGCTATAGAGAGGTTTAGTCCTCTTCATGATATAGGAAAAGTAGCTATAAGAGATGACATATTGTTAAAACCAGGAAAATTAACTAAAGAAGAATTTGAAATAATGAAAACTCATACTACTTATGGTGGAAAAGTTTTAAGAATGGCAGATGAGAATCTAAAGAAAAGAGGAAGAAGTATATTTGCTATGGGAATTGAAATAGCTGAGGGACATCATGAATGGTGGAATGGGACAGGCTATCCCTATGGAAAACAAGGTGAAGAAATTCCACTTAGTGCAAGAATAGTGGCTGTAGCAGATGTACTGGATGCATTAACTAGCAAAAGACCTTATAAGAGAGCTTTTTCTTTTCAAGAATCCTTAGATATTATAATTGAAGATTCAGGTAAGCACTTTGATCCTTATATTATTAATGTATTATTAAAGAATATTGTGAAATTTAAGGAAAGATATAGGAGATTCAATAGAAATCAACAGTAATTACAATATGATGTATAGATTATTATAAGAGAGATTGAAGATTCAAAAATATGGAATCTGATAATTTGAAAGTAAAAAGGTTTGTCTCAAAATGCATTAATGTGTATTAGAGACAAACCTTTTATTCTATTTTAACATATTCTCTTAACCTCTTATAAAAATATACTTTAAAAACTAAAAATGATATTTTAATTTGTAGGTGATTATTCACAACTAAACTAATTTTCCATGCAGTAGTTTACTATTAAATTCAAAGTAGATATTATTCCATCCATATGTGTTCTTTCATATCCATGAGAGGCATACACACCAGTACCTATTAAGGCGGTTTTTACATCCCATCCAGCTCTTAAAGCAGATGAAGCATCAGAACCATAATGAGGATATATGTCTGTTTTATAGGATATATTTTTAACTTTACATATATTTGTAAGGCGTTTTCTTAATTCTAAATCATAAGGCCCAGAAGAGTCCTTTGCACAAATACAAACACTGTATTCAGAGGAATTTTGTCCAGTTCCAGGAGCCCCCATATCAACAGCAATGAATTCTTTTGTGCCTTCAGGAATAGAAGAACCACCGTGTCCAACTTCTTCATAATTAGTAAATAAAAAATTAACTGTATAAGGAAGCTTTACATTGTTTTCAGAAATGTGTTTAATTGCATAAAGAAATATAGCAGTACTTGCCTTGTCGTCAAGATGTCTGCTCTTTATAAATCCATTATTGGTAAATTTTGTTCTGGGATCAAAGGTTATAAAGTCACCTACGGATATTCCTAATTTTTCTACATCTTCCTTTGAATTAATCTTTTCATCTAGAACTACTTCCATATTTGACGGTTGTCTTTTTAAATCTCTTGCATCATCATGAATATGTATTGATGGTTTTATAGTTTGAATGGTACCACTAAAGTTCTTATCTTCTATAGTTTCAATTGTACAGTTTTCACCTTCTATTGAATTCATCATAAATCCACCTATAGGAGATAGAGATAAAGTTCCTGAACATTTGATTTCTTTTACCATAGCACCTAAAGTATCTACATGGCAGGAGAATGTTTTTATATAATCTTTATTCTCACCATCTATTTTTACAACAACAGAACCTTTGTTTGTTGTATAATAAAATACATTCAATAAATGTAATTCTTCTTTTATATAGTCCATTATATTAGAAGTAAATCCACTAGGACTAGCTATTGCAAGAATATTACTAAGATAATATTTTATTTTTTCTAAATTATGCATAATATCACTTCCTTTCTCATGATTTTATCATAATATATAAATTTTTTGAACTTTAATATATGGAATTTAGTTTAAGGCATATGAAAATAAATAACAAGACAAAGATGCGACGTATATTTTGAAGTCAACAAGGAAATAGGTTCCTAAGATAGTGAGCTATCTTAGGGTTCTGTTGACGCGGTGGAATTCAAAATAGACTAGCATACTGACTAGTTATTTATTTGAATGTGCCTAAGATAAAATCCAATACTTATTCTATATGTAAGAAAAATTTAATATTTTATATATAAAGCAAATTATATATATGGCTAATATTTTGTAGTATAATAATAGCATATAATTAGGAGAGGAGATTACTTATGAAGAAAAAAAATATAATTATTATAGGCGTTGTATGCGCTATTATAGTAATTTTAGGTATTTCTATACCAGCATATAATATTTATTCAAAAGTTAAAAGTTTCGACAATATTATTTATCCAGGAGTAAAGATTGGGAATATAGATGTTTCTGGAAAGACTGTAGTTGAAGCTAAGAAAATGGTTTCAGATAAATATCAAGCTGTAGTTGGAGATAAGAAAGTAAATGTACAAGCTAGAGATAAAAATTATAGTATAACTTATTCTAAATTAGATGCACAATATAATACAGATAAAGTTGTAAAAGAAGCTTTTGATTATGGAAAAAACCTTGGGACTTATGGTAAATATAATATTATAAAAAAACCGGTTAAAAAGGATTATAAACTTGCTTTTACCTATAATAAAAAGCCTTTAGATGATTTTGTAGATACTATAAAGAAGGATGTAAATAAAGATCCTGTAAATGCTATTATTACAAAGTCAGGTTCAGGTTTTCAAGTTTCATCTGATTCAGATGGATTTAAGCTAAAGGATGAGGAACTTAAAAACAAGATAACAGGAGCTATAGATGGAACTGTTGGATCAGATACAAATGTACAGGCAGATGTAGAAACTGTGAAGGCAAGTAAAACCAAGGATAAACTTCAAAGTGTTAATACATTAATATCTACATTTAGCACAGAGTTTGGATCTAGATCAAGTGCGGGAAGAGTTGTTAATATTCAGCTTGCTACAAGGGCTATAAGTGGTCTCTGTCTTATGCCAGGAGAATCCTTTAGTTTTAATGGTGTTGTAGGAGAGAGAACAGCGGCAAAAGGCTATCAATCTGCACCGGTAGATATAGGATACAGTACTGGAATGGGACTTGGAGGAGGTATATGCCAAGTTTCTACTACGCTTTATAATGCAGTATTACAGTCTGGAATAAAATCAACTGAAAGATTGCATCACACTATTCCTTCAGCTTATGTGCCGCTGGGATTTGACGCAACGGTAGACTACGGGAATTTAGATTATCAATTTAAAAATACTTTAGATTTTCCAATATATATTGAAGGAAGTTCAAATAATGGAACAGAAACTTTTAATATATATTCTAACAATAGTTTAACTAATAAAACTTATAAAGTTGTAAATGATGTTTATCAAGAAATAAAACCAAGTGTCTCTTATATTAATGATTCTACATTACCAGCAGGAACTACAAGGATTGATCAAAATCCTTCAACAGGACATAAGGTAAAGGTGTTTTTACAGACCTTTCAAAATGGAACTATGGTATCACAGGAAATGATAGCAAATGACACATACAATGCTGTTAATCAAGTGATAAGAAGAGGTACTAAGAAATAATAAATTTAGGATGATTTTTAATTATTATGCTGAATATATGCATTTATATTATGTATATATTCAGCATATTTTTGTTTGAAAAATTATTAATTTATAATAAATTTCATAGATTAATTAATAATTTCGCAATAAAAATCTTATCAAATTTAATAAAGTATGATACAATTATCGTTAATTAATAATATGATATAAAAAATTAAATTCTAAAAGGAGGAGATACTATGGTAAAACAGGGAGAAATTTTAACTGAGGAAGTAAGAAACGGCATAATTACAAAATTTAAAGAAGGAAAACTAGTAAGCGAAATTATTAAAGAAACTGATTTAAGCAGAACTGAAGTTAAAAATATTATAGAAGATTATCTTAATACTAAACTTATTTCAGATGACAAAAGGATATAAAAGTTAGCGAAAAAGATTATAGGTATATAAGTATGTATAATGAAAGCAAGTAAAGTACTTGCTTTTGTTTTCTTATAAAGACTATTATCATAAAAATTTGTAATCTAATTAAGGATAAAATGAAAATTTGATTATTTACATTATTGTAGTATAATGGATATATAAATTATTTTAGTTCTAGTTTGAATTAGTAAAAAAATATAAGGTGTGAATTCCTTAGTTATGCGGGTATGGCGGAATTGGCAGACGCGCTAGTTTCAGGTATTAGTGGGAAACCATGCAGGTTCGAATCCTGTTATCCGCACCAAGTAGAATTTATAAGGCTTCCAGTAAGTTTACTGGAAGCCTTAAGTTTTTTGTTTTTAGAAACCATAAGATTTATGTAATTCTGTTTATTTATCTTTCTAAATAAGTTAAAATTAATACTATGTTGTTTTAAATTTCTAAATATTAAAATAAGGAGATTATATATGGTTACTTTTATGTATATATCAGTTTTATTTCTAATACCAATTATTTTTTTATATAGTTGTCAATTTAATAAATTAAATAAGAAAAAATATAGTACTAAGTATAAATATACTAAAATATCTCAATTTGTGCTAGTAGATATTTCACTGGGATGTATAATAATTTTTTTAATGACATTTGTTTTACCATCTTTAATTTGGAATTTTGGCGTAAAAGTCTACCAACCTGAAAATGAAATTTTGAGTACAGATACTATTAGTCCCATATACAAATCTAATGATAAAATATATGTAAAAGAAATTTTCGATAATAATACTAAAAGTTATATAATTAATTTCAATGATTCTATGCAACAATATGATAGTAAATCAACAGAAATAGTTGAAGATAGTTTATATAAAGATGATGCTAAACTTATAGAAGCAAACCAGTATAATGTTTATGAATTAAAAGGTTACGGTTTAATTATTTCAAGCGTTAATGATATGTATGCAGATATATATTTACATAATCCTAAAAAATCATTTCTTAAGAAAAAGACTCAAATATGTGTTCCTAAAAATTCTATTGAAAAGATAAATTAAAAAAACTATTGCAAAATAGAAATAAAGTATTATAATAAAAGTATAAACAATAATAATTATTAATTGATATTAAATATTAATCTTATAATGAACGGGTTAAATATAGAAGTTCACTATTTTAGGAGGTATGTATTATGGATAATAAAAATGTTAATAAGGATGTTAAATTAAATAAAAATCTTTTAGATGATGAAAAAATATTTGTAGCTGAAGATGATGAAATTGTAATAAATTGTGAAGGTCAGCCATGTAACTTTTCATACTTTGAAGAATAGAATAAAGATCTTTAAAAATAAAATGAGTAGCTTAGTGCTACTCATTTTATTTTTAAAGCTAATCAAGTAAACCGTGAACTTCACAATAACATAAGGATTTTAATCGTTCTATTTTGAAGTATGCATCTGCTAATATTTCTGGCCAAAACTTAACGGTTTCAATTACTCTCTTCTTCCTATCTTCAGGAAGCATATCCCAAGCCACAAGGGAAGGATGGGTCTTTTCTTCTGAATTTTTAGTTTCAGCATAGGTCCAACCTGCCTCTTTCTTTTGAAGACACCAACGCTTGTGCTCATAGGAGGCCAAAGTATTTAATTCTTTTGCTGTAAATTTAATGGCACTTACTTTTTCTTTAACAGAAACTATATCATAATTGACTCTGTGCAGGGCATCAGGTATATGCCTTATTTGATCTATACTAGAGTTTTTTACATCTTCGTCAAGACTATGCCATAGTTTTGTAAAATCTTTATATTCACTGTTAGTTTTAAGCATTTGATGTTTTTTATAAATATTCATTGCAAGTTTTTCAATCTGTTCACTGAAAAATGCATCCTGCATTAAATGTCTTGAGAACTGCTCTTCATCTACATGGAGTTTAAGCTGTTCCTTTGAAGGCAAAAGGGATTGTTCCCATTTCTGTGCAGTGTTTAGCATACTCATTTCAAGTATAGCTTCCATAGATCGTGATTCATGCTTATATCTTGCTACCTTAAGCATAGCTCTTAATACTCCGTTGTCTATTTGGGCCTCACCTTTTTCATTTATTAAATGAGGAACTTTACGTTCAAGTAATGAACGTAATAACATAGCTCTGCGGACGATAAATAATTGATCCCAATTTTCATCTGTTTGATTAGGTCCTAAAATATTTACATATCCTCTTAAACGACTTATAAAATCTGGTCCTTTGGAATTTTGAAATTCACTTGTAAAATGTTTTTGTTCAGATGGATCTTCAATTCCTTCTCCACAGAATTGCTCAAAGGTAGTGCTTGTTCCACCTGCAAATACAAATATAGCCTTTCCAATAGGATGAATGGAATCGCCTTCTCTAAATACTCCATCTTGCATAGGAGCTAGAAAATATTTTAGCCAGCCTAATTTTGACCCAAAGTTAGAATCAA
The DNA here is from genome assembly GCF_000246895.1 of Clostridium arbusti SL206. Taxonomy (GTDB): domain Bacteria; phylum Bacillota; class Clostridia; order Clostridiales; family Clostridiaceae; genus Clostridium_I; species Clostridium_I arbusti. Next base: position 21,190 of record NZ_BAEV01000040.1, on the reverse strand, counting down.
ATTCATCAAAAAATACTAGTGGCATTTTGCCCTGTAAAGATAGATCTCTGACCTTGTGAAAAGCATTGTTTAAATCTTCTAGTGTTTGTAATTGAGATAGATTAAAGTTTATCTTTTCAATTAAACCTGGAGCAATTGTAGAAGCTACTTCAGTTACACCAAAAGATTTTCCAGACCCAGGAGTTCCAAATACGGCAATGGATAGAGGTCTAGAGGTATTTTTAGTTCCTATATATTCTAACATAAGGTTTTTAATACTTCTGTAACTTTCAATTTCTGTTCTATCCACAGTTTTAAGATTTCCAAATCGAGCTATAGGTATAAATTTTAAAGCACTTTCCTCCCCGTTTTTAACTACATCATAAGCTATCTCTGCTAGATTAGTAGAACTTTTATCCTTGATGATGTACCAACAGGCACGGCAATTAGGATTATTAGAATTGCGTATTACAGTATCTTGTATTTGTTCCTTATATATGAAGTCATTTTCACCTTCAATAAATATTTCAGAATATTTACAAATATCATCCTTTGCATTTTTACCAAAACCATGAATAAAATACTTCTGAGCGTACACGATTCCTTCTCGGATACCTTCACTTATGGATTCACTTATATCTTCATTATTAAGTAGTCCAAAGACAATGTTATGAACTAGGCCTGATACAAAACAGGATAAGAGTCCATACATAGTACCTTGACCGTCTTTAATAAAATCGCCTTCAAATTCATTGGTAAGAAAGTAAAGTCTAGATTCATTAGTTCCATCGTTTCTATAGTGTATAGCTCCTTCAAGCCCAAAAGGCACTATAAGATGATGACATTTGGCAAGAAAAGCGAGACTTGGATTATTGTTAAGCTGCCAAATAAAATCAAGAGACGTTCTTTCCCAGGAAAGACTCTTACTTATATTAACACCCTTTGAACGTAAATCATCTGCATTTATAACTACTATAGTGTTTTCTATGTGAAATTGTTCCAGGTGCTGCCAAAGACTATTAGAACCTATAGGATTATTCATTTTATATACAACTATAGGGGCTTTACCCTTTGTTTTTAAGGCTAAAGGCCAAAAATCTTCGTTGGCATTAAAACCATTATCTTCATCATCCAATATAACTAAATCGGCATTTTCATCGTCATTTACGATTGGTAGCAATTCAGAAACTCCTGACAAGGGGCCTGTATAACCTAAAAAATTCTTTATGCGATATACCTTATCTTTATCTTTTTTATTGCCAGACAAAGAAAAAAGTCCTAATTCAGAAGTTGAATGTAGTAGTCCTTCTGGCAGAGGACCATTTATATCTTTTACTTCAGGTGATATTACAGGTAAGTTTGTAGTTGAACTTATAAGCTGTGATAAAAGTAGAGCTTCACCAGGTTTATGACTGCTATGCACATATGGATAAGATTGCCAACTAACACCTGCAGCACTATTGTTTGTTTTCCATTGTAAGAGATTTATGCAAATATCTCCTGATACCACAATCTTTAAATGCTTATCTTTCATGTTTATGCCTCCTATATTTTACTTTAGGCATATTCAAATAAATAACTAGTCAGTATGCTAGCCTATTTTGAATCCTACTGCGTCAGCAGAACCCTCAGATAGCCCACTATCCTTGGAACCTGCTTCCTTGTTGGATTCAAAATATTCGTCGCATCTTTGACTTACTATTTATTTTCACATGCTTTAGCTTGAAAATTATTAATTGGTTTATAGACAAGTTCATTTATGATAGTATAAACTTTGTTAGATGTTTTTTCAAGTAACAATTACTAATTAATAATTATTACTATAAATATGTAATGAAATACGGTTTATTAAGGTGAATTAATTTCAGCATTAATGTATAATATAAAGGTATAATTTTTCTGAAAAAGATAGTTTGCATTTTAGGTATATGAGAAGAAATGATCAGTGAAATATGCCTTGATTATGGGGAGATGAGATAATGAATTATAAATTAATTTGTATTGATATGGATGGAACTCTTTTAAATGATAAAAAAGAGGTAAGTGAAGAAAACTTAAATGCTTTAAAAATGGCCAGTGAAAAAGGAGTTAAGATAGCAGTATGTACAGGAAGACTTTTTGCTTCTGCTAGATATTATGCTGAACTAATTGGAGTGAAGGCACCTGTTATAGCATCTAATGGTGCATATATAAGGGAAAAGGACAGAGATGATGTTATTTATGAGCTTTCCCTAGGGGTAGATAAATGTAAAAAAATACAGAGTATAATTGATAAATATGATTTCAATGTATATTATAATAAATATGATTCTGTATTTACAGAATCTGAATTTTCTAAAGACAATACCTATGCTGCAATGAATAAAATATTACCTGACAAGAATAAAATAAAGTTAATTACTACAAAAGATATAAATAAAGTTATTGAGGAGCAAGGAGACAATATTTTAAAATGTATTTGTATCAGTGATGATTATGAAAGTTTAGATAAGGCAAGAGAGGAAATATTGAAAGTTGGAGAATATGAAGTTGTAAGTTCAAATAGAGATAATATAGAGATAATGATTAAAGGTGTAGCAAAGGGAAGGGCAGTAAAAGTTTTAGCAGATTTCTATAACATATCAAGAGAAGAAATAATTTGCATTGGAGATAATGAAAATGACCTATCCATGATAGATTACGCTGGTATGGGTGTTGCTATGGGAAATGCAACTGATGGCGTAAAAAAGATTGCAAATTATGTAACAGATACAAATAATAATGCAGGAGTAGCAAAGGTAATAGAAAAATTTGTGCTTTAAATTTATTATCTAGAATAAAGAATAATAGATACTTTACTAATATTATATTATGAGTTAATATAAATTTTGGCTTATTATTAATATTTATTATATATGCAAATGGGGGAAATAAAATGATTTTGGGAAAGGAAAATTTAAATATAGTTCTATTTGAGCCAGAAATACCTCAAAATACTGGAAATATAGCAAGAACTTGTGTTCTTACAAATAGTAAACTACATTTAATAAAACCTCTTGGATTTAGTTTGGATGAAAAACATCTTAAGAGAGCTGGTCTTGATTATTGGAAGGACTTAGATATTCAATTATATGAATCCTTTGATGAATTAAGAAAAAAGTATAAAGATTCAACTTTTTATTTTTCAACTACTAAGGGTAAAAATTATTATGACGATGCAAAATATAAACAGGGTGATTTTATTGTCTTTGGAAGAGAATCCTGTGGACTTCCTGATGAAATAAGAGATAGTGACCCACAAAGATGTATAAGAGTTCCTATGGTAAAGACTAGTTTGAGATCGCTTAATCTCTCTAATACAGTAGCTATAGTTGCTTATGAGGGAATAAGACAAATTGGTTTTGAAAATATGAAATAAGGGTATCTAAAAGGAAATAAACTAGTATATGGACTAGTTGTTTATAGATGCCTAATCAGGGAGAAGTTTTAATGAATAAGATTAAAATTATAACTGTAAGTACTGCAGATTTGTCCGAGAATGTAATAAAAAAATATGATATAGAGGTACTGCCTCTCATAGTGAATATTGGTGATAAATCATATGAGGATGGTATAGACCTAAAAATCTCTAAACTTTTAGAACTTATGGAGACTGAAACAAAGTTTCCAACGACTTCACAGGTTAATCCTCAAAGATATTTTGAATGTTTTCAAAAGTATTTATCAAAAGGATATAAAATACTAGTGTTAAACATGTCTTCAAAAATGAGTGGTACATATCAATCAGCTTGTATGGCTAGAGATATGCTGGATAATAAAGAGGATGTAGTAGTTATTGACACCTTGAATGTTACTTCAGGACTTGGAGTACTTGTACTTAAAGCATGTAGGCTTAAAGAAGAAGGTCTTAGTCTTCAGGAAATAAGGATGCAGATTGAAGAAACTATTCCTCATGTTAAAAGTGCATTAATATTCAATAGTCTTGACAACCTTGTGAAGGGTGGAAGATTATCTCATGCGGCAGGGACTATAGGAAATATTTTGGGGATAAAACTTATACTTGAAGTCAAAGATGGAGAAATGTCTGTGATGAATAAGGTTAGGGGAACTAAAAAGGCTATAAAGACTGTTTTAGAATATACTAATAGAAGAGGATTTAATGAAAAGGACACAGCTATATTGCTTCATATTGATGAAGAAGAGATAAGATCTAATTTAAGGTTAAATCTAGAAGATAATAATAATAATTTTATAGAATGTGAAGTAGGATGTGTTGTTGGGGCACATTCTGGTGCTCATGCCTGTGGAATATTTTTCATTGAGAAGTATTAAATATATACTTAGGCATGTGAAAATAAATAACAAGTGAAAGATGCGACGTATATTTTGAAATATACAAGGAAACAGGTTCTGATGATAGTGGTGCTATCAGAAGGTTCTGTTAACGTAGTATAATTCAAAATAGACTAGTATACTGACTAGTTATTTATTTGAAGATGCCTTAGATTAACATAATATAAACGGAAAGGGCTGTCTCTCAATGCATCTATATGCATTGAGAGACAGCTTTTTAACTATTCTATTAAAATTTAATTTTTAATAATTAAATAAAATGGTTATCAAATTTAATGAATACTTATTAGCTTTAAAAGATCCACTTTCTAAGCATATAATTAATGCTGTTAATTAGATATGAATATGGATAAAATAGCAAAATACAGTGGATAACAAAGGTATATATAGATAAAACTACAAGCTTTTACAATAATAAATATTAGAAGTATGTCTATAAAAATATAGTGTATTTGTAGATGAAATTAAATGTGATATAATCGTAATATAGTATAAAAATAATTAATTGGATTTGGGTGATAGTATGAATTTAGATTTTAATTTAAATTTAGCACAGCAGCAAAAACTTGTAATGACTCAACAGATGCAATTGTCTGTAAAACTTTTACAAATGTCTAACTATGAACTATTAGACTATGTTAACAAAGAAGTTCAGGAAAATCCTGTAGTAGATGTTGAGCCTTCCGAAGTTATGCAAGAAAATAATGAGGAAATTGATTATACTAAATTATCAAAGTACTTAGAATCTGATAATTACAATAGTAAAGAAATTTCAAGAGATGACGAGCGTGTATCACCATTTAATTTTATATCAGAGAAAAGATCATTAAAGGATTATTTAAAAGAGCAACTTTTAGATATGGTTGAAAATGATTACATGGAATCTATATGCTTGTATATGATAGAGTGTATAAATAGTTTAGGATATTTTACAGAAGATGTAGATGAATTATCCCAAAATTTAAAGATAGACAAGAAATTTATTTATAAAGCTTTAGATATATTACAAGAACTAGAACCAGTTGGAATTGCAGCCAGGGACTTGAAAGAGTGTTTAAAAATACAAGCACTGAACAAAGGCATACTTGATGATAATCTTGAAGAAATAATAGACAAGTATTTAGAAGATATTGCTGAGAATAGGTATACTAAAATCGCAAAGGATTTATGTATAACAAATCAAGAAGCTCAAGATTATGGTGATATAATAAAATCATTTGAGCCTAAACCATCAAGAGGTTTCTATACTGGAGACGAAACTGAATATATTGTACCAGATGCTTATATAAAACAAATTGAAGATAAACTCTATATTGTGATGAATGATAATTTTATTCCTAAGATATCTATTAATAATTTGTATATGAATATTCTAAATGATTCTAAAGATGAAGATGCAAAAAAATACGTTAAAGAAAAGCTTAATGGTGCTACTTTTCTCATTAAAAGTATAGATATGAGAAGAAATACTATATATAAAGTTATTGAGCAAATTCTTGATATACAGAAAATGTATTTTCTAAATAAGAATAATTATTTGAAGCCTATGACTTTAAAAGATATCTCTGAAAGAATAAATATGCATGAATCCACTATTAGTAGGGCAATTAAGGGAAAATATTTAAATACAGATAGAGGAATAATAAAAATTAAGGACTTATTTACAACTTCTATAGGAAATGATAGGGATGAAGATGTTTCTACAATAAAAATTAAGAATGATATTAAAGATTTAATTGACAAAGAAGATAAATCAAAGCCAATTTCTGATCAGAATATATGTAATATATTAAAGGATAGTGGTGTGATAATTTCTAGAAGAACTGTAGCCAAATATAGAGATGAAATGAGTATAAAATCATCCAGTAAAAGAAAAAGATTTTAGATTTTCAGAGATTTAACAAAATAATTTAGACTTTTTTTCAAAATACTATTTAAAAATTAGATCATTTATTCTATAATAGTAAGTGGGACATGAATTGAGTTACTGGGACATCATGAGGCCAGGGGAGTGGTTTAATTGCAGGAAATTTTAAAGTTGCAGCAAAAAATTGTTCCAGAGCTTATGGATTTGCTTGAAAAGAGATATAATATACTTAGAGCAATTTATTACAATCAGCCAGTAGGACGGAGAATTTTGGCGAACCATTTAGAAATGGGAGAGAGAGTAGTTAGAACAGAGATTAATTTTTTAAAGAAACAAAATTTAATCAATATAAGTACTCCAGGAATGTCTGTTACAGTTGAAGGTGAAGAAGTAATTGATAAGCTTAAAGATTTTATACATGAGTTTAGAGGGCTAAGTGAAATAGAAGAATCTCTAAGACAAATCTTAAGAATTAAAAAAGTTATAATTGTGCCAGGAGATGTAGAAGAAGATCATACAGTGATGAATGAGCTTGGAAGAACTGCGGCACAGTATGTAAGGGGAATTATTAAAGATAATACAGTAGTAGCTGTTACTGGTGGGGCTACGGTGAAAGAAGTAATTGATAATTTACCTCGTATCCCATATTTTAAAAATACCATAGTTGTTCCAGCAAGAGGGGCTATGGAGAGAAAGGTAGAAACAGAAGCAAATACGCTTGCTGCAAGCCTAGCAAATAAATTGGGGGCAAATTACAGACTTTTAAATGTTCCAGAAAATTTAAGTGATTTAGCATTCAGCACAATTCTTAACGAAAAAAGCATTAAGAATGTTATAGATATATTGCATAAAGCTGATGTTGTTATTTATGGAATAGGTCGAGCTGATGAAATGAGTGCAAGACGAGGTTTGAGTGAAGAAGAAATTAATATCATATTAAAAAAAGGGTCTGTTGGAGAAGCTTTTGGTTATTATTTTAACAAAAAAGGCGAAGTGGTACACTCAACACCATCAATAGGCTTAAAAATTGAAGATATTAGAAATCTTGAAAATCTCATAGCTGTAGCAGGAGGAAAGTCAAAAGCTGATGCCATAGTATCTACTCAGCTTAATAATAAAAAAAATATACTTATTACTGATGAAAGTACTGCTATGGAAATGTTAAGAATAATTAATGATATTTACTGAACAATTATTTGTTAAATTATAAATAAGGTATTTATTTATAACAATTGTCAAATAATATGTTCTGTTAATATATAAATTGCTAATAATTATAGATTTACATATAATTTTAGAATATTTTATTTTGGAGGTAGTTAATAATGACAAAAGTAGCTATTAACGGTTTTGGAAGAATAGGAAGATTAGCTTTAAGAAGAATTCTTGAAGTACCTGGTTTAGAGGTTGTTGCAATCAACGACTTAACTGATGCAAAAATGTTAGCACACTTATTTAAATATGATTCATCACAAGGTAGATTCAATGGTGAAATTGAAGTTAAAGAAGGAGCTTTCGTTGTTAACGGTAAAGAAGTTAAAGTTTTCGCTGAAGCAGATCCTGAAAAATTACCATGGGGAGAACTAGGAATAGATGTTGTTCTTGAATGTACTGGTTTCTTCACAAAGAAAGAAAAAGCTGAAGCTCACGTAAGAGCTGGCGCTAAAAAAGTTGTTATTTCAGCTCCTGCTGGAAACGACTTAAAGACAGTAGTATTCAATGTTAACAATGATGATCTTGATGGAACTGAAACAGTTATATCAGGTGCATCATGTACAACTAACTGCTTAGCTCCAATGGCTAAAGTATTAAACGATAAATTTGGAATTGAAAAAGGATTTATGACTACAATCCATGCATACACTAATGACCAAAATACATTAGATGGCCCACACAAAAAAGGTGATTTCAGAAGAGCTAGAGCTGCTGCTGTTAGCATAATTCCTAATTCAACTGGTGCTGCTAAAGCTATTGCACAAGTTATTCCAGAATTAAAAGGTAAATTAGACGGAAATGCTCAAAGAGTTCCAGTTCCAACTGGTTCAATAACTGAATTAGTTTCAGTTCTTAAAAAGAATACTACAGTTGAAGAAATCAATGCTGCTATGAAAGAAGCTGCAAATGAATCTTTCGGATATACTGAAGATGAAATAGTTTCTGCAGATGTTGTTGGAATAGCTTATGGTTCATTATTTGATGCAACTTTAACTAAAATTGTAGATGTTAATGGATCACAATTAGTTAAAACTGTTTCTTGGTATGATAATGAAATGTCATATACTTCACAGTTAATAAGAACTTTAGAATATTTTGCTAAAATTGCAAAATAGTTTTAAAAGTTAATAATTTATATTGTAGAGTGTAAACATAGTAATTAATAAGGTCTGGTTTTGTAGTTAAGGCTATGAGGCTAGGCCTTTTTAACCTAAATAGGTAAATAAAGATCTTAATTCATATAGATATAGTATTTTTAAAAAATAATTTTTATGAGGTGAAATAAAATGTCATATAATAAAAAGACAATTGAAGACATCGATGTTAAAGGTAAAAGAGTATTAGTAAGATGCGATTTTAACGTTCCATTAAAAGATGGAGTTATAACTGATGAAAATAGACTTAATGGTGCACTTCCAACTATAAAATATTTAATAGAAAAAGGCGGAAAGGTTATTCTTTGCTCACATCTTGGAAAAGCTAAAGGACCAGATCCAAAGTTAACTCTTGCACCAGTTGCAAAAAGACTTTCAGAATTACTTGGAAAAGAAGTTGTTTTTGCAGCAGATGATACTGTTGTAGGAGAAAATGCTAAAAAGGCTGTTGAAAACTTAAAAGAAGGAGAAGTTGTTCTTCTTCAAAATACAAGATACAGAAAAGAAGAAGGAAAGAATGAAGAAAACTTCTCAAAAGAATTAGCTTCACTTGCTGATGTATATGTAAATGATGCTTTTGGTACAGCTCATAGAGCTCACTGCTCAACAGTTGGTGTAACTCAATTCGTTAAAACTGCTGCATGTGGATACTTAATCCAAAAAGAATTAAAATTCTTAGGAGAAGCAGTAGAAAATCCAGTAAGACCATTTGTAGCTATTCTTGGTGGAGCTAAAGTTTCAGATAAAATCAATGTTATAAATAATCTTCTTGAAAAAGTTGATACATTAATCATTGGTGGAGGAATGGCTTATACATTCTTAAAAGGTCAAGGATATACAATTGGTAAATCTCTTGTAGAAGAAGATAAAGTTGAATATGCAAAAGAAATGATTGAAAAAGCTAAAGCTAAGGGCGTAAAATTATTACTTCCTATTGATAATGTAGTTGGAGCAGAATTTAGTGCGGATACTAAACCTGTAACTACTGAAGATGCTAATATCCCAGAAGGATATATGGGTCTTGATATTGGACCTAAAACTGCTGGAGAATATGCTGCAGCTGTTAAAGAAGCTAAAACAGTTATCTGGAACGGACCAATGGGAGTATTTGAATTTGAAAACTTTGCTAAAGGAACAATAGCTGTTGCTAAAGCTATGGCTGAAGCTGATGCTACAACCGTTATAGGTGGTGGAGATAGTGCTGCTGCTGTTAACCAATTAGGATTTGGAGACAAAATGACTCATATTTCAACTGGTGGTGGTGCTTCACTTGAATTCTTAGAAGGAAAAGAACTTCCTGGAATTGCTGCACTTAATGATAAATAATTTAGGGTATAAGAATAGAAAAACACTGTACATATTTTTCTATTCTTGTGGATTTATAAATTTTGCCACTAGGTGATAATAATTATTTATTAGTAATGTTTACAAATTTTCTGAAAATGGTATAATATACATGAAGAATCAAATGAGTGTAAAACAAAAAATTAATATAAGATATTAATTTTATAATATAGAATCGGAGCGTGAATTATAATGAGTAGAACACCAATAATAGCTGGAAACTGGAAATTAAACAATACAATTAGTGAATCTTTAAAATTGGTTGAAGAATTGAAACCACTTGTTAAAGATGCAAAGGCAGAAGTTGTTGTAGCACCTACTTCTATTGCTTTAGAAGCAGTTGTAAAAGCTGTCAAAGGAACAAACGTTAAAGTAGCTGCACAAAATGCTCATTTTGAAGAAAATGGAGCTTTTACTGGAGAAATATCTCTAAAAGCACTTCAAGAATTAGGGGTACAATATGTAATACTTGGACACAGTGAAAGAAGACAATATTTCAATGAAACAGATGAAGCATTAAATAAAAAAGTAAAAGCTGCATTTGCACATGGAATAGTTCCAATACTTTGCTGCGGAGAAACTCTTGAAGAAAGAGAAGCAAATGTAACTAATGAAGTTACAGGAAAACAAATAAAGTTAGATTTAGCTGGTCTAAATGCTGATGAAGCAGCTAAAGTTGTAATAGCTTATGAACCAATTTGGGCTATAGGAACTGGTAAAACTGCTACAGATGAACAAGCTAATGAAACAATAGGAGCTATAAGAAAAACTGTTGCTGGAGTTTTCGGACAGGAAGTTGCTGATAAAGTAAGAATTCAGTACGGTGGATCAGTTAAACCTGGAACAATAAAAGCTCAAATGGAAAAACCAGAAATAGATGGAGCATTAGTTGGTGGAGCTAGCCTAAAAGCTGCTGATTTTGCTGCTATCGTTAATTTCTAAACATAGCTTTAAAAAAATAATAAAATTGTGTCGTAGCGGAGTAGTTTATGTTGGAGCGGAGTAGTATATTAATAGAATATTTCTTTGAATTAAATAAGAAAATTTATTTGTAATAAATAATAGCCGAAGTGAAAAATTTAATATAAATTCTATACACTTCGGCTTTAAATATAATAATTAATAGAGGTCTATTTGGTAAAGTATTAACAATTTATAGTATAACTTTAGTATACTATAGAGTAAATAATTTTAAGTATAATTTATAAAGTTGAAAGTAGCATATAGAATCAGTAAGGTTAATTATATTTTCTTGATTCGTATGTTAATATATATTAATTATAAGCAGATGGAGGAATTGAAATGGCTAAAAAACCTGTTATGTTAATGATTTTAGATGGATTGGGGCTAACTGATAAAGTAGATGGAAATGCAGTAAAGGCAGCTAAAAAACCAAACATAGATAATGTATTTACACATTATTATAGTACAACTTTAGGGGCTAGTGGGTTAAGTGTTGGACTACCAGATGGACAAATGGGAAATTCAGAAGTTGGACATTTAAACATTGGTGCAGGAAGAGTAGTGTATCAATCACTTACTAGAATAACTAAAGCAATTAGTGATGGTGAATTATTCAAAAATGAAGCTTTAATTAAAGCAACAGATAATGCAATAAATAATGATTCAACTTTACATTTAATTGGATTGTTATCACCTGGTGGAGTTCATTCACACATTGAACATTTAAAAGGTCTATTAAAGCTTGCTAAACAAAAAGGTGTTAAAAAAGTATTTGTACATGCTTTCTTAGACGGTAGAGATGTGGCACCAGGTTCAGCAAAGGGATATGTAACAGAGATTGAAGATTACATGAAAGAAATTGGTGTTGGTAAATTAGCTACTGTGTCTGGAAGATACTATGCAATGGATAGAGATAATAGATGGGAAAGAGTACAACTTGCATACAATGCAATAGTACTTGGAAAAGGTGAAACTGCAAATAGTGCATCAGAAGCTGTAGAAAAATCTTATCATGATAATAAGACAGATGAATTTGTTCTTCCAACTGTTATAGTTGAAGATGGTAAACCACTAACTACAATACAAAATAATGACTCAGTAATATTCTTTAACTTTAGACCTGATAGGGCTAGAGAGCTAACAAGAGCTATAAATGATAAAGAATTTGATGGTTTTGAAAGAGAAACTTTAAACTTAACTTTTGTAACTTTAACAGAATATGACTCAACATTAAAAGGTGTTGAAGTTGCTTATAAACCTGAGCATCTTAATAATACTTTAGGAGAATATGTAAGCAGCCTTGGTAAAAAGCAATTGAGAATTGCTGAAACTGAAAAATATGCTCATGTAACTTTTTTCTTTAATGGTGGAGTTGAAGAACCTAATAAAGATGAAGATAGAGCATTAATATCTTCTCCAAAGGTTGCAACTTATGACCTTAAACCTGAAATGAGCGCTTATGAAGTTACTGATGAATTATTAAAAAGATTGGATTCAGATCAATATGATATGATAATATTAAACTTTGCTAATCCTGATATGGTTGGACATACTGGTGTGTTTGAAGCAGCTAAAGCAGCAATAGAAGCTGTAGATGTATGTTTAGGAAAAGTTGTGGATAAGATACTAGAGAAAGATGGTACTGTATTTATAACAGCGGATCATGGTAATGCAGAACAGATGTTAGATTATTCCACAGGAAAGCCAATGACAGCACATACAACTGATCCTGTACCATTTGTATATGTAAGTAATAATTCAAAAGAAATGAGAGATGGTGGAGTACTTGCAGATATAGCTCCTACAATGCTTGAAGTTATGGGACTTGAAGTACCAGCTGAAATGACAGGAAAAAGTTTAATAAAAAAATAAAAATAGGGCATAATAGCTAATGGAATTTTTATGGGTAAGGTGTCATTATTTAAAATAGATTATATAGATAATTTGTATTATAAATTAGGGGTTAGTAATAGGTTAAATAATACTATACTTATTTTAGAGAGTATTTATTCTAGATTAAATGTAGTTTATTAATAAATAATTTTCATGGGAGGAATTTAATATGAGATACGAAGTTGAAATTGTGGATGTCTATGCTAGACAAATTTTGGATTCAAGAGCTATGCCTACAGTGGAGGTAGAGGTTACTTTAGATGATGGAACTACAGGAAGAGCCGCTGTTCCATCAGGTGCTTCTACAGGAATATTCGAAGCAGTAGAGCTTAGAGATGATGATAAAAATATATATAATGGTAAAGGAGTATTAAAAGCTGTTGATAATGTCAATAACACAATAGCTCCAGAACTTATAGGTATGAGTGTTTTCGATCAAGTGGCAATTGATCGTGCTTTAATTAAAATAGATGGCACAGATAACAAGGCAAAACTTGGTGCCAATGCAACGCTTGGTGTTTCTTTGGCAGTAGCAAGAGCAGCAGCAGCATATCTTGGAATAAGCTTATATTCATATATAGGTGGAGTAAATGCAAAAGTTCTACCTGTTCCTATGATGAACATATTAAATGGTGGTAAACATGCAGATAATAATGTAGATCTTCAAGAATTTATGGTTATGCCAGTAGGAGCTAAAAGTTTTAGTGAAGCACTTAGAATGGGTTCAGAAGTGTATCATGCACTAAAAGCTAATCTAAAAGCTAAAGGCCTTGACACAGCTGTAGGTGATGAAGGTGGTTTCGCACCAAACCTAAAGAGTAATGAAGAAGCTATTGAAATTATAGTTGAAGCTATAAAAGCAGCAGGATATGAACCAGGGAAAGATGCATTTATTGCTCTTGATCCAGCTTCATCAGAATTCTATGAAGACGGAAAATACAACCTTGCAGGTGAGGGAAAAGTTTTAACAGAATCAGAAATGGTAGATTTCTATGAAAACTTAGTAAACAAATATCCAATAATCTCCATAGAAGATGGTATGGCTGAAGATGATTGGGAAGGTTGGAAACAAATCACTGATAGACTTGGTAGCAAGATTCAACTTGTTGGAGATGATTTGTTTGTAACTAACACTGCTAGATTGACAACTGGAATTGAAAAAGGTGTTGCAAACTCAGTTTTAATTAAACTAAACCAAATTGGAACATTAACTGAAACATTGAACACTATAGAAATGGCTGAAAGGGCAGGATATACTGCTGTTGTCTCCCATAGATCAGGTGAAACTGAAGATACAACTATAGCAGATTTAGTTGTTGCAGTTAATGCAGGACAAATTAAAACAGGTGCACCAGCAAGATCAGAAAGAGTTGCAAAATATAATCAACTTTTAAGAATAGAAGAAGAGCTTGGAGAAATTGGAGAATACAGAGGTCTTAAAGCATTCTATAACTTAAAGAAATAGTAATTTAGATTTATTGTTAATTTATAAATTCAAATGCATGATAAAACCACTTGGTGAATTATTCATCAGGTGGTTTTAAATTTTAAAATACTAGTTCTAATTCAGCGAATAAATAAGATTTTTTATATTGTAATAAATGAATGAATATGCTAAAATAAATAGTATTGGTTATAATATTTAAAATAGACATAAAGACTCAAGGTTAAACTTTAAGAGTTCTTACATAAAATAGATTAAACTATCTTAGGAGGGTTTTAGGAGTGTACAATCTTTTAATTATTATTCAAATAATATCAGCTATTGTTATTATAGCTTCTGTATTAATGCAACCTAGCAAAATGGACGGATTTACTAATTTTGTTTCAGGAACAACAGATACGTTTTTTTCAAGAAATAAGTCAAAGACACGTGAGTCTATGTTAGCTAAAGTAACTATTGTTTTTTCTATAATATTTGCACTTGTAGTTATTGCACAAAATCTACCAACATTTGTACAAAAATAAGGTAAGTTAAGGTATAATTCTATTAGTACTTAGGATTATATCTTTTTTTGTTGTGGACTTCTGTTTATTATGAATTTATTTCACAGTTTATAATACTTAGAAGTTTAGAACTATAATAATATAGAAATTTATATAATCATATATGTTTATATATGTACGGTCGCTAGTAAAATCTGTGAATCTTATAATCATGTCTATTAGGCATATGAAAATAAATAGTAAGTCAAAGATGCGACGTATATTTTGAAGTCTACAAGGAAACAGGTCCTGAGGATAGTGAGCTATCTGAGGGTTCTGTTGACCTGACTAGTTATTTATTTGAATGTGCCTTAAAGCATGCACATGCTATACTGTAAATAGAATGAAAGTTAATATTTACATCATAAGTAAAAAGTATTGTTGAATATTATTGCCTATAATAGTTAAAAATTAAAGTATATATTATTTTGAATGGAGATGAATTTATGAATTTAAGAGAAAAGATAGTGGCATTTATGCGAGAGCAGGCATATAAGCCAATGAATATATTAGAACTTTCTAGAATGTTTGATATAAAAAAGTCAGATGCTAAAACTTTTAAACAGCTTTTAAATGATATGGAGCAAGAAGGTCTTATAGTTAAAAATAGGACAAAACACTATGGTATTCCGGAAAAAATGGGACTTGTAGTGGGAAAGCTTCAGGGAAATGCAAAGGGATTTGGTTTTGTCATATGTGATTTAGAAAGACCAGATATATTTATTGCTAGTTCTTCTATGAACGGGGCTATGAATGGTGACAAGGTGGTTGCCAAGATAACTAGAGAAGAAAACGGTGGTAAAAAGTGTGAAGGTGAAATCATAAGAATACTAGAAAGATCTAATAAAACTATAATTGGAGTATACGAAGACAGTAAAAATTTTGGATTTGTAGTTCCAGAGGATGTTAGAATACACCAAGATGTTTTTATACCCAAAAGTGTTAGGGGAAAAGCTAAAACTGGAGATGTGGTTATTGCCGAAATATTAGAATGGCCAGAAAAGAGAAGAAATCCAGAAGGTAAGATAATAGAAATATTGGGTAGAAAAGAAGACAAGGGAGTAGATATACTTACGATTATAAAAAAACATAAGCTTCCAGAAGAGTTTCCTGATAAAGTATTAAAATTTGCAGAAAATATACCAGATACTATACCAGAAGAAGAGTATAAGAAAAGAAAAGATTTAAGAGATATAAAGATGGTTACCATTGATGGAGAAGATGCTAAGGATCTTGATGATGCTGTGTCTCTACAAAAATTAGATAATGGAAATTACTATTTAGGCGTCCATATTGCAGATGTTTCAAATTATGTTAGAGAAAAGAATCCGCTAGATAAGGAAGCTCTTTTAAGAGGAACTTCTGTTTATCTCATAGATAGGGTTATACCAATGCTTCCAAGAAAACTTTCTAATGGCATATGCAGTTTAAATCCTAAAGTGGATAGATTAGCCCTTAGTTGTTTTATGGAAATAGATAATAATGGTAAAGTTATTAATCATGACATATTTGAAAGTATAATAAAGACAAATGAGAGAATGACCTATACAGATGTAACTAAGATATTAAAGAATGAAGATAAAGAAGTTATAAAAAGATATGATTACTTGTATGATGATTTTATAGCAATGGGAAAACTCTGTGATATTCTGCACAAGAGAAGAATGAATAGAGGAGCTATAGATTTTGATTTTCAAGAAAGTAAAATTATATTAAATGAACAGGGAAAGCCAATTGATATAAAACCCTATGAAAGAGCCATAGCAAACAGAGTTATAGAAGAGTTTATGCTAGTGTGCAATGAAACTATAGCAGAGCACATGTTCTGGACCAATCTTCCTTTTGTATATAGAATACATGAAGATCCAGATACGGAAAAATTAGAACATTTTAATGAATTTGCTCATAACCTTGGATATGTAGTTAAATGGGGAAGCAGCAAAGTTCATCCAAAAGAATTACAGAAAATCATTGAAGAAGTTAAGGATAAAAAAGAAGAAACGGTGGTAAGTACATTGTTACTTAGGTCCTTAAAACAAGCAAGATATTCACCAGAATGTGTAGGCCATTTTGGTCTTGCTGCTAAATATTATTGTCATTTTACTTCACCAATAAGAAGGTATCCTGATCTTATGATTCATAGAATAATAAAGGAATTTTTACATGGAAATATAGATGGAGAAAGATCAAAAAAATTGATTGGTATAGTAGATTATGCTTCAGTGCAATCTTCAGAGAGAGAAAGAGTAGCCCAGGATGCAGAAAGAGAAGTAGATGATCTTAAGAAAGCTGAGTATATGAAAGATAAAATTGGGGAGGAATACGATGGTATTATATCTTCTGTAACTAGCTTCGGAATGTTTGTAGAACTTCCAAACACTATTGAAGGTCTCGTTCATATAAGTGATTTAAGTGATGATTATTACATCTATGATGAAAAGCATCTTTGCCTTATAGGTGAAAGAACTAAGAAAGTATATAGACTTGGTGATGAAGTTAGAATAAAAGTACAAAAAGTTGATTTGGCTTCTCATGAAATTTACTTTAAAATAGCTAAGGAAAATGATGATGAATTTAAAGAAAATGATTTGTCAGAGGAAAGCACGGTAGATCATGATGACTTAGACTTAGAAAATATAGAAGAAATTCATCCTGTAAGAGCAGTGAAAGATATAGGTGATATATATAAACCTGAAACAAGTGAAGATGAAGAATAATTAGAGCAAATTTATATAATATAAGTGGGATTAGAATTATACATTGTAGCCTTCAAAATATACGTCGCATCTTTGACTTACTATTTATTTTCATATGCCTAATAGATGCAATTAAATAAAATATATATTATAATGAAGATAACTTATTACAACATAGATATAAGGATTAATGCTATAAACAGAGTTGATTTTGGTATTAGTCCTTTTTATGAGTGAAATCCACAATTTGACTTTTTAAAAGTAATAGAGTATAATTATGTATTACAATGAAGTAGAAGTAGGTGTTTTTAATGGCAAAGAAGAACTCAACGAATAAGTCTTTAGCTGAGAATAGAAAAGCTAGACATGATTATTTTATAGAAGAATCAATGGAGTGTGGAGTAGAACTTGTAGGTACAGAAGTAAAGTCTATAAGACTTGGAAAAGCTAATCTTAAGGATAGCTATGCAGAGATAGTCAATGGTGAAGTTTTTATGTGTAACGTACATATAAGTCCCTATGAACAAGGTAACATATTTAATAGGGATTCTCTTAGAAAGAGAAAATTACTTTTGCACAAAGACGAGATAAGAAAACTTGATGCATACACTTCTCAAAAAGGATATACCCTAGTGCCCCTATCATTATATCTTAAAAATGGGAGAGTTAAAGTTCAGCTTTCTGTAGGTAGAGGTAAAAAAGATTATGATAAGAGAGATGTAATGCTAGAAAAAGCTGCCAAGAGAGAAATTGACAGACAAATGAAGGATAGAATGAGACAATAGAAAAGATATGCAATTTTTTATTGAAATTACCACTTGATTAACTTATTAATATGGTGTAGTATGTAGTTACAGTAATTAATAAACAAATAAAATTTAATATAGTTTTGAAAGCTATTGTTTTGCGTATGACCTTTGTTACAATGTGAAATATTAGTTCCACTGAGTGGTTAGTATTTTACAATAAATACTTTCATATTTATGAAAGTAACATGACAAGGGGGCGTACTTGGTTTCGACGGGGATACGTTGTAACTAAGAAGCGAGTCGAGGGATCCTGTGGACCCGCGTTAAAAAACTACGGGATTAAATATAAACGCTAAAAACGATAATTTAGCTTTAGCAGCGTAGTCTGCTACGTCCGCCTTTTGAGTCCCGCGACTTAAGGATGGGCGCCGACAGCGGGGAAACGAGTCTAGGAAAGCTTTGACCTAGAAACGGAATTTATGAAGCTACTAAAGTCAGAAGCCTGCCTTTCGGCGTCTGATGGAGGGAATGTCAAAAGAAAGACTGCACTCGGAGATGCTTAGGTATTACTATTTTCGGACAGGGGTTCGACACCCCTCGCCTCCACCAATGAATATAAATCCACATTGAAAATAATTTCGATGTGGATTTTTTAGTATATAAAAAATGTTACCATCGAATTGCGATAAACACATGAATTAGTTATAATAATTATGTGAAGAAAATAGAAATTACAAGTTTAATTTCTTTACAAACGGTCTTATTAATAATAAAATATTAAAAAATAGTATTTAACTAAAAATTAATAAAGGGATGATTAACATGAGTTATAGTGTTTTTTTACCAAGTTACAGTATAGGAACAGATGTTTATGATAGAATAAAGGAAATCTGTTCGAGTTATGGTAAAACTGTAATTGTTATTGGTGGTAAAACTGCTATGGAAAAAGCAAATGAAGAGATAAAAACGGCTGTGGCAGACAGCTCACTGGAAATTTTGGATTCTATTTGGTATGGTGGAGATTCTTCTTTTGAGAATGTAGAAATGTTAAAAGAAAATTCTTTAGTACATAAAGCTGATATGATATTTGCTGTTGGTGGTGGACGTGCGATAGATACTTGTAAAGTCCTTGCACATCATTTGAATAAGCCCATATTTACTTTTCCGACGATTGCTTCTAACTGTGCACCTTGTACTGCAGTGTGTGTTATGTATGATAATAAGGGTGTTTTTAAAGAGTTATATTTTAGAGATAAACCAGCTAATCACGCTTTTATATGTACTAAAATAATTGCAGAAGCACCTAAGGTATTTCTATGGGCAGGAATTGGTGATGCCTTAAGCAAACAGTATGAATGTACTTTTTCTTCTCGTAATGATGAACTTGAACACTTTAATGCACTAGGAGTTCAAATTAGTAAAATATGTACGGAACCTTTGTTGAAAAATGGTAAAAAAGCTTTAGAGGACTGTGAAGCAGATATTGCCAGTTATGAATTAGAACAGGTTACCCTAGATATTATTATTAGTACAGGTCTTGTTTCCAATCTTGTTATTAATGATTACAATAGTTGTCTTGCTCATTCAATATATTATGGTATGACATTATTAAAGCAGATTGAAAAAAATCACTTACATGGAGAAGTTGTTTCCTATGGTGTATTGGTTTTATTATTGTGCGATAAACAATTTGATGAACTAGCTAAAGTGTACAAGTTTTGTAAGAGTGTTGGATTACCAACAAAACTTTCAGATTTAGAAGTTACAAAAGAAGAAATTGGACAAGTAATCACTAAAGCTTCACAAACAGGAGACATTGTTCATGTACCTTATGAAATTACCTATGAAATGATAGAAGACTCAATTTTAAAATTAGAAGAATATGTTTAGGAATATGTAAAATTTTCATAAGTACACATAAAGATTGAATTTCAAAATATAATTAGAAAAGTAGCACTATCAAAAGTTATTGTAAATTTCAATGGCTTTTCATAGTGCTTTTTATATGAAAAAATATATAAATTACTAAATTTTATTTCTTGTAAATATATTTTGAGAAAAGAAATTTAATTTCATATAAAATGTGTTGACGAAAAAATAAACTTATATTATTATAAAACTATAGAGTATAAAATTTAATAAGATGATTATTTTAAGGGGGAAAAACAGTTGAATAGTGATGATTTAAAAAAAGAATGTGCTAAAGAAGCTCTAAAATATATAAAGACTGATAGTATAATAGGTCTAGGTGGGGGTAGTACTATATCTCACTTAATAGGATATATAAAGGAAGATAAAAATCTTAAGGTTAAGGTTGTAACTCCGTCTTTTAAGACGAAAATGCTTTGCATAGATAATGGTTTAGAAGTTCTTCACAATTGTTCTGTGGATAAAGTATCAGTAGCCTTTGATGGTTGCGATGAAGTGGATGAAAATTTAAATGCACTAAAAAGTGGTGGTGGAATTCACACTAAGGAGAAACTAATTGCAAGTATGTCTGAAGATTATATACTACTTGTAGACAAGGCTAAATTTTCAAAAATATTAACTTTTAAGCATCCAGTAGTATTGGAAGTTATACCGGATTCTTTGAAATATGTAGAAAGAAAAGTTAAAGAATTAGGTGGATTACCTACTCTTAGAACCAGTAATGCAAAGGATGGAGGAACAATAACTGAAGGTGGAAATTTACTGATTGATGCAGCCTTTAGTGATGTGAAAAATATTGGGGAACTTGAAAATAATTTGAAGAATATTTCTGGAGTTGTTGATACATCTTTGTTTACAAAGGTAGTTACTAAAGTATTAATTACTGATGAAGAGGGTACTAGAGTGATTTCTAAAAATTAGTGGACTTAAAGAACTAAAATTCCTGCTATGATGGTCATTGAAACACTATTTTTATTATTGACCGCTGAAAAAAGAGATGCCTATGAGTGGATTAGTGAACATGAACAATCTATGGCAGATGATAAGATTTAATTATAAAAAAGCACTAATTAACAAAGCGTA
>NZ_BAEV01000041.1 GCF_000246895.1 Clostridium arbusti SL206 | reverse complement strand
AAAGCGTATTTAATAGAGCACCCTTCCATATTCCCCATTTGCATAACATGAGCTCCCCATTTGCATAGCATGGAAAGAATAGGCTGAATTGTTTCACCTAATTCAGTTATTTGGTATTCGACATGCGGGGGAACTTCATTATACTGAATGCGGTTGATTAGTTTGTCTTCCTGCAATTCATGTAAACTTTTTGAAAGCATTAGACTGGATATCCCATCCAAATGCCTTTGCAGATCATTGAACCGAATAACCTTTTGCTGAGATATTTCCCAAACAATTCGCATTTTCCACTTTCCAGACAATATACCTAAAGCGTACTTAATAGGGCACCCTTCCATAATGTTACCTCCTCTAATACTTAGTTTTTTATAAGTAAGTAAACTATTATTGCGTACTTGATAAATGTTTATTTAGAGTTATAATTATAGCCATAATCTAATTGAAAGTCGAGGAATATTTTATGGAAGCATTAAAGAAAATTGAATTATGGAAAATGACTGTAACGGAGTGGCACGATTCCGACATCGGTGGTCGGGTGGTTGATGCCCTAAAAAAGAACGGTTTTGAGGCGGTCTATTTAGATGCGGCAAGTGCGAACGGATTGATTGGAGGTGAAAGTTATGCGAGCAGTCGTGACTGATAAGCAGTCGCCGGTCGGCGTGTCTCTTGGACAAAGGGAGGTACCGGTTCCAACAGAGAACCAGGCGTTAGTTCGGGTGGCTACGATTTCTTTGAACCCGGGCGAACTGAGAAGCCGAGAGCTCCTTGCCACCCCGGGCTGGCAACCTGGACGCGATTTCGCCGGAATCGTTGAGCAGTCAGCTGCTGATGGTTCCGGGTTATCCGTGGGATCTCGAGTTGTGGGATTATTACCTAATGGCGGAGCATTTGGCGAGATCGTTGCCGTTCCAACCACCAACCTCGTAAGCCTCCCATCGACGGTGTCGTTCAAAGACGCCGCGACACTTCCCGTAGCAGGTATAACCGCACTCTTCGCGTTGGAACGCTGTGGCTTCCTGCTCGGACGTAAAGTGCTCGTCACAGGCGCATCAGGTGGTGTCGGTCAGTTCGGCATTCAACTCGCACGTGCTGCAGGTGCTAGGGTTACCGGGACGATCAGGGCACAGGAGCGCGCGGGCATGGTTGAAGCGTTGGGTGCCGATGAGGTGCTCCTCGAGTCCAGCCTGAGCGAACAACGTAGCCGTTTTGACTTCGTACTTGACACCGTAGGCGGGCATTTGCTGCCCGTTGCGCTGGCCAGTCTGGTAGCGGGCGGAACTTGTGTAGCCGTGAATCATCGGAGCATGGAGACCAGCGACGTGTGTAAAACCACATTCGATTTCGTCGACTTCATGAAGAACGGGCTGACTCTCAAGAGTTTCTATGTCTTTGATGAACTGACACATCAACGTGGTAAGCATGCTCTCGAACGTCTTGTTGCTCTTGTTGCTGACGGACGTGTACGGCCACACATAGGCATCGAGGCTTCATGGACCGATGTCGAGCGTACTGTGGAAAAGTTCTTAAACCGCGAAGTACTGGGTAAGATAGTTTTACACGTCGAGTGACCCAAAAATTATTTGCTTTATAGGATATATTAAGAAACGTGATTTTAAAGCGTTTTGTTATTATAGAATTGTTTTAGGCATTGTTTGATAATTTAATTACCAAAGAGGATTAGAATTAAAAGTAAATAATTTATTTATATAGTCATCTCAAATATCAATGTTATAGTGACATCTTGCTATATTAAATAAATATTGACAAAATCTAAACATATATATACAATAAACATATTGGTATAATAGGATATATTTATTGTTGACCAGAGAACTGGAGACTATATATCTCACTAAAATTTATTTGGTGAGATATATAGTCTTTTTATTTTTAAAATAAAGTATGTAAAAAAATATACAAAATTTTGGAGGAATGCAAATGGCTTATATTGAAAGACCTAGGTTTTCCTGTGCACTTGGGGGTGCTCTAAGTACTATTAGTGCATTACAAAAAGTAGTTCCAATAGTCCATGCTACAGCTGGTTGCGGGTCTAACCTTTTTGGTGCATACATGGGCGGAAGTGGATTTTGGGGATCTGGATACTGCGGAGGTGGATCAGTACCTACTTCAGGTATAACTGAAAATGATATTGTGTTTGGAGGTTCCTCTAGATTAACTGAACAGATAGAAACTACTTTAGAATTGATTGATGCAGATTTATTTATAGTGACAACTGGATGTATGACAGAAATAATTGGAGATGATGTAGAAGCGGTTCTTAGAAATTTTAAAGATTCACAAGTACCTATATTGTCATTAGAAACAGGTGGCTTTAGGGGGAACTCTTACAATGGATACGAAGGAGTACTAGAAAAATTATTTGTTGATTACTCAAATAAAACCGCTAAAAAAACAAAAAATTTAGTAAATATTTTAGGAGTGGTTCCAGCCTTGGATCCTTTTTTTCGAGGTGATTTAGTTGAGATCAAAAGATTATTAGAAAAACTCGGACTGGAAGTTAATACTTTTTTTACTAATGATCAAACTATAGATAATTTAAAGGATGCAGCAGAGGCG
Source organism: Clostridium arbusti SL206 (assembly GCF_000246895.1). Lineage (GTDB taxonomy): Bacteria > Bacillota > Clostridia > Clostridiales > Clostridiaceae > Clostridium_I > Clostridium_I arbusti. The sequence continues at coordinate 28,412 of NZ_BAEV01000041.1, read as the reverse complement.
TCACTAAACATTGTTTTATCAAGGACTTATGGTATTAGTGTTGCAGAAAGTCTTCAGGAAAAACATGGTATACCTTATTATGTTAACGAACTTCCAATAGGACCTACAGCTACAGCTGAATTTTTAAAAGATATTTCTAAATTACTAGAAATAGATAATAAGAAGGTTGAAAAATTAATAGAGAATGAAAATGAAAACTATTATAAATACATTGAAAGAATATCTGATGTATATGCTGATTCAGATCTTCAACATTACGCTGTAGTAGTAGGAAATGCCAATAACACTATATCCATAACAAGGTTTTTACATGAAGATCTTGGATGGATACCTAAGTTTTCAGTAATAACAGATGAGCTTAATGATAATCAAAAAAAATCTTTAAATGAGGGATTTAAAAAGATTAATGGGAATAAAGAAACAGAATTAATATACCAAACAGATGCTTCAAAAATTCAAGAATATTTAACAAATATTATTAAACCACATAAATCTGAAAAATACTATGATACTCTTTCTCCTTTATTTGTATTAGGTAGTTCTTGGGAAAAAGATTTTTCTAAAAGTGTAGGTGCAAAAACATTAACTGTAAGTTATCCAATATTAAATAGAGCAATATTAGATAGAGGATATGCTGGATATAGTGGTGGATTGCATTTGGTGGAAGATTTATTGGATGTTATTTTTACGGGGAGGTAGGTTAAATGAATTATTTTGATAACAAAGTTGCTCCTAAACGTGAACAAAGATTGAAGTTTGTTGGAAGTGCTTTTGGAGGTAATTCCTGTGAATTGCTGGGTTGCTCTAAAGAGGGTTGTTTGAAAAATAAGAAAAGAAGTTTTTCTCAAGCAACTGCTTGTCAGTTAAGTTTAGTATTAGGCATGGCCCTTACAATGCCAGATACTATATTTATAATTCATGGTCCTGTTGGGTGTGGATCTCAAATTCATTCATCAGATTTTCCAACTAGATCTGGTACCAAAGCAAGGGGTGGAATTCCTAAGTCTTTGATATGGATATCCACAAATCTTAATGAAAAAGATATTATTAATGGTGGAGAAGCTAAGTTAAAAGAAACAATATTAGAGGCTGATAGAATATACAGACCAATAGCTATTATTGTTATGAATACTTGTTCTCCAAGTATGATTGGTGATGATATTGATGAAGTAGTAAGAACTACTCAAGAAACTGTGGACGCAAAAATAATACCAATGCATTGTGAAGGTATTAAATCTCAAGTAGTTGCCAATGCATATGATACTTATTATCATGGTGTAGGGCGCAATCTAGAGTTAACTTCAAATTCATCAGAAAATGCAAGTGGACTTAACCCCAAAAAAATCTATTACAAAAATTCTAAAATCGTTAATTTATTTAATTTTGGTTCATTAACCTATCCAGATGAAGTAGAAACTAAAAGATTGTTAGAAGCATTAGGGCTTGAAGTAAGAGTTTTTCCTAATTTTGCACATCCTAATGATTTTAAAAAAGTATCTGAAGCAATTTTAAATATAAGTCTTTGTAATGTTCATGATGATTATTTCCTAGAGTTTTTAAAAGAAAAATTTCATATTCCATATTTTATTCACAATATGCCCGTTGGTATAAAAAATACAAGTGAATGGTTTATAGAAGTTGCAGGTAAACTTAATCTTGAAGAAAAGGCTAAAGAAATAATTGAATCTGAAGAAAAGGAAATTTTTTCAGCAATAGATCCATTTAAAAAATTATTAAATGGAAAAAGAGTGTTGATAACTGGAGGGGTAATTAGGGTAGTATCTGATGCTATGCTTCTTAAGGAATTGGGTTGTGAAGTCATTGGCGTTAGAGCTCATCATTATGATAGTCTGAGTGATGATCTTTACACAAAATTCAATGATAATTTTCCAGATATAGAAGTGAGTGTAGCACCAAATCAAGTTTTTCAATTAGTTAATATAGTAAATAGAGATAAACCAGATATATGTTTAGCCCATGCTGGAAGTGGAGTGTGGATATCTAAACTAGGGGTGCCGGCTTTACCTTTATTTGGAGGAAGTTTTAATTATTTTGGATATAAAGGAGTTTATGAAATAGCAAGGAGAATGGCAAGATTATTAGAGAATCCTTCTTTTCAACGTAAACTATCTGAGAATATAAAGCTGCCTTATAAAAAAGATTGGTATGATAAAAGTCCATTTGCATATATAAAAGATCAGACCTCATATAAAGCCGCACAATTGGAACAATGTTCTAGATAGTATAGTGAGTGAATATTTAAAGTCTCATGAAATAAATCCATAACTACTGAAGAATTCTTAAAAGAAAATAAGGTTAACATAAAAATAAGTGATTCATATAAAAAAACATCCTATGGAATAGATAATAACAAGTCTAATTCATAGGATATTTTTATTTCAATTTATGTAAATAACTTATGTTTAGCAGAGTACTTTATCTTTTTACATATTTAAAGTTAAATTTATTACAATAATATGTGTTTTTTAGAAGTATAAGTTTCATTTTTATATTGACAATTTATATAAATTATAATATATTATTTATATGAAACATGTTTCATAAGTTTTGCGTCAATGCTAAATGTAAACATATACTAAGAGATTAATAACATTTTTATCTATTAAAAAATAAATTATGATTTTCAAAACTTTATACCATGAAGAAAATTATATTATTAAAAAGGAAAATGGATTTGATTTTAAATATAAGGGGGAAAATAATTATGAAAATTAAAAACAAAATTATACTTATCACTTATGCAGACAGTCTAGGTAAAAATTTAAAGGAACTTGAAAACCTTTTAACAACTTATTTTAAAGATGCAGTGGGTGGAGTCCATGTACTACCATTTTTTCCATCGTCAGCAGATAGAGGTTTCGCACCAATGAACTATGAAAAAGTAGATCCAGCTTTTGGAGATTGGAAAGACATTGAAAAATTAAGTGAAAATTTTTATCTAATGTATGACTTTATGATAAATCATATATCAAGAAGTTCTGAATACTTTAAAGATTTTGAAAAAAATAAAGACAATTCACCTTATGCAGATTTTTTCATTAGATATAAGGATTTTTGGCCTGATGGTAAACCTTCTCAGGAAGATGTAGACTTAATATACAAGAGAAAACCTAGAGAACCATATATCGATGTAGAGTTTAAAGATGGGACTAGTGAAAAAGTATGGTGTACTTTTGATAGTGAGCAGGTGGACTTAAATATAAAATCAGAAGTTACAAAGAAATTTATAAGGGATACTCTTACCAATATGGCAAAGAGAAATGCTTCATTAATCAGGCTTGATGCTTTTGCCTATGCGACTAAGAAAGTTGGAACTAACTGTTTCTTTGTAGAACCTGATACTTGGGAACTTCTTGATGAAGTAAAAGAAATATTAGAACCATTAAATGTAGATATATTACCAGAAATACATGAACACTATTCAATTCAAATGAAAATATCAGAAAAGGGACACTGGATATATGATTTTGCACTGCCTATGATTATGCTTCATGCTCTATATAGTGGTGTGAATAAAAATATTATAAAATGGCTTAAAATGTCTCCTAAAAAGCAGTTTACTACATTAGATACTCATGATGGTATTGGGATAGTAGATGTAAAGGATTTATTAACTGCTGAAGAAATTGAAATCACAAGAGAAGCATTATTTACTAAAGGTGCAAATGTAAAGAAAATCTATAATACAACTGCCTATAACAACCTTGATATATATCAAGTTAATTGTACCTATTATTCAGCACTTGGAAATAATGATGATGCTTATACTTTAGCAAGAGCTATTCAGTTCTTTGCACCAGGAATACCACAAGTTTACTATGTAGGACTTATGGCTGGAGAAAATGATATAGAACTACTTGAAAAGACAAAGGTAGGAAGAAATATAAACCGACATTATTATACCAAAGGAGAAGTTAAAGAAAACGTAAAAAGACCTGTTATGAAAAGATTATTAAAACTTATGGAATTTAGAAATTCTTATCCAGCTTTTGAAGGTGACTATTTTGTAGCTGATACGGATAATGAAGAAGTTTTAGAAATATCATGGAAGAAAGATTCTTTTGAAGCAATTTTGAAAGCTAACCTTAAGACACATGAATTTACAGTAAGTTACTTTGATTCAGATAATAAAGAGTTTAAGGAACTGACAGGAGTTTAGTTTTAATATATTAAAGCCTATCTTGAAAGTGTTTATGTTTATACTATAGTGAAAATACATTTAATTTAAATTTAAAGGTGATGGATAGGCAATAAAGATTTTTAGTTTACAATATAATTTGAAAAGAGGAATCTATATGAAAAAACGAATAATATATTGGAATGTTAGTTTATATTTTCTATTATTTTTCTTTGCCTATGCATCCTGTTTTTCATTCTTTGCTATTTGGCTTGGAGAAAAAATGAATTTAAGTGGAGCACAAACAGGTATTGTATTTTCTGTAAACGCTATCTTTGCCATGATTTTTCAACCTATATACGAATACATTTCTGACCGTATTGGTTTAAAAAAATATGTTTTATATTTTATTACTGTATTACTTGCATTAGCTGGGCCATTCTACATTTATGTATATGGACCACTTTTAAAAATGAACTTCATAATTGGTGCTATAGTTGGAGGATTTTATTTAGGATTAACTTTTATAGCTGGTTGTGCTAGTGTTGAATCCTATATTGAAAAGGCTGGTAGAAAATATGACTTTGAATTTGGTCGTGCACGTATGTGGGGTTCAATTGGATCAGCAAGTGCTGCATTTGTATCGGGTAGAGTATTCAATATTAGCCCTAATATAAATTTTTGGATGGCAACGGTTTCTGCTATAATATTACTTATTCTTGTTATTTTTATGAGAGTTGATGTAAGTAGTGTAGAAGCTAAACGTGCTGAATCAGTAGGTTTTAACGATGTTAAACAGCTTTTGAAATTAAAAGACTTTTGGTTTTTTATGATTTACATGATAGGAGCTGTATGTGTATATATGGTATATGATCAACAATTCCCTATATATTATGCTTCATTGTTTCCAACAAAAGCTTTAGGAAACCAAGTGTTTGGAGATTTGAATTCACTCCAAGTTTTCTTGGAAGCGGGTATGATGTTTCTAGCTCCTTTTCTTGTAAATAAAATAGGATCGAAGAAAGGACTAATTTTAGCGGGAATAATAATGACTTGTCGTATGATTGGTTCAGGAATTGTAAGTGACCCATATAGTATTTCATTTATTAAATTAGTTCATTCTTTTGAATATGCTACATTATTGGTATCAATATTTAAATATTTAGCAGATAATTTCGATACTCGTTTATCTTCTGTGCTCTATCTAGTTGGTTTTCAATTTGCTACTCAAATTGGTACAACAATTTTATCACCAATTGTTGGTAAAATGTACGATAAAGTTGGCTTTAGAGAAACTTATCTATTTATGGGGTGCCTAGTTCTTGTATTTACTATTTTAGCAGCTTTTACTTTATTAAATAAAAAGAAGGATGGAGTTGTAGTAGATGAAGGTGAAAATGAAATTATAATGGAGCATCAGTTAGGATAGTATAAGATATTAAATAAGTTCTATTTAAAAATTACGAAATTAAACTTTTGAAGTTACTAAATTTTAATATAATTTTAGGGGGTAAATATGTTAAAAAAAAGATGGTGGGATAAAAGTGTAATCTATCAAGTATATCCTAAAAGTTTCTATGATTCAAATAATGATGGAATAGGTGATATAAAGGGAATTGTTGATAAACTTGATTATTTAAAAGATTTAGGTATAGATATAATTTGGCTAAGTCCTGTATATAAAAGTCCTATGGATGATAATGGTTATGATATTATGGATTATTATGATATAGATAAGCAGTTTGGTTCTATGGAAGATATGGACAACTTAATAAAAGAAGGCAATAAACGCAATATTAAAATAATGATGGATTTAGTTATAAATCATACTTCCGACGAACATGATTGGTTTATAGAGTCAAGAAGCAGTAGAAACAATCCTAAAAGAGATTTTTATATATGGAAAGATCCAAAACCAGATGGTAGTGCACCAAACAATTGGAAGTCTATATTTGGTGGATCGGCCTGGGAATATGATAATAATACTAAACAGTATTATTTACATGTATTTTCAAAAAAACAGCCGGATTTAAACTGGGAAAATGAAGAGGTAAGACAAAAGCTATATGATATGGTAAATTATTGGCTAGATAAGGGACTCGGTGGTTTTAGAGTGGACGCCATAACTTATATTAAAAAGGATAATACTTTTAAGGATTTAGAGTCTAATAGTAATGAAGAATTAGTTCATATTGATGGAGGTTCTTTAAATCAAAAGGGAATAGAAAATTTTTTATCTGAATTAAAAGAGAACACATTTTCTAAATATGATATTGTAACGGTAGCAGAAGCGCCTGGTATACCAAGGGAAAAATTAAAAGATTATAGCGGGCCTAATGGTTTCTTTGATTTGTTATTTGAATTTGGGCATTCTGATTTAGATGTAGCTGAAGATGGAAAGTGGTACACACCCCAAAAATGGACTCTACAAGAATTTAAAGATGCCATTTTTAAAAGTCAAGAAGTATATAATGATTTAGGATTTGGTGCACTATTTTTAGAAAATCATGACCAACCAAGATCTCTAAATAAATTTATTAAAGAATCAGATATAGGCTTAGTTAGTGCAAAGATGTTAGCCACAATTTACTTTTTATTAAAAGGTATACCATTTATCTATCAGGGTGAAGAAATAGGAATGACTAATGTTAAATATGAATCTATTGAAGATTATAATGATATTTCATCCATTGATCAATATAATAGTGCTATAAAGGATGGCTTATCTAAAGAAGAAGCTTTAGAGGCTATACACAGAAGAAGTAGAGATAATGCAAGAATTCCTATGCAGTGGGACGATAGTAAAAATTCTGGATTTACTGAAGGAGAGCCCTGGCTTAAGGTTAATAATAATTACAAAGAAATAAATGTAAAAAATAATCTGGAGTCTAAAGATTCAATTTTGTATTACTATAAAAGCTTAATTGATTTACGTAAAAATAGTAAATACTCAGATGTAATTGTATATGGAAAATACAAAGGAATTATGGAAGATGATAAAAATATTTTCGCCTATATAAGAGAATATGGGGATAAAAAACTTTTAGTATTAGCTAATTTCTATGGTGAAAAGGTTAAGGTTAATTTAAATTATACTGTAGATGAAGTATTAATTTCAAATTATAATTCCTTTCATATATCAAATAATGAAGTATCCCTTAGACCTTATGAAGCCGTAGTCCTTGCTATTATATAAAATTTAATTTAATCAATTATACTAAAAAGAACTTTTTCGTGGTGATTTTTTCATTAAAAACCTGTTGATTCACTTTATAGTGATTTCAGCAGGTTTTTATACTTTAGCAATAGATTTTTAATTTTATTTTTAAGTAATAAGTTTAAAATTATATTTTCTTTGTTATTATCCATAGTATAATAAAGAAAGAAACACTTATAGATGAGAGGAATGAGATGACTATGGCAGGTATAAGAGATGTAGCAAAAAAGGCAAAAGTAGCAGCATGTACTGTATCTAGGGTGATTAACAATAGTGGATATGTAGCACCGGAAACCAGATATAAAATTGAAAAAGCCATTGAAGAGCTAAATTACATACCTAATGAATTAGCTCGAAGTATGTTTCGTCAAAAAGTAGGAATTGTTGCGATGCTGGTTCCTAATATTGTGCATCCTTTTTTTTCTACATTAGCTAGTCATATTGAAAAAGAATTATACGAAAAAGGATATAAACTTATGTTATGCAGTACAGATGATGACATTAACAAAGAAAGAGATTATATGGAAACGTTAAAATCAAATATTGTAGATGGAGTAATATCAGGTGTCAGTAATTTAAAACTAAAAGAATATAAAGAATTTAATAAGCCGCTTGTTATGTTGGATCGTATTGTTAACTCAAAAATTCCAGTTGTTGCGTCAAATCATAAATTGGGAGGAGAATTAGCCGCAAAAAAATTTATTGATAGTGGATGTAAGAATGTAATTCATATATGTGATAGTAAAGCTACAAAAGTATTATCATATAAGTGTCATATTTCTTTAGAAGATATGTTGAAATCACACAATATAGCATCAAAAGCTATTGAAATAAAATGGAATGACTTTGATTTTGAAGGATATTTAAATTTGGCTAAAAAAGTGCTGATAGAAGAACCCGAGATAGATGGTGTTTTTGCAGCAGATATGCCTGCATCGGCCTTTTTAAAGGCAGCTACACAACTTGACAAACAAATTCCAAAAGATCTTTCTGTGGTAGCTTATGATGGAACATATACTACTAATAGTAATATTTTAAATATAACTACTGTAGTACAGCAGGTGCAAATAATAGCTAGTAAGGCAGTAGAAAATATAATATCATTAATAGAGGAAGGAAAGGTAATGGAACCTTATACTGAAATTGATGTATATTTAAGGAAGGGAGAAACAAGCTTTTAAAAGGTTATATTAAATTACAATATTATATTATTTTTATATTGACAATACACATAAAATATATTATATTATTTATATGAAACATGTTCCATACAGATAATATGAAAATTTACTGAAAACCTATACAAAATAATATAAAGATTTTTGCATTTGTATATAAGATTAAACAATAAAAGTATTACAATTAATGGATGTAAATATGCTTAATAAATAAATTTTAATATATAAGGTTTATTGATAAATATAAATGATTGGTGGTAATAATATGCCGAAATGATTTAACAATTCAATGTAAACCTATACAATTTTTTTTTTTTACTAATTATGAAACATGTTTCATAAACTTAAAAAAGGGGGATTTTAAAATGTTCAAAAAAATGAAACTAGGAATGATACTCTTACTTGCAATTATACTTGTTGGCAGTATAGTTGGATGCAGTCAATCGTCAAATCATGATTATGATATTTATATTTTTAATGGTAAAAGTGAAAATGCTGATGCACTTCAAAAACTTTGTAAAGAATATGAAAAAGAAAAAGGAGTTAAAGTTAAAGTCTTTTCATTGGGTACAACAGAAGTACTGGATACATTGAGAGCCGCTATGAACTCAAATGAAAAGCCATCAATTTTCTCTGTTGGCGCAGGGGCATTAGATGAATGGAAATATAGTGGTTATGCCATGAATCTTAAGGAAGCAACAAATCCTGAATTAAAGGAATTAGCTAATAGTATACCTGAATCAATGAAACTAAAAAATAAAGATGGTGAAAATTATGGCATTCCATATGATATTGAAGGATATGGATTAATTGTTAATAAGAAAATGATAGCAGATTTATTTAGTCTTACTGATACAACACAATTTATTAAGGATTTCAAAACAGCTAATTATGAAGAATTTAAAGATATGGTTATTGCTGTAGACGACTACATTAAAGAAGATAAGAGTAGATCTGTAGTATTAAGTGGACATACCTATAAGTTGTCTAAGAATAAAACTGAGCTTACATCAAAGTTAAATGGGGTATTTTCAGTAGCTGGAGCGGAAAAATGGACATATGGAGATCATTTTAGTAATTATCCATTAAATACTGTATTTAATAGTTTACCAGCAGCACAAAATGCAACAGATAAGCAGGTAGAAGAACTGAGAGTCCCTTTACAAAAATCCATTCAGGCACTGGATTTTGAAACTAGATATCTTGCAGGGTCAAATGGTGCATTAAAACGTAGTCCTGATTTTATTAACTCAACAACTTCAGGATATGATCAAGCGGTACAGACCTTTGCAGACAATAAAGCACTATTCATTAAACAGGGTAATTGGGTATATAACAATATTAAAAAAGTAAATGCAAATATTACATCTTCTTTAACTATGCTTCCAATGAAATTACCATTTACTGATTCAGATATTAAGGTAAAGGGATTAACTGCGCAAAAGTTTAATGAATCCATACCAGAATTTGTCCCAAATTATTATGTAATAAATAATAAAGTAAGTGAAAAGGAAAAAAAGGAAGCAGAAGAATTTTTAGTATGGCTTAATACCTCGCAAACTGGTAAGAAGTATATTACTGAAGAATTTGCTTTTGTACCCTTTAATGCAACTTCAGATACTAAATTAGATAATCCATTAAGTAATGACTTGATTACCTATAAGCAAGAGGGAAATATATTATCTAATCCATTTAATGGAGCGCCAAATTCCTGGGGACAAGAAGCCTATGGAAAAATATTAATGGAACAATATTTCATAAAATCAAATTGGACTGAAACAGACTATAAAAAAATAGCAGATTATTGTATTGAGAAATGGAAGGAACTAAAAGAGGATTACAATTAGAATTTATATGAGAGGGTGATATAATATGGAATTGTTTTATAAAAAATGGTTTAAGATACTTGCACTGCCAGCTGTTATATTATTTATAATGGTAATTTTAATACCTTTTATTATAGGGTTTATATATTCCTTTACCAGTTGGCGTGGAACATATTTTGTGGGGGGTGAACATTGGTGGCAGGCCTTAGTAGGTTTTAGTAATTATGGAAAGGTGTTTAAATCTACAAAGTTTACAACTGCATTCTTATATACAGTTAAATTTACTGTTATAGCAGTAATTGCTATAAATATAGCTTCCTTAAATGTCTCAGTATTGCTTACTAAAATAGAGAGAGGCGCTGGAGTATTAAGAGCCATCTTCTATATGCCGAATTTACTAGGTGGATTAGCTTTAGGATTTATATGGCAGTTTATTTTTCAGATTGTATACTCAAAAATTTTCTTTGGTCAGAATGGTATTTTCCCTATAGAGGCATTAACTAATATGACACAAAGTTCTACCAAAGCAATGTTTGCTTTAGTAATAATGGTAACTTGGCAAATGGCCGGATATATGATGATGATTTACGTAAATGGATTAAATAATATACCTAAAGATCTATACGAAGCTGCAAGTATTGATGGAGCGAGCTTTCTTCAAAAATTTAAAAGTATCACTCTTCCAATGCTTATGCCTTCTTTCACCGTTGTATTTTTCTTAACACTTTCAAATTGTTTTAGATTACTAGATCAAAATTTAGCATTAACAAATGGTGATTTTGGTACAAGGATGTTAGCACTTCAGATTTTACAAACAACTAAAGATACTAATCCACCCAATTATGGTTTTGCTCAGGCACAAGCAGTCATATTCTTTATATTAGTTGCTGTTGTTGCTCTAGTTCAAGTATCTGTAATGAAAAAGAAGGAGGTTGAAGCTTAATGAAGTATTTAAAAGAAATGAAGAATAAAAGAAATATTAAAAATATTGTAATGTATGTAGTTCTAATTTTCGCTGCTATATATACAATTTTTCCATTATTATTTTTACTTATTAATTCATTTAAAGGGCAGGCACAAATTGTAAATTCACCTCTTTCACTACCTAAAACATGGAATTTATCCTATATAAAAAATGCCTTCGAGCAAATTCATTTATTACGCAGTTTGGGATATACATTACTAATCACAGTAGTATCAGTATCTCTACTAGTTGTTATATCTTCTTTGGCGGCTTGGGTAATGGTGAGAAGTAAATCCAAATTTGCTAATATTTTATTTCTAGCATTTACAGCTGCTATGCTAATACCTTTTCAATCTGTAATGTATCCATTACTTAGTTTTATGCAAGTATTACATTTAAAGAATATAACTGGGTTAATTTTGATGTATGGCGGTTTTGGATTAAGTCTTTCTGTATTTTTATATCATGGCTTTATGAAAAGTATACCAGTTTCATTAGAAGAAGCAGCAGTAATTGATGGGGCAAATATATTTCAGGTATTCTTTAAAGTTATATTTCCTTTAGTAAGACCAACAACTATAACTGTAATAATATTAAATACAGTATGGATTTGGAATGACTATCTATTACCATTTTTAGTACTTGGAAATTCAGAAAAGAAAACATTAACTTTATCATTGTATTATGCTAAAAACCTGGCGGGGCAATATGGTAATCCATGGGAACTAATTTTTCCATCAGTATTGATTGTCATTATACCAATAGTTATTCTATTCTTATTCTTACAAAAATATATTATAGCTGGAGTTACAGATGGAGCTGAAAAAGGTTAGAGATAATTAATCATTTAACTAGCACAACGAATCAAATTATATATATATTAAATAAAAAATAATAAAAAAGAAGGAATTAATTCTGTTATGTTCAAAAATATGCGTATATGTATAACGTAATAAAAATATATGATTATATTGTATTTTGAATACTATTTTCACCTGCTTATTTTTCTAAGCAGGCTTTTTTTGAAAAACAAAACAGAGTACGGTATTTTATTTGATAATACATATCGCTCTTAGTATACTAACATCAATCCTATTCATTCTGATTCAATAAATTTTGGCTATGAATACGGAATTGGAGTAACCATCGGCAATAATGTTTGTATAGGTGGAAGTGTTGTTATTAATCCAAGAGTAAATATTGGTAATAATGTAGTAATCGGTTCAGGAAGTGTCGTTACAAAAGATATTCCGGATAATGTGATTTCGGTGTGAAATCTATGTAGAATTGTTTGTAAAATAACAGAAGAGGATAGAAAATTTTATTATAAAAATAAAGAGTTTGATGTTGAAGATTATTGATGATAGTATAGAAACTGGTAAAAGCATTCTTAAAATAAAAACAGCAATATTTGAGAATGAGTGAGCAATTCATGGGAAGTAATTAAAACATTTCTGTTATAAAATTATATGTGTAAACGTTAAGAATTGAGTTTGGATTTTAAGTTACTACTTTCTTTTAATCATAAGATTACAGAAAAAAGATTTCATTAACAAAATTATATATTAATCTAAGAAAGGAAGTGAAAATACTGATTTTTTGGTTACAAATGTGTGATGCCTAAAAAGTCAGGAGATATTATGGAAAATGAAAATAAAAAATTAAAAATTGGGATTATAGGTTGCGGTGGTATTGCAAATGGCAAGCATATGCCAAGCTTAGCAAAGATATCACAGGTTCAGATGGCAGCATTTTGCGATATTAAAAAAGAAAAAGCGGAAAAGGCAGCAAAGGAGTTTGGCACAGAAGATACTAAAGTTTATGAAGACTATAAGGAACTGTTAAAGGATAAAAGCATTGATGTTATTCATGTATGCACACCTAACAGATCTCATAGCTTTATAACTGTGGATGCACTGGAAGCTGGAAAACATGTAATGTGTGAAAAACCAATGGCAAAAACTACAGAAGAGGCAAGAAAGATGCTGGAAGCAGCAAAACGTACTGGTAAAAAACTTACTATAGGGTACCAAAATCGTTTTAGAGGAGATTCAAAATATCTTCACAAGGCTTGTGAAATTGGGGAATTAGGAGAAATATATTATGCAAAGGCACATGCTATAAGAAGGAGAGCAGTTCCGACCTGGGGGGTATTTCTCAATGAATTTGAACAAGGGGGAGGTCCATTAATAGATATAGGAACTCATGCTCTTGATTTGACCTTATGGATGATGGACAATTATAAACCTAAATATGTAGTGGGTAATATATATCATAAGCTTGGAAGTAAAGAGAATGCCGCAAATGCATGGGGCCCTTGGGATCCAGCTAAATTTACCGTAGAGGATTCAGCTTTCGGATTTATAACCATGGAAAATGGAGCAACTATAGTTTTGGAATCAAGTTGGGCAATAAATAGCCTGGATGTTGGAGAAGCTCAAACAACTCTTTGTGGAACAGAAGGAGGAGCAGATATGTCAGATGGTCTTAGGATAAATGGAGAGAAGTTTAGTACATTATACCAAACCAAAGTGGAACTGGATGCAGGGGGGGTTGACTTCTATGATGGAGCTTCGGAGGACCCTGCAGAGCTTGAGGCAAGACAATGGGTTCAATGTATTTTAGAAGATAAGGAGCCTGTGGTAAAACCAGAACAGGCATTGGTAGTTACTCAAATACTAGAAGCAATATATGAATCAGCTGAAAAGGGAGAACCGATTTACCTTAACAATTAGAATATAGAAGAAGTATGTTTTATGTGTTTATTAATGGAACTGTAATTATACAGTATCAAGGATAAAACAGCTTCGGATTTCAAGAGTTCAATAATAAAATCCGCAGAATAGGTTGTGAGAATCTAAAAAAATTAGTAGAAGGAGTGTTTTAATATGTATATAGGTTTATTAACAGTAAGTCTTGGAAGTATACCACTTAAGGAGAAAGCAAAATGGGCAAGTAAGCAAGGCTTTAAGTCACTTGAGGTTGCATGCTGGCCGGCATCTAATGGCAGAGATTATTCAAGCTGTGATATAGATGTTGATAATTTTACTGAAAAGGAAGCTGAGGAAATTAAGGAATATTTTAGAGAATATGGGCTGACAATTTCTTCACTAGCTTATTATGATAACAATTTAGATCATGACATAAATAAAAGAACTAAGATAAATAATCATTTCAAAAAATGTGTTGATGCTGCAGTACTTCTTAAAGTTCCAGCAGTTGGAACTTTTATTGGAAGAAATATAGATAAGACTATAGAAGAAAATCTTGATGAATTTCAGGTAGTGTTTAGCGATTTAGTTAAGTACGCTGAGGACAGAGGAATAAAGGTAATAATTGAAAATTGTGCAATGCCTGGCTGGCAGATAAAGGGTATACCGGGAACCATATCTTATTCACCAGAGCTTTGGAGAGAAATCTTTAAAAGGGTTCCAAATAAGAACTTCGGGCTAAATTATGATCCATCTCATCTACATTCAATGCTCATGGATTATATCAGTCCAATTAAAGAATTTAAGGATAGGATATTTCATACTCATGCAAAGGATGCTGAGGTATTTGAAAACAGATTAAAAGAATATGGTGTGTATAATAAACAGCTAAATGTGAACTTTGAAGATTGTGGATACTGGAGGTACAGGATGCCAGGTCTTGGACAGATTGATTGGAAGAGTTTTATAGATGAATTGAGAAAAATAGGTTACGATGATGTTATAAGTATTGAACACGAAGATCCACTTTATGAAGGCAGCGAGGAAAAGGTAAAGGAAGGCTTGTTTTTGGGAATAGAATATCTTAAAAAATTGGTGTAACTTAATTTGGGAGATGATTATATGAAAATATTTAAGGCAGCTATCATTGGATGCGGTAATATATTTCCTATGCATGCGCAATCGGTAAAGGCACTGGAGAATGCCGAAATTGTTGCCGTGTGTGATTTAAAAGAGGATAGGGCAAGAGAAAAAGCCAATGAATTTAATTGCAATTTCTATACTGATTATAAAGAAATGCTAAACAAAGAGGAGATAGATGTAATTCACATTTGTCTTCCTCATTATCTTCATGCTGAGGTTGCCATATATGTTGCAAAGTTAGGTAAGCATATACTTACAGAAAAGCCTATGTCAATAAAGCTGGAGGATGCAGAAGCAATGATTAAAGCTGCTAAGGATAACAAGGTTACATTGGGTGTTATATTTCAGAATAGATATAATCCTGGCTCTCAATTAATAAAGAAAACTCTTCAGTCTGGCGAGCTGGGCAAAGTACTAGCAGGAAAGCTTGAAGTTACTTGGAACCGTTCAGATGAGTATTACAGCCATAGTGAGTGGAAAGGCACCTGGGAAATGGAAGGCGGCGGAGTTATAATAGATCAGGCCATTCACACCATGGATTTAATGAGGTGGTTTGTAGATAGTGATATAGACTATATAGATGCCAATATAAGTAATAGAGCTCATGAAATAATACAAGTAGAAGATTCTGCTGAAGGAGTTATAAAATATAAGAATGGAGTAGTAACAGCTTTTCACGCTATAAATTATTACACCTATGATGCACCAGTGAAAATAGAAATTCACTGTGAAAAGGGTATTGCAAATATGATAGGAGATCGTGCACATATAAAATTAAAAGATGGCAGAGAATTCATTGCAGATGATAATCCAGAAGATGTTTTTCATTACGGAAATGGAACAAAGGGATATTGGGGAACAAGTCATAAAAAGCAGATAAAAAACTACTATGATGCTATAAGTTTAGGAATACAACCTGATATTACAGGTGAGGAAGCAATAAAAACTCAAAAAATGATATGCAGTATCTATGAATCCGGTAAAAAGAGGGTTAAAATAGAATTATAATAAAGAATTTTTGGAGGGAATATGCAAGGTAGCCTTGAAAAGACTGTATTGGAATCAGACTTTCCATTTAGACTGTTTTTTAATGATGGGTATATGAGTACTCCACATCATTGGCATGAGGATATTGAAATTATATATATTGTAGAAGGCAGTGTTAAAGTGGGGGCAGGTAATCATATATATAATCTTATGGTTGGAGATATACTTATTATAGGTTCAGGAGAAGTGCATTATTTCTTTAAACAAATGGAACTTAGTAAAAGAGCAGTTATACAATTTAGAATGTCTATATATGATAATTTTATTTCAGGAACCAAGAATACAAGGTCTATAAAGTTAATGTTTATTAAGTCTCAGAGGTTTACAAAGAAAAGTGAAATTTATAATTTAATGGAAAGCCAGATAAAAGAACTTATTCGTGAAAACAGTGAAGCTAAGGAAGGTTATAAGCTTATTTTAAAGGCCCGGTTATACGATTTAGCAGGTATATTACTGAGATATATGCCTAAAATTGAGTATTCACTGGAAGAGAAAAGTCGTCAAAGGGAAAAATTACAAAAACTTGATAGAGTATTTCAATATGTAGATAAAAATTATGAAAATCATATTGATTTAGAGCAGATTGCAAAAGTTGCAGGTTTCAGTAAGTATTATTTCACAAGATTTTTTAAAGAGAATACTGGTATGACTTTTTTAGATTATCTAAGTAATTTTAGAATAACCAAAGCCGAATGGTATTTAATGGATAAAACAGATTCTATTATAGAAGTGGCGTACAAGTCAGGCTTTAATAGTGTTAAAAGTTTTAATCGCGTATTTAAAGAGTTAAAAGGTTGTGCTCCTATGGAATATAGAAAAAATGTAAAATAGATAGCATTATAAGAAGTAATCCTTAAAATTTATTTCTGGATATAAATTTTAGGGATTACTTCTTTTTATGAGTATTGTTAAAATTAATGATATAATTTAAATTATAATATAGAATAAGCAAATAGTTTAAGATTAACAATATAAAGTTACTAAGGTGATATATATGAATAGAGATTTATTGCTTCAAATATTTAATGAGAATACCAGCGGAAAAAATCATTCTAAAGGAAAAAGAATTATAGACAATGATTTAGTTTCCTCTATAGATATAAAAAATGTAGATGATATTATCAGTGTACAGGGTAATGTTATTTCAGAAAATCTATTTAGTGAGTATAAAACACAAATTGAAATGTATGCAGTGAATAAAAGTATAGTTTCAACTTACTGTAGTTGTAAAGATTATGAAAACAATGAATTCAAAGAAAATTATTGTTGTAAGCATTTAGTAGCCACTTTTTATAAAGCTGTAGATGAACTAATAAGTAATCCTCTTTTAAAGGACCCAAAGAATGAGAGTGTTTTTCAGCCTAAATATGCTGAGGATACTTTAGATGTGCTTTTAGGCAATGAAAAAGGTAAGAAAGAAGTAAAGATAGAGGTATATGTAAACAGAGATATGTGGAATCATAGTATTTCAGCAGAATTTAGAATAGGACTAAGTTCTATGAGCTCAAATAATCTCTATGTTTTAAAGGATATAAGCCAGTTTTTAATGGCTATTTACAATAATGCACCTATAACCTATGGAAAAAATTTTATTTTAAGCATGGGTGAAAATAAGTTAAGTACAAAAGATAAGGGTCTTACTGATTTTATACAAATGCTTATAAGTATTAATGGATCTCTTGGGAGAGCTAATAAAATAAGAAAATCCAATATTGATGGGAAGTATATACATGTACCAGATTATTTAGTTAGAGAGTTTTTCCAAGTAGTAAAAAGGCATAGAGTCTATTTAAATGAAGGTTTCTTATATAGATGTTTTGAAACGGAGATATTAGACAGTGCACCACCTATAGAATTTGATTTAAAGATGATTAAAAAAGACTATGTACTTAAATTGCCTAGCGGTATGCCTATGGCACTAGGCTCAAGAGACAATGTGTTCTTTCATGGAAGTACTGTTTATTTACCGGATTATGAATACTGTAATAAAATAAGACCCTATCTTACAGTGTTTAATGAGGCAAATGTGGTAAAACTACCTAGTGACAAAGAGGATACTATTCTTAGAAATTTAATACCAAATCTTAATTATTTATCAGAGGATGTAACTCTGTCTAAGGAAATAAAAGATAAAATTGTAAAAGAAAAATGTGAGTTTAACTTCTATTTTGATAAAGAGGGAAAAGATATTACACTTACTACAAAGGTTAAATACGGAGCTTTTGAGTTCAATATATTTGGAGATTGCAGTGAGAAAGTAATATATAGGGATTCAAAAAAAGAAATAGAGATTATAGGTTTACTAAGAAGGTTAGGCTTTGAGGAAGTAGAAAATAAATTCTATCTTCTATGGGGAGATGACTACATATTTAGATTCTTTAAAAGTGAAGTTGAAAAGCTTCAGAAAGTAGGATCGGTATTTTATTCTGAAAACTTTAAAGGGATTAAGTCTCTTGGTAATAAAAATATTAGTGGAAACATTAAAACGGGAAAATACAATTATTTTGAAATGGACTTTAAACTGGGAGATATACCACCTAAGGAAACTACTGCTATTCTAAGAGCTTTTAGGGATAGTCTTAAATACTATAAACTTAAAAGCGGAGAGTATCTTGATTTAGAAGAGTTGGAACTTAAAAAGTTTTTAAAGCTATTAGATGTGGTATCACCTAAGAATATAAAAGAAAATTTTATTGAAATACCTAAAAATAAAGGTATTTATTTAGATAAATACTTGGAAGAAAATAAAATTAGATATATTAAAGGTAAGCCAGAGCTTAAAAAGATAAGAAATAAACTAAGCAAAATAAATAGTCTTAGCTTTAAAGAACCTAAGGAGCTAAAGGGGGATCTTCGGGAATATCAAAGAGTAGGTTATAATTGGTTTAAAACATTAGAGTATTTGGGCTTTGGAGGAATACTTGGAGATGAAATGGGACTTGGAAAAACCTTTCAAGCTATTACATTTTTATTATCCAATAAGGGTAGTAAGTCTATAATTGTAGTACCTACCTCACTGGTATATAACTGGACTAATGAATTTGAAAAATTTGCACCTACTATGAAGGTAGTAGCAGTTAATGGAGCTAAAAAAGAAAGAGAAGAGTTAATAAAAAATATAGATAAATACGATTCTATTATAACTACGTACAATCTTTTAAAAAGAGATTTTGAAATGTATAAATCTATAAAATTTAGCTATTGTTTACTGGATGAAGCTCAAAATATAAAAAATCCACATTCTCAGAATGCGCTAACTGTTAAAAAAATAAATGCAAATACCAAGTTTGCATTGTCTGGAACTCCTATAGAAAATTCTGTTATGGAGATGTGGTCCATATTTGATTTCGTTATGCCAGGTTATCTATATGATGAAAAGAGATTCAGTGTAAGGTATTATAAAAAGCTTAAGGAAGAGCCAGAAGTTATTGAAGATTTGAATAGACTTATAAATCCATTTATTTTGAGGAGAAAGAAAAAGGATGTTATAAGGGAGTTGCCGGATAAAATAGAAAAGACTATGATGATTAATCTAGAAGATAAGCAGAAAAAAATCTATGGAACTTATGCAAAACATGCTGTAGAGCTCATTGAGAAGAAGGTAAAAGAAGATGAATTTAAAAATAGCAAGATAGAGATTCTTGCTTACATTACAAAGCTTAGACAGCTATGCCTTGATCCTTCTGTGGTAATGGATGATTATACCGGAAGTAGTGCAAAGATAGAGGCACTGGCAGAACTATTAACTCAAAGCGTAGATGAAGGACACAGAATACTGGTATTTTCTCAATTTACTTCAGTACTTAAAAATATAGCAAAGAGAATAGATGTAGAGGGAATAGACTATAGTTATTTAGATGGATCAATAACTTCAAAAAATAGAATGACTATAGTGGAAAGTTTTAACAAAGGAGAAAATTCAGTTTTTTTAATAAGTTTAAAAGCTGGAGGCACAGGACTAAATTTAACCTCAGCAGATGTAGTAATTCACTTTGATCCTTGGTGGAATCCAGCTGTAGAAGAACAGGCTACAGATAGAGCTCACAGAATAGGACAGAAAAATGTAGTAGAAGTAATTAAATTAGTGGCAAAGGGAACTATTGAGGAAAAGATTATAACTCTTCAAGAAGAGAAGAAGAAGCTTATAGATAGTTTACTTGGAGAAGACCTTTCTGGTGGTCATGGAATTACTGCATTATCTGAAGATGAAATTGTAAACTTATTTAGGTGATATACAATTTTAACTGATAATACTACAGATGAATTATCATATAGCAGTGGCTAGTCATTGTTGTATACTTCATCTAAACTTAGAGTGAGTACAAACTCTGGCTAAGTAAGTTCACTGATAGATGAAGATTAATATAAAATAACAAACTAATTAATCAGGAAAAAAGAGGAGACAATTTTTGTATGAGAATAAATAAACTTCTCAGTAATTTAGGCTATTGCTCTAGAAGAGAAACTAATAGGCTTATAGAAGAAAATAGAGTAACTGTAAATGGAGGCCTCTGTATACCTGGGCAATGGGTAGAATTAGAGGACAATATATTTATTGATAATAAGCCTATTCCTGTAAAGGATAAGACATACATTGCATTAAACAAACCAGTGGGAATTACTTGTACTGCGGCAAAGGAAGTAAAAGATAATATAATAAGCTTTATGAACTATCCAGAATATATTTTCCCTGTGGGTAGGTTAGACAAAGCTTCACAGGGATTAATACTAATGACTAATGATGGAGAGCTGGCAAATAAAATTTTGAAATCAGAAAATGAACATGAAAAAGAATATATAGTAACTGTAGATAAACATTTTAATGACGATTTTATTGAGGGAATGAGTCTAGGCGTAGATATTGGTGGTATTAAAACAAGGACTTGCATAGTTACAAGAATTACAGAGGATACTTTTAAAATTATTATTACTCAAGGACTTAATAAACAAATTCGTAGAATGAGTAGAAGCTTTGGATATACAGTGGTGAAGCTTAAACGTATTAGAATTATGAATATAAATATTGAGGGCATAGATATTGGCAAGTGGCGTAAGCTTACAGAGGAAGAAATAAAAGAATTAAAAAATAAATAAAAAAACATTATTTTTTTCTTGACTTATGAAAAAGGTGATGCTATAATGAGTTATAGCTTAAATGAATCGTAATTAATGTAACACGCACATTTTTCAATTAGTATTATAGTTTTATAGTATGTTGATATCGAAATTTTGTTGGTGTATTATTACAAAGAGTTTAAGAAAAATAAAATTTCGGAGGTACACATTCATGAATGGTACAGTTAAATGGTTTAATGCACAAAAAGGATTTGGATTTATTACAGGAGAAGACGGAAAAGATGTTTTCGCACATTTTTCACAAATAAATTCAGATGGTTATAAATCACTTGAAGAAGGCCAAAAAGTTGCTTACAACGTAGTTGAAGGACCAAAAGGACCTCAAGCTGAAAATATCACTGTTCTTTAATTAGCAGATATTTTAACCCCTTAAAGATATAATCTTTAAGGGGTTTTTTGATGCGCAAAATTTAATAAGTACTCACTATACTACTTTCACATAAAATATAATTATAAGGATAATTAGGGCGGTGAGTAAATGAAAATAGGAATTGTTGGTGGAATTGGTCCAGAATCTACAGTGGATTATTATAAAAGTTTAATATACAAGTATCAAAAGATAAAAACAGATGGAAGCTATCCTAAAATAATTATCGATAGTATTGATATGAAGGAAGTTCTAACTCTAGTTTCAAATAAAGAATGGTATAAGCTTGTAAATCTTATAGTAAATTCTCTTAATAATCTATATATGGCAGGAGCAACTATCGGAGTTATATCCTCGAACACGCCACACATAGTATTTTATAAAATAAAAAAGCTTTCACCTATGCCTGTTTTAAGTATTGTTGAAGAAACTCGAAAAAGGGCTAAGGAGATGAAGCTCAAAAGACTGGCACTTCTTGGAACACTTACTACTATGGAAGAACCCTTTTATAAGGACAGTTTCTTAAAAAGTGCAATAGATATTGTTGTACCAAGAAAGGCCGAGAGGGAATATATTCAGCAGAGAATATTTACTGAGCTGGAAAATGGAATTATTAATAGAAGAACGAGACAAGGATTTTTAAGCATAATCAATAGAATGAAAAAAGAGGAGTCCATTGATGGAGTTATACTAGGTTGTACTGAAATCCCCCTTATATTAAAGGATAGAGATCTGAATATTCCATTTTTGAATACGGTACAAATACACGTAGATGGAATTATAGAGGAAAT
Organism: Clostridium arbusti SL206; assembly: GCF_000246895.1. GTDB lineage: Bacteria > Bacillota > Clostridia > Clostridiales > Clostridiaceae > Clostridium_I > Clostridium_I arbusti. The sequence goes on along the minus strand of NZ_BAEV01000041.1, from coordinate 5,894 downwards.
TAGAAAGAATGCTGAATTTTAAGTGGAAAGTCCACAAAATATATATCTAAATTCTTATCTTTAGATTATAATTTATAGTATAGATTTTACGTTTTACCATAATTGATATGGGAGGTGCCATGCTTTGGGATTGGAAACTCAGGAATATTATAGAGAAGCAAGTAAAATAGGAAAAAGGGAGTATTCATCACAAGGTGGACTTGAATTTCTTGATGAAAAGTTGAAAGATGAAGAAATAGTTTCTAATGTGGATTTAGGTATTCTTGATGTACCTTTAAAGAAGATAGTGGGAACTTATTCCCAGTCTAGAAGCACTGCTTTTTCAAAAGGATTTATGCCAATAATGGATAAAGAATCAGAATTTAGAGATAAGTGGATAGCTTTATGTGACAGTCATTTGGAAGAGGGTATAAATCAACCAATTAAGGTTTATGAATATCTCAATTATTTCTATGTAATTGAGGGAAATAAGAGAGTAAGTGTACTAAAGTTTTTCAAGGCATTTTCAATAAGAGCACAGGTTATAAGACTTGTACCTAAGAAAAAGGAAAATGACGTAACAAATGCTATATATTATGAGTTTCTGGATTTCTATAATAAAACAAAATTGAATGAAATATGGTTTACAAAAAAGCACAGTTTTTCTAAGCTTATGACTATGTTAGAGACTTATAATCCAAAGCTTTATTTGGAGGATGATAAATATAAGCATTTTAAAAAATTTAAATATGATACATTTAGAGAATTATATCTTAAAATGGGGGGAGGAAAACTTCCAATAACCACAGGAGATGCTTTTCTTGAATATATATCATTGTATGGTATAAATGATTCCTTAGGAAAAGTGAAGGTTACTAAAAGGTTAAAACAGCTTATTAAGGAGTTAGCTCATTTTAAAGATAAGAATGTAGAAATTCAAACAAATTCTCGAAATGATTCTACGAGAAAGCTTGCAGGTATACCAAATCTAATAAATATTTCAAAAAAATTAAAAGTAGCCTTTGTTTATGCTAGAACTATTAAAACTTCTGGTTGGACCTATGGACATGAACTTGGTAGAAAATATGTAGAGGATAAACTCTTTAATCAAATTACTACAAGTTATATTCAGGATGTACCAGAAAATGCTTTTGATTATGAATATATAAAATCTCTGGCAGAAGAGGGTAATAATGTTATTTTCACTACTAGTCCTATATTTAGAAATGCCACATTAAAATGTGCCATGGAGTATCCTAATATTAAATTTTTCAATTGTTCAGATGACAGTCCCTATGAGCATATGAGTTGCTATTTTGGAAGAGTCTATGAGGCTAGATTTTTAACTGGAATGATAGCGGGAACTATGACAAGGACAAATATAATAGGATATTCTGCAACCAGTCCTTCTTCAGAAGTAATCTCCGGTATTAATGCTTTTGCATTAGGAGCTAAGATTGTGAATCCTTATTGCAAAGTAAAAGTAGCCTGGACTAGAGAGTGGAATAGTCATGAGAAGTTTACAGATGTGGAGGAAATTCTGCTAAATAAAAATTGTGATATTATTTCTAATAGAAATCTTAAAGTTGCTAGAGATGAAACTGAAAAGTTCGGTGCGTACTCTATGCTATGTAGTTTTGGTAATGGAAGCAAAGAACCAGATAAATATTTAGCAGCTCCTATTTGGAATTGGGGAGTATACTATGAAAAAATATTAAATAATATACTGAATGAAAGCTTTAAAACTATGGTTGATATGTTTAGCTCAAGTTCTAGATTGATTAATTTCTGGTATGGTATGTCTGAAGGAGTTGTGGACTTATACTATTCAAAGAAATATGTACCTATAACTGTGCAAAAACTTGTGGAAGCTATGAAAAAAATGATTGTGTCAGGTGAATTTAATCCATTTGAGGGACCGGTTTATGACAATAGTGGAAAGCTTAGAATTGAAGAGGATCAGTATCCTAATCCATATGAAATTCTTAATATGAAATGGTTTGTGGATAACGTAGAGGCAGAGAAATATATAGAAGAATAAATTAACTGAAGAGTTAAAAATTACACCCCTGGGGTGTAATTTTTTCCATTTATTCTTAACCTTTCAACTAAATTATTCACTGCAGTAGGGTAGTCCACTTTTAATATTCTAGAATATAGTATTCATAGGCATTGATAATTGTAGTGTTTTTATATATGGTTGTTCTTGGTTTTTTACCATAATTCATATGAACATGACCGTGAAGAAAATACTTTGGAGAATATTTATCTAAAAGCTTATTAAAGCATCTATATCCTTCATGACATAAATCGTTATCATCATTAATTCCACTGGCAGGTGCATGAGAAACCAGTATATCAAAACCTTTTTTTAAGAATAGATTAAAGCTTAGTTTATTTATTCTTTTATTCATTTCGCTTTCTGTGTACAGAAATGGACCATTCTTATATTTCATGCTGCCGCCAAGTCCTAGAATTCTTATTCCTTTGTATACCACAAGTTTATCATCTATACATTCACAACCACCGGGTGGATTCTCAATATAATTATGATCATGATTTCCATGAACATATAAAACTGGTACATGAATCATAGTAGCTAAATAACTTAGATAACTTGAGTTTAGATCTCCACAAGATATGACTAGTTCTATATCTTTAAAAGTATCTTTAGAAAAGAAATCCCAAATATATCTAGACTCTGCATCTGAAACTAAAAGTATTTTCATATAAAACCCTACTTTCTAGTAATTCTTATATATAACCTTTACATAACTAATTATATCATAATCTTTATGAGTAAGAATACAGAATAAGAAGAGATTTTAAAAATGTTGGCGTTTACATAGACTACACTTACTTATTTAGTGAAAACGCTTTAACATGAAATTACGGTAAACATTCCATAAATACCTAGAAATATATAATATATATGATATATTATAATATATATTGTATAAGGCACATTCAAATAAATAACTAGTCAGTATGCTAGTCTATTTTGAATCCCACCACGTCAATAGAACCCTCAGATAGCTCACTATCTGAAGAACCTATTTCCTTGTAGGCTTCAAAATATACGTCGCATCTTTGACTTACTATTTATTTTCATATGCCTAAGATTAAGCTAAAAATAAATTGTTATAAGATGGTGAAGGCTTTGTTAATAAGTAAATTGAATTGGATTGTTAAAGTTGCTGCTATTTTAGTTATATACTCAGTAGTTTTCTTTGCACTTAAAATAATATTTAGTGATATAAAAAAAGGTAATAAAAATCAGGGGGATTTAGAGAATACATTTGTTTATAACAAAAATCTGGCTAATAAAGATGAAGAATCTCACGAAGCAGTGTATTCACCTATTATTGATAAGCTTATTATAATGTGGAGATACATAGAAAATAATTATAAAAAATATTTAAAGAGAAAAAAATCCTCCATTGATACCGAAAACATAAATAAACAAAAAGACAAATATTATAACAAAATAATATATGCACCCATTACTGGCAAGCAGCATAAATTCTATCATAATCGTCTTTTTATGCATCTAGTTCTGGTATTAATAATTACATTAGCACTTATTGTATTTTTCATTATAGAGTTTAAATTTCCAATCAAACTTATAATGATTATACCTGCATTTATATTTTTTTATTATTTATGTAGATTACACTGCTATCTTTCACCTTTTACCTCAAACGTAAAAATACTTAAGCGTCGTATAATTTATGTAAATGAAGATAATAGTGAAGAAGTAGTTTCACCAGTTCAGGGTATTGTTACATATGTAAAGGAAGATGAAAATAGTGTAGAGATAAAAACATCCTTTGGTATTGCTATATTTATTGCTATAAAGAATGTAAAAGAAGTTAATATACTTGTAAATGAAGAAGATAAAATAAGTTTAGGACAACAGTTATTTCAGTTTACTAAGGAAAATGAAAAAGTTCCTGAAGTAACTTTCTATGTAGGAACTAATAAACCATATAAAATAAAGTTTATGAAGAAATTGAACTATGGTATGGTGAAACAAAATAGAGCTGTATTTTTGGTTGCATGTAATATAGGTGAAGAAGACCCTATACTTAGGGATGGTGATGTAGTTTCCATTACTTCCTGTATTTATGGTGATAATGAATTTAGCAGTAAAATAGTAGCGGCTAACTTTGAAAATTGTGGATTCCTAATGGCAGATAGTAATAATATGGGTAGCTGGGAAAAGTTTTTAGTTGTGGCTCAAAACAATGGTACTGTGGCATTAAAGGCTTTGGAAAACGGAAAATATGTTAGTGTTGATTTAGAGAATGAGGCTAAACTAATAGCTAAAGGTAATGATATTGATCTCAGTGAAAAATTTGTCTTTATATGGCATGAACAGGGGGCTTACTCAATTATAGCTTCAGCTAATAATAAAATTGTCACTACAGATTTTAATATGAAAGGTTCTTTAGTGGCAAGCAGTGATTGCATAAGTACCTGTGAAAAATTTCTTATATGGAAGCATTAATTAAGCAAAAGCTAGAGCTTGGTATAGAGTTATACTTAAGCTCTAGTTTTTTATACACAATAGAAATAATAATATAAAAGACTATTGAAATAATAATTACAAAGATAAATTAATTGATTAAAAGCTAATAATAAGATATCGGGAATATAGTACCTTGTAAAAATTTATGGTAAAATCAAAATACAAATAAGTTTTGTTATTTAGAGAATTGTGAGAGTAAGTGGAAAAGGACATCAATGATAGATAAAATTCTAAAAAGAAAGTTGAGGTGAAAAATCCTGATTTTGTATAGAGAATAGAAAAGATTAGCAGTACTATTAATTTGTCTAATGTTTAGAAATCAGGTATATTATGAGTAATCTAGAGGATAAGAATAAAGAAGCAGTTTATAACTTTGATAAAAATGATATGATATTGAGGGATTTTTTAGCTGCTGACAGAACTGCACTGGCTAATGAAAGGACCTTACTGTCATATATAAGAACTGGCATAAGTTTAATAATTATATCTATCTCACTGATAAAATTATTTGATGATACTTTTACTTATGTTTTAGGTATAATTTCTGGGGTAGTAAGTATTATACCTATAGTTTTAGGGATATATAAGTATAGAAAAATGAATAAAAAACTGAGTAATGTATTATATAAGTAGTCAATCAATAGATAAAGGAAACTTAGAAGAATATTATTAATTGTTAGTTAGCCTTAGGACTGTAACTAGCTTATGCTAAGTGATAAAATAAAAGATAGAAAGGAGGGATTTTCATGAAGGTAAAGAGACTAACTCTATCAGCTCTATTTATAGCTATAGGTGTTTTAGGGGGAACTGCCATATACATTCCAGTTGGAGTATCAAAATGCTATCCCATACAGCATGCAGTAAACGTGCTGGCAGCAATAATACTTGGACCATTTTATTCTTTAGCCATAGCATTTTGTATATCTCTATTGAGAAACTTTATGGGTACAGGCTCTCTATTAGCTTTCCCAGGAAGTATGATAGGAGCATTTATTGCAGGTATACTGTATATGAAATTTAAGAAACCTGTTGCAGCTGCTATAGGAGAAGTTTTTGGAACAGGAATACTTGGTTCTCTTGTGGCAGTTCCTATAGCCAATCTTATAATGGGACAAAATGTAGGTGCTTTTGTATATATTATTCCATTTTTACTTAGTACTACAGGTGGAAGCATAATAGCTTATGTGATTATTAAGGCACTTCAGAATAAGGTGAGAAGTGTGATGAAGGGTATCTGATTGTGCTACATATTAGAGTCATGAATGATTTTTCATGACTCATTTTTTGCGTACAAATGTTTTAAAAATTTCTCAATGATAATTTATTTCATTAATTTTACACATTTATAGTTATAAATGTCATATATCATAATATAATTATACAG
>NZ_BAEV01000042.1 GCF_000246895.1 Clostridium arbusti SL206 | reverse complement strand
CTCCCACTTGAATAAAAGTAGAGAGCCCAAATTTTAATTTGGTGCGAATCACTTTCACAGAGTGCGTTGGAGACTTACGCCAAGTTAGTCAGGTGAAGATTATAAAGGGAGGAATTTTTAATGAAAGTTGTAGCTTTTAACGGAAGTCCTGCTAAAGCAGGAAATACTTATCATGGAATAAAAATAGTTATTGATGAACTTGAGAGAGAAGGTATAGAAACAGAAATAATTCATGTAGGCAATAAACCTATTAGAGGATGCATTGCTTGTAAAAATTGTACAAAAAATAAAAATGGAAAATGTGTTATTACTACTGATCCAGTTAATGAATGGATTGAAAAGATGAAAGAAGCTGATGGAATAATTTTAGGGTCACCGGTTCACTATTCAGCAATTGCTGGATCAATGAAATCATTTTTGGATAGATCTTTTCGTGTGGCAGAGGCCAACGATAGTATGTTAAGACATAAAGTTGGTGTATCCGTCGTAGCAGTAAGACGTGCAGGTGGAATTCCAACCTTCGATCAGTTAAACAACTACATTAATCATTCTGAAATGCTTATGGCTACTTCAAACTATTGGAATGTTATTAATGGTACAACACCAGGGGAGGCAATGAAGGACGAAGAAGGAGTTCAAATAATGAGGATACTTGGTAAAAATATGGCGTGGCTTATGAAGCTGGTAGAAAACGGTGAAGGAATTGTAAAAAAGCCTGAAAGAGAAGAAAAAATATTTACCAATTTTATTCGTTAAAAGGAGTGGAGATTATGGAAAACTTAAATAATGATTTTGTGGAAAATAAACCTGTACTAAGTAATTTATTGATTATGGTTATGGCTATAGCTTGTGGGCTCACTGTAGCAAACTTATATTATATACAGCCGCTTCTTGCAGATATAGCTAAGACATTTAATGTCAGTGAAACTAGTGTGGGCTTTGCAGCAATGCTCACACAAATAGGATATGCAGTTGGGATGATATTTATATTACCCCTTGGAGACATAAAAGAAAGAAGAAATTTAATAACTATAATGCTTTTATTTTCAATACTATCTCTTATAAGTATGTTTTTCTCTCATAATATATTAATGGTTATAATTTCTTCTTTTGCAGTTGGATTTACGTCAATTATTCCTCAGCTTATTATACCTTTGGCCGCTCAATTATCAGATCCAAAGGAGAGAGGTAGAATAATAGGCACAGTAATGAGTGGTTTATTAATTGGTATATTAGTATCACGTACCTTCAGTGGTATTTTGGGTGGATACTTAGGATGGAGAGTAGTGTATGTTATTGCAGCAATTATGATGATAATTCTTATGATAGCTTTAAGAAAATTAATACCAGTAAGTAAACCTGTTTCTAACATTAAATATATTGACTTATTAAAATCAATGATACAATTAATAAAAACCGAATCAGTTTTAAGAGAAGTTTCTATTAATGGAGCTATGATGTTTGCAGCTTTCAGTGCATTCTGGACATCACTTATATTTTTACTTGAAAGCTCTCATTACAACATGGGACCCCAGGCAGCAGGCTTATTTGGATTAGTTGGAATCAGCGGTGCTTTGGCCGCTCCATTGGTGGGGAGATTAGCTGACAAGAAAGGCTCTAGATTTGTTACAGGAATATGTTTAGTTGTTATAATAATTTCTTATATATTCTTTATTCTATTTGGATTTAAAGTATGGGGATTGGTTTTAGGAGTTATATTACTTGATTTTGGAGTTCAATCCGGTAATGTTTCCAATCAAACCAGAGTACATTCTTTAAATGAAGAAATGCGTAACAGAATTAATACTGTATATATGGTAAGCTTTTTTCTAGGGGGAGCATTAGGTTCTTTTCTGGGATCTTACAGCTACTCACACTTTGGATGGTATGGAGTTTGTATTTTTGGAATAGTAACTCAAATTATAGCAGTTATTGTGCATAAAACTGCAAAATAATTTTATAAATTTAAACTTTATCCGATGACTAGCCACTGTAATAATCTAACTTTCTAAAGCTGGAGATAACAGCGACACGTCACTGGATAATTCATCTAAACTCAGTATAAGTACAAACTTCCACTGAGTAAAAATTCATTGATCAGAAGATTATGAGGAGGATAAAAAATGAATTTAATAACTGTAGATCAAGAAAGATGTATCAAATGCGGAATTTGTGTAAAGGAGTGCCCCGTGCAGGTATTAAGAATTGGGGAAAATGGCCCAGAAGATATTTGCCCCGAAAAATGTATTGCCTGTGGGCATTGTGTAGCCGTTTGTCCCAAAGAAGCTATGGATAATGTAAAAACACCACTGGCCAATCAAAAAAGTTCAAAAAAATTTCCAAAATTAAGTCCTGAAGAAGCAGAAAATTTTCTTCGTTCAAGACGTTCAATACGATCTTATAAAGAAACTTCAGTTCCAAGAGAAAAGTTAGCAGAACTTGTTAATATAGCACATTATGCACCTACAGGACATAATCTACAAGGCGTATCCTATATTATCATAGATGATAGAAAAATACTTGATAAAGCTGTTAAAATTACTGCCGAGGAATTAAAAAATGATAAGGCATTGAGTGGAAAATTTGATGATTTTATTAAAGGGTATACTGAAAAGGGAGTAGATACTATTTTACGAGGAGCACCTAGTCTTGTGCTGGCAATTGCGGATGCAGATTTCCAAAGAGGGAGAGAAAACTCTATTTTTTCACTGGCATATATGGAGTTGTATGCACCAACTCTTGGGTTAGGTTCATGCTGGGCAGGTGTATTTGAAAGGATTGCTCTTAAAGACGATTCTCCAATGCTTAAATTATTTAATATACCTAAAGATAAAAAAATAACTGGAGCTGTTATGGTAGGCTACCCAAAATATAATTATCCTAGATTAGTAGAGAGAAGTCCATTAAAATTTGATTTTTTACCATAAATGGGGTATCAACACATGAATATCAAGCTAAAAGAATGCTATAACTCAAAGGCTACCCCAGGGGTGTAAATTATGGAAGTTAAGTAATAAATTACACCCCTGGGGTGCAATTTAATTTATTATTGGAAAATATATAGGGCACTCTCAGTTATTTAATGACTTTTTCAAAAAGTTTTTTAGCTTGTTCTATAGTTAATGGTAATTCGTCCGTTTCTATTAATCCTTCTTCTACAAGGAGTTCAACTAGATGTGTCACCCTAGGGAGACGAAGATTAATGCTTCGAATAGTTTCTCTATGACTGAATACCTCTTCTGTAGTTCCGGATAGTATAACCTCTCCTTGATTTAAAAGATATACTCTATTTGCAAGAAGGGGAACTATATCCACATCATGAGTAGCAAAAATAAGAGTAATACCTAAATCCTTATTAATTGAGTTCAGTAAATTTAAAAGATCACTAACACCTTTTGGATCTAAGGCGGAGGTAGGTTCATCCAGTACCATAATCTCAGGTTTCATAGCTAGTACACTGGCAAGAGCTATTCTCTTTTTTTGACCCCCACTTAAATTATGAGGACTTTTATTTATATAGTCAGACATTCCAACAACCTTAAGAGCCCAGTTTATAGAATCTTCCAGTTCACTTCCAGATATTTTCATGTTCATAAGTCCATAGGCAATTTCCTGCCTTACTGTGGAATTGAATAGCTGATCGTCTGAATCCTGAAAAACCATACCTACATTTTTACGAATGGCAGGTAAATTTTTCTTAGTAGTAGTTAAGCCTCCTATGTTAACTGTACCAGAAGTAGGGGTAAGGAGACCGTTGAAAAGCTGAAACAGTGTAGATTTTCCAGCGCCATTGGGGCCAAGAATGGCAACTCTGTCGCCTTTATTAATATTAAGGTTAATATTTTTTAGAGCTGAGTGGCCATCGGTATAAGTATAGGTGACATTAGATACATTTATAAGTTCCATAGTTGAATTCCTTTCTATTAATCTTTGAAGTACGAACAAAAACACCGTAGAATTCTTGAATTTAATACGGTGTTTTTATAAAATATTTTGTTCTTATTGTTGCTGTTGCTACGTCTAAAAAGAACATTATGCACCTTTTGTCTTAAAAATGCGCTGTATTAGTGAACCAAAAAAATTAGATATTACTAACCCTAGAAGTATTACCATACCGCCTAACCATTGCATTTTTGAAAGTTGTTCACCAAGAACAATCTGCGCTGTAATCAGGCCTGTTATAGGAACAAGCAGGGAAAGTGGAGCTACTTTGCCTGCAGGATACTTTGCGAGTAATACGCTCCAAGTGTAAAAACCAAATAATGTTGCACAAAATGCCAGATAAAGCACTGTAAACACAGATAGGGCATTCAAGTTACTTACTGCATTGAATAATGTTTTTGGTGTATCCAACATCATAGCAAAAGCCAAAAGAGGTAGTGGAGGTACAAGACTTGACCATACCACAAGACTCAACATATCAAGCTTTTTCCCACGGGAAGCACTTTGTTTGGAAGCATACCTTACTATTATATTTGAAATACCCCAAAAAGCAGCTCCAAGAAGTGTTAATAAAAATGCTCCAAGAGGAATTGAGGATAATCCATTACTTCCAATATTTCCACCTATAAAATAAAGTCCAAGCCCAGCTGTTAAAAGACCTGTCACTTGCATTGCTTTTAATGCTTCCTTTAATAATATTGCAGCAAATAAAAGTGTAAAGAAAGCCTAAGACTGCAGTACAACAGAAGCAACCCCAGCTGGCATTCCTATATTCATTGCATAGAACAAACAAGCAAATTGTCCTACCCCAACTGTCATTCCATAAGCAATAATGTATCTCCATCCTACTTCTGGACGTTTTACAAAGGCTATTGCAGGTATGGCAGCGAAAGTATATCGTAAAGCAACCAGCAACATAGGTGGTACACCACCAAGCCCTAATTTAATTACTGTGAAATTAGCTCCCCATACTGTTACAACTAATAAAGCAAGTGCTAAATCTCGTCTATTCATAAATCTACATCCTATCTATTTATGTTTTTGTAATACCTTAATAAGTATATTAATAAATCGTAATAAATTACGATTTCAACTTAAATCATATAAAATTATATCATATTATAATATATAATCTATTATTACAGGTAAAATATATATAGGCTTACTTATTCTATAAACACCGTATTATTCAATTTTCAAAGTACAATTTTGTCTACCTATCTAATTCGACCTCTAATCACTTTATGAATTAAAATTAATAATATTATTCTATAATTGAACTACAATAATCTATAAAAGAATCTCTTCCATACCAATGAGTATAAAAATTACTTATCAAATCTAAATAAAGATATTTATCAGCACTAAAACTATCAGCACAATCCCGAATAACACTCCATAAACAATATGAGAGAATGGCACAGCATCAACATAAAAATCACTGCTAGTACTATTTTCATTATAACCACGAGAAAGCATAGCATTATAAATTTTAATACTACGATCTAGTGATTTAATGAGAACATGACCTGCCACATTTCCAGCATCTTTAGCTCTTGAAAGCCAAGAGGTGTTGTCACTCATGCGACTAACTTGAGCTCTATGCATACTGTGGGCAGTTTCTTCTAATATAAATACATAACGATACATCATAGCGGCTAAATCTATTATAGTGTTTGGTATCTTGCAAAGTCTAAGCGTCTCTAAGATTTCTATCATTGAAGTACTAAATGAAAGAAGCGAGCCTAGGGTAACTGCTGTCATAATCCTCAGTAAAATTAGAAAGCCTAGTTTTAAACCTTCATAATATCCTGGTATAGATATATTGCCAATATGTATAATAAACATAGCATGACTTCCATTAGTAAATATGAGGCTTAAAAAAACTAGCCAAGCTATACTGAAGGGCATTAAAAGGCGTTTAACTAGGGTCCAAAAGGGAATATGTAGAGTGGGAAAGATAGCCAAAGCGGCTATCCAAATCCCTGCAACTAAATACCATTTTGTAAGGCAAGCAGCTATAATAATAGTACTTAAAAACACAATGGTTTTTACTCTGCCATCTAGACTATGGAGGAAACTATGCTTTTCAGATATATTTTTAAAATCTCCTAACATAGTCTATTCTTCCCGTAAATTGCTATCTTTACGTTTTCCAAAAAGCTTATCCCAGTGATGACCAATTATGAGTCCTGCAAAGAGATTAGTAACAGAGAAGGCTCCAACCTGTGCATCTCCTGGTAATTCCACAAGTGGATGATGATTTTCTGTGGCAAGAGTATTAACCGTATCATCAGTACCACCAGCCTCCATATTATGCTTAGCCATATAAGTTCCGGATACAACTATAAATATTAGAATAACACACATTATTGCAAGTAAGTTTTTTGTATAGGAGTCAAACCATTTTATGTTAGTAGCAGGGGGATTTTTGCTATTAGTTTCTAAATCTTTTATAGTATTATGAGAAGATTCTTTACTATTAGTTAAAGAAGATTTTTCATTATTGAGGGTTGATTTAACCATTAGCTGCCTCCTTTTTTGAAGCTTTTTTAAATAAAATTCCAGGCAATAAATCAGGACGACGACTTACCATTGCTTGAAGTATAACTGCTGTGAATACAGCTTCAGCTACAGCAAGAGGTAATTGAGTTGGTCCATATCCCATAAAGAATATCATCCATTGTTTAACTAGAGGAACATTACCGTGCAGGCTAATTGCAAGTTCAAGAGCGCTGGCAAGATAAGTTACTATGTCTCCAACAAAACCAGCTACTCCAGCAGCAAGCCAAAGTGGACTATTAAATTTTCTAAAAAGCTTCCAACAGACATAACCAGAGAGTCCACCTGCAATTCCCATGGAAAGGGTGTTAGCACCAATAGTTGTTATACCTCCATGTCCTAGAAATATAGCTTGGAAGAAAAGTACAATAGCCGAAATTACCGCCGTTGCAAAGGGCCCTACCAGTATTGCAGCAAGGGATGTACCAGTGGGATGAGAACAGGAGCCAGTTACAGGCACAGGTAAGTGCATGCAAGAGATAATAAATACTCCTACCCCAACCATAGCAAGGAAGGGTTTGTAGTATAAGTTTTCATCTGCTCTCCTCTTAATTTCTCGAACTCCAGGCACAACAAATGCTGCACTGATAGCATACATGGGTACCCAGGCTGCTGGGGATAAAATACCATCTTCAATATGCATTGATAAAAAACCTCCGTTTAATAAATTTAAATTAATATTTTGCGGTAGAAATAAATTTCTAGAGAAAACTTTGAGTAGGCAGGATTTTACCATGTATTAGTTAATCACTTTTTAAGATGCAAAATAAAAATAAAGATAAGGTAAATTTATTTTGTCTGTCTCCCTAAATTGATAAGTAAAAGCAGCATGGTTAAGTATAATAGATATATATAATTATAGGTATTCTAGTTTTAAAAATAATATGATATTACAACTAAAATGTAAGTAAACGCTAAAAAGCCTTTTAGTCTGACGGCTAAAAGGCATAGATATCCTATATAATTATATAAAAAGATACTCCAGTCACCTCTCTATCTTCCGTAGAGCTTATTTGGCGAAGAATTATAGGCAGGTCTTCTGACTTAAGTATCATTACCCTTATAACCTTTCCAGTTTCCCAGTGGTATATCTATAAGGGTTCCTCTATTACAGCGGCGGGACCGTGAAGGAATTTCACCTTGCTTCCCTTTTAGGCATATGAAAATAAATAACAAGTCAAAGATGCGACGTCTATTTTGAATCAATCATACAAGGAAACAGGTGACCATGATAGTGAGCTATCTAAGGATTCTGCTTACAAAGTAGGATTCAAAATAGATTAACATACTGAAGTTATTTATTTGAATGTGCCTTAAACTAAAATAGTAAACTGATGAATGTATTTGTATGTTTAATTATATTCAGAGTAAATATCAATGAATCTTACTTAGAGGGAGTTTTTACTCCTCTAAGTTTAGCTAAATTATCCATGGATGTAGCAGCCGTTATCTCCCACTTGGATGAGAGTATTAGGTCTGGTAGTCATCGGATAAAAGACTATACTATATTACTGTTTTGAAATATAATAGATAATACAAAAACAAGGGTTTACACTTTAGTAACCTACAATTCACAATATTAATTTTGTTTTAAGTATACAATAGTTTAAAAACTAAAGCAATTAGATTTTAAGTCTAAGTCAAAAGGGAGTGAATACTTTGACTCTGCAGCAATTAAAATATGCTATTGAAGTTTCAAACTGTGGTTCAATGAATGAGGCAGCCAAGAGACTTTTTATATCTCAGCCAAGTCTTTCCAATGCAATAAAAGATCTTGAAGGTGAAATTGGAATTACAATATTTGATAGAAATAATAGAGGAATTAGTATTTCCTTAGAGGGTGTTGAGTTTTTAGGATATGCTAGGCAAATTATAGAACAGACTGAGCTTTTGGAGAATCATTACAAGGGAATAAAATTAAAACCTGTACATTTTTCTGTTTCAACTCAGCATTATGCCTTTGTAGTAGATGCTTTTGTTAGATTTATGAAGCAGCTTAACACTGAGCAGTATGAGTTCAATTTAAAAGAAACTAAGACCTATGAAATTATTGATGATGTGAGAACTCTTCACAGTGATGTAGGTATATTGTATATTAACGATAGTAATTCAAAGGTGCTGAATAAGGTGTTTAGCGATAGTAATCTTAAATTCACACCTCTTTTTAATACAAATCCACACATCTTTATCAGTGTAAAGCATCCACTGGCAGATAGAGAATCTGTAACTATTAAAGACATAGAGCCTTTCCCATGCATTAAATTTGAGCAGGGAGAGAATAATTCTCTACACTTTTCAGAAGAAATGATAAATCTTTCTGAGACAGCTAAAACTATTCGTGTAAATGATAGAGCCACTTTGTCTAATTTATTAATTGGAACGGATAGTTACACTGTGGGTACTGGAGTTGTGGTTTCTGATTTAAATGGTGATGAGATTAAGTCAATTCCACTGGACAGCAACGAAATATTTACAGTTGGATGGATTGCTCATAAGGATATTAAGCTAAGTAAAATAGCCACAGGCTTTATAGATATATTAAACGATATTGTTTCAACAAATTATTTTGATTTGAATTATTATCTGCTGTAGCAGCTAAAAGGAGAAAATATGATTAAAGAATTAATAGGGAAGAAAAGAAATATTCCACCTTTTCGCTATGATATTGTGGGAAGCTTTCTTCGTACTTATGAAATTAAAACAGCACGAATGGAATTTGAAAAAGGTGAAATAAGTTTTAAGCAGCTTACTGATGTTGAGAATATAGAAATTAAAAAGCTTGTACAAAAAGAAAGGGAGATAGGACTAAAGGCAGTAACGGATGGGGAATTCAGACGCTCATGGTGGCATCTTGATTTCTTTTTAGGTATAAAGGGCACAGAAAGAATTATCCTAAACCAAGGCAAAAGCCTAAACGGATCAAGAATTAAGGCTGAAAGCTTTCGTATTGTAGATAGGATTAAATTTGAACACCATCCTATGATAGAGCATTTTAAATATCTAAAGAGTATTGCTGGAGAGAGTGTCCCAAAACTTACAATTCCATCGCCTTCACTGTTTCATTTTGTTGAAAGCCATAATGGAAATGATGTCTATAACACCAATGAACAGCTTTTAAGAGATATTACTTCAGTGTACAAATCAGCAGTCAAGGCCTTTTATGATGCTGGTTGTCGTTATCTTCAGCTGGATGACACCGCTTGGGGAACACTTTGCAGTGAAAGACATAGAGCACATCTTAGGAGTAGAGGCATTGATCCAGATAGGCTTTCTAGAGATTATGTAAAACTTATCAATGAAAGCATTGAAGATTGCCCAGAGGATATGACTGTTACACTTCACGTATGTCGTGGTAATTTTCACTCTTCCTGGTTTGCATCAGGCAGCTATGAGCCCATTGCTGAGGAGCTTTTCAAAAATTGCAGGGTGGATGGATTCTTTCTTGAGTATGATAATGAACGTTCTGGTGATTTTAAACCCTTAAGATTTATTGATAATCAGTTTGTGGTGCTTGGACTTGTAACTACAAAACATGGTGGACTTGAAAGTAAAGAAAGGCTAAAGGCCCGCATTGCTGAAGCCTGTGAGTACGTAAACATAGATAAGCTTTGCCTAAGTCCCCAATGCGGATTTGCATCTACGGAAGAGGGGAACATACTTACAGAGGAAGAACAATGGGAGAAGATAAAGCTTGTTGTGGAAACTGCTAAGGAAATATGGAAAGAATAATGCAATTGCATCCTTACCCAAGTTGCATAACTGGAAAAAATTGCACCCCTGGGGTGTGATTTTTTCCAGTAATTAAATTTTTTATAATATGATTGATACGGAATGGTATTTTCCACAAAAATATATGTTTATTTTTATAAAAGATTTGATATAATATAAATAAGAAATGCATAAAATAAAAATAGAGTGCGCTAACACCCTATAGTATACAATTCTAGTTGCTTAGGCAACTGGTATCACTAGTTATTTTTATTATAAAAAATAGTAGCTATCCAATTGCGGCTGGGGCTACTATTTTTTTGAGATTTTTTCTATAAGTAACACTATTAATGTTAATAGTGCTATTAAGAACAAACCACCTTGAAATAGCAACATTAAAACGTCATTACTCATATGTATCACCTCCCTTCAACAGGGGTGAATGATACCAGTAGCCCACATTCAACTATTATTCTCATATGCCTGCTATAGTTAATTGCTATAGCAGGCAATAGTTTTTTGGAGTTACCCTAGTAAACCGATGTCATGTTATATTTAATTCACAGTAAAACAAGGCATGTGAAAATCCATGAGAAGTGAAAGATTCTATGTATATTTTGAAACATACAAGGAAACAGGTTCTGATGGTAGTAGTGCTATAAGGGAATTATGTTAACACAGTATGATGCAAAATAAATGGTTATTTATAGAGGGGGAGAATAAGATGACAAAAACAACAATTGTAGGTTATCCAAGAATAGGAGTAAATAGAGAATTAAAATTTACAACAGAAGCTTATTTTAAAAATGAAATAGATGCTAAGGAGCTTTCAGCTAAGGCAAAAGAGTTAAGACAGGAATATTGGAATAAGCAAAGGGAAGCGAGAATAGACATCATTCCATCTAATGATTTTTCTTACTATGACAATTTATTGGATACAGCTTTTCTTTTAAATATTATACCTGAAAGATATAAAAAATTGAGACTTTCACCTTTAGGTACCTATTTTGCTATGGCAAGAGGATATCAGAAGGGAGATAAGGATGTAAAGGCCTTACCTATGAAAAAATGGTTTAATACAAACTATCACTATATAGTACCTGAAATTGAAAAGGATACTGAGTTTTCTATAAATGACACTAAGCCCTTTGATTTATATAGAGAAGCTAAGGCTTTAGGCATAGATACAAAACCAGTGATAATAGGTATTTTTACATTTCTTAAACTTGCTCATTTAAATACAGATAAAACTTTTGAGAAGTGCTTAGAAGAACTTTCACAGGTATATATAGAAGTATTAGATAAATTTGAAGCAGAGGGAATTAGTTATCTTCAAATTGATGAACCTATTTTAGTAACAGATCTTTCAGAGAGTGATATAAACCTATTTAAAGATGTATATAACAAAATCTTGGCTAAAAACTATAAATTTAAAACTATACTTCAAACTTATTTTGGAGATGTAAGAGACATATATCCACATTTAAAGGATTTGAAGTTCGATGCCGTGGGACTTGATCTTGCTGAGGGGAAAAAGAATATAGAACTCATAGAAAAATATGGATTTCCTAAAGATAAAGTGATTATAGCTGGTATTGTAAACGGGAAGAATATATGGATAAATAATTATAAAAAGAGTATTGATATTATAAAGAAACTTAAAAAATATGTGGATGAAGATAGATTATACATAGGAACATCCTGCTCTCTTCTTCATGTACCACATACCATTGCGAAAGAGGATAAAATTTCTAAGGATTATATAGAGAGTTTAGCTTTTGCAGAACAAAAATTAGTGGAAGTCAATGATTTAAGAGAATTATCTAAGGATGATAAGTATGTTGAAAATAACAAGTATACTGAGAATACCAATATACTTGAAAGAAAAAATAGTAATTCAATATGCTTTAACAAAGATATAAGATCAAAAGTTGAAAATTTAAAAGAT
Source organism: Clostridium arbusti SL206 (assembly GCF_000246895.1). Lineage (GTDB taxonomy): Bacteria > Bacillota > Clostridia > Clostridiales > Clostridiaceae > Clostridium_I > Clostridium_I arbusti. The sequence continues at coordinate 18,443 of NZ_BAEV01000042.1, read as the reverse complement.
GAGGATTTTGTAAGAGCAGAGGACTTTGATGAAAGACGAAAGACTCAGAAGGAATATTTTAACTTTCCAATTCTGCCAACTACAACTATAGGTTCTTTTCCACAAACTAAGGAAATAAAGAAATTAAGGCAGAGCCTTAGAAAAGGTGAGATTTCTGAGAATCAGTATGAAGATGAGATAAAGGAAAAGATTAAAGACATAATTAAATTCCAGGAAGAAATAGATTTAGATGTATTAGTACATGGTGAATACGAAAGAACGGACATGGTTGAATACTTTGGAAGACTATTACATGGATTTTTATTTACTCAGAATGGATGGGTTCAGTCCTATGGTACAAGAGCCGTAAAACCACCTATAGTATATGGTGATATAAAACGTGAAAATCCTATGACAGTAAAATGGATAAAATATGCTCAGGATCAAACAGATAGACCAGTTAAGGGAATGCTTACAGGACCTATTACAATTTTAAATTGGTCTTTCCCAAGAGAAGACTTAGAATTAAAACAGATAGCATATCAAATTGGACTAGCTATTGGTGAAGAGGTACTTGATTTAGAAGCAGCAGGCATAAAAATAATACAAATTGATGAAGCTGCGCTTAGAGAAAAATTGCCCCTTAGAAAAGAAGACTGGAGAGAAGAGTATTTAGACTGGGCTATTCCTGCCTTTAGATTGACAAACTCTAAGGTTAAGATAGATACTCAAATTCATACACATATGTGCTATAGTGAATTCTCAGATATAATTAAGGAAATTGACGATATGGATGCAGATGTAATTTCTATAGAAGCTGCTCGTTCAGATTCTTCACTTCTAGACTTTCTTCACGAAAATAATTTCAAACTTGAAATAGGACCAGGTGTTTACGATATTCATTCACCTAGGGTGCCCACAGAGGAAGAAATAGAAGAGTTAATTAAAACAATGATTGGCAAACTGGATATTAAAAAATTGTGGATAAATCCTGATTGTGGACTTAAAACAAGAGGTATGAAAGAGACAAAACCTAGTTTGATTAATATGGTTAAGGCTACCAAAAAAGTTAGAAGTTACACCCCTGGGGTGTAAAATTTTCCAAAAGGATAAAACTATGTTGAAAGATAAAATACTAAATAAAGATGTGGGTATAATAACCTATGCCATAACCCCACCAAAGCAAGGTAATTCAAAAGAAAAAATTGCTGAAATTTCACAAAGGCATGTAGAAAGAATAAAGAACATAGATATTGACGGTTTAATTATATATGATATACAGGATGAAACTGATAGACTAAAAAATGAAAGACCATTCCCATTTCTTGAAACGATAGATCCTGCCATGTACAGCAATGAATATATGAAAGATTTAAATGTAGAAAAGATTATATATCGTTGTGTTGGTAAATATGATGATAGGGAATTAAGAGAATCAATAATATGCGATTCACAAAAAGATAAATTTTCAGTATTTGTGGGAGCTTCTTCACAAGATCAAGAGGTTAGACTGAAGCTATCAGAAGCATATAGTATAGGAGAAAAATTAGAGGATAATTTAACTGTAGGGGGAGTTGTAATACCGGAAAGACATACAAAAAACAATAATGAACACATGAAAATTGTCAGGAAAACAAATAGTGGCTGTAAGTTTTTTGTATCTCAGGTAATCTACAATGTAGAAGCCTCAAAAAATCTACTGTCAGACTATTTTTATTATTGTCAGGAGAATAATATAGAAATGGTTCCTATATTGTTTACTCTTACACCTTGTGGTTCTGTAAAAACTTTAGAATTTATGAAGTGGTTAGGCATAAATATACCTAAATGGTTGGAGAATGATTTAATACATTCCAATGATATTCTGGATAAATCGATTGATTTATCCAAGAATATATTTGAAGAATTACTGGATTTTGCCATGGACAAGGGTATACCAATAGGATGTAATGTTGAAAGTTTGTCCGTTAGAAAAGTGGAAATTGAAGCTTCAATACAGTTAGTAAAGGATGTAAAATTGATTATTGAAAATAAGTTAAAATTACATCCAGAAATTGCACCCCAGGGGTGTAAAAATTGGAATATATAACAAAAGTTACACCCCTGGGGTGCAGAAATTGATAAACTCTCATTCTATATAATACAATTATCATTTACTTTTGAAATTTAATAGTAATGCAGAGTTTATAATAACCACAACAGAGCCTACATTGTGCACTAATGCACCTACTATGGGATTTAAAATACCTGTAATTGCCAATATAATAGCCACAAAATTGAGAAGCATGGAAAGTATTAAGTTCAGCTTAATTGTTGCCATAGTTTTTTGTGATAGACTTAATAGGTGAGGAATGCATTTAATGTCATCGTTGACAAGGACAATATCTGCTGCATCAACGGCAATGTCACTACCAATGCCACCCATTGCTACACCTACATATGCTTTTTTTAGAGCTGGTGCATCATTGATGCCATCGCCAATCATGCAAATCATCTCGTTTTTATTCTGATATTGGTCAATTGCAGACATCTTATCTTCTGGTAGGCATTCTGAGTGAACATTAGTAATGCCAATACTCTTAGCAATATGAGAAGCTGCTTGTGGATTATCTCCAGTTAGCAATACGCTTTCTACATTGAGTAATTGAAGTTTTTCAATAATTTCTTTAGAATCTTTACGTAATATATCAGATAAAGCTATAAATCCAGCTTGATGACTATTTATTGCAATATAGATAATTGTACAGCCGTGGTTTCTATATGTAGAGGCCTTGTCCAGCATATCTTGGGATATTTCTATAGAGTTTTCAATTAGCAATTCTTTATTTCCTGCAAATATTGCATAATCTGAGACCAAGGTTTTAACACCACGACTTGCAATCATTGCGAATTTTTGCGGCTCTTGTATGATTTTCTTTGAAATAGTTTTAACATGAGAAACTATAGCTTTACCTAATGGATGCTCAGAACGCAATTCAGCTGAAGCTGTTAGAGTCAATAAACTTTCTGAACTTATATCAGCATTGAAGCTTTGTACTGCTACAACATCAGGTTTACCATAAGTAAGAGTTCCAGTTTTATCAAATGCAATTTTGCTTACCTTTGATAATCTTTCAAGAGCATCTCCTTCACGTACAAGAATACCATACTTGGTAGCATTACCAATTCCAGCCATAATGGCAGTAGGCGTTGCAAGCACCAAAGCGCAGGGACAGAATACAACAAGAATTGTAACGGAACGAATAATTTCTCCTGTAACAAGCCATGTAGCAATTGCAGCTACAAGAGCAATTACAACGATCCAAGTGGCCCACTTGTCTGCAATACCAACAATTTTTGCCTTACTAGAATCAGCCGATTCTACTAGTTTAATCATTCGCTGCAGTGAGCTGTCCTCACCCACCTTTGTTGCTTCCATATCAAAGGTTCCAAATTGATTTACTGTTCCACTGGAAACCTCATCCCCCACACCTTTATCAACTGGTAGGGATTCTCCTGTCATTATGGATTGATTAATAGAAGTTTGTCCAGAAATAATAACACCGTCAACGGCAATGCTTTCACCAGCAAGTACACGGAGCATATCACCAACTTGAACCTGCTTAGCAGGTATTGTGCTTTCTACTCCATTACGGACAACTCTAGCAGTACGAGGTGTAAGATTCACTAATTTTTCAATTCCAGCCCGTGCCTTTGCAGCGGTATGTTCCTCTAATAATGCACCAAGTGTCATAATAAACGCAACCTCACCGGCAGCAAAAGTTTCACCAATAAAAATAGATGCAATAAGTGCAATTGAAACAAGAACATCTGCTTTAATATCAAATTCACTTATAAGTCCTTCAATGGCACCTTTAATGATAGGAATACCACAGAGAATAATTGCTATCCAAGCAACGTCAATCTTGAAATTGACAATATGAAAAAAACTAACAATTAATGCTATAGCAGATATTATTAGAAATAGTAAGGTACGTTTTTCTTCATTTTTAAAAAAGTATATTAAGCTTTTCATTTTATCACCTAACCCATCCTTGAAAAATGCTCTACTGCTTTAGCAAATTCAGCAATGGTTTTTTCGGCATCACCATGTTCTATACCATCACGAACGCAATGCTGCAAGTGACCTTCTAACACTACTTGTCCAACTTTATGCAATGCACTTTTTGCTGCATTAATTTGTATTAAGATGTCTTCACAAGGAACATCCTTATCTACCATTTCTGAAATGCCTCTAAGCTGACCCTGGATTTTTTTGATTCTTGTTTGAACTTTTGGAATGTCCATACATTGACGCATATTTTTATCCTCCTGACATAATTTTAATAATATATACCTATAGGGGTATGGGTATATATTATTATGGAAAAAACATTTTGTCAATCTAAGATTGCACTCTGAGATGAGCTCAAGGTTACTGCCATTTTTGGTCAGTAACCTTGAGCTCATTAGTTATCTTTTCATAATTCCATAATACATTAATGAAAAGAATTCTTTTGCCAGTTTTGGATTATTTTCTAGTTTATCAAAGCTGGAGGGATTATTTAGAAAATAATATCGTATAGTTTCTGTATAATACAGTATTGATTCTATAGAAATGTCTTTATCGATAAGACCTTCTTTTTTTCCCTGTTCAAAGAGTTTAGCAAATCCATCTTCTATTTTTTTATAGTTATCCTTACCTATATATTCTATGGCGAAATTGCCAGGTGCAATATCTGATGAATTATTGCGTACAGATTCTACCAAGAAATGCATGGAAAAACTTTTACAAAAATTTATTTTTGACATCAATAATTTTTCTATTTTAATCTTTACAGAATCATTGCTTTCTAAAATATCTAAGGTTTCAACTAGATTAGCATCTACAAGTTTTTTCAACAGTTCATCTCTTAAATTTTTTTTGCTTCCAAAAAAGTTGTATATGGAAACCTGTGAAACAGAGGCTTTTTTTGCAATTTCAGCAATACTTACCTTGTCATATCCAAACTTTTTAAATAGTTCTAAAGCTGCATTTAATATAGCTTCTTTTTTATCTTCACGTCTTTTTTCAAAGCCATTCATCCTTACATTCCTCCAAAATATGAAATATATTTATAATTATATTACAAAACTATTGCATTTTCAATTTCAATAAAATATAATATGAAATATAAATAGTACTTTAGTTCATAAATTTTATAATTAAGGAGCGATTAATATGACTTTTACAAATGTAAACAAAAAAACTACAGTATTAATAATGATAGGGGTAATGGTGAGTATACTTCTTGCATCTCTTGACGGTACAATAGTTACTACGGCTATGCCCAAAATTGTAAGCAGTCTTCAGGGGTTTGACTACTATACCTGGCCAATGATAGCATATTTACTTTGCATAACTATATCAATGCCACTTTTTGGAAAACTTGCAGACGTGTATGGTTTTAAACCCGTATATATATTTGGAATCATTGTTTTTCTTTTGGGTTCAGCACTATGTGGAATTTCACAAAATATGATGCAGCTTATTTTCTTTAGAGGTTTTCAGGGTATGGGTGGTGCTATCCTAATATCAAACTCCCTAGCAATTATAGGAATACTCTTTGCACCAGCAGAAAGAGCAAAATATGTGGGAATAGCCTCTTCAGCAGGAGCACTTGCAAGTATTGTTGGACCATCTCTCGGTGGCTTTATTACAGATAATTTTAGTTGGAGATGGGTATTCTACGTAAATGTACCTATAGCTATAATAGCATTTATTATAATAATATTAGTACTCCCACCTCATAGGGCAGAGGAAAGAAAAAAGATAGATTATTTTGGAGCTATATCCTTAATTATAGCATTAGTGCCAATGCTTCTTGCCTTTACTTGGGCTGGAAAAAATTATGATTGGAATTCTGTTCAAATTATAGGAATGCTGGTATTCTCAGTGCTTATGCTCATTGTATTTGCAGTTATTGAAACAAAGGCTGAAGACCCTATAATACCTATGTCTTTATTCAAGAACTTTGTGTTTAACATTTCTGCTATTGAGATGTTTTTAATAAGTGGTATATTGATGGGTGGTTCAATTTTTATACCTTTGTTTGCTCAAGAGGTTATAGGTTCCAGTGCCAGTAAATCTGGAGCCATACTAACACCTATGATGCTTAGTCTTATTGTAGGGGCTATGATAAGCGGTTTATTGGTATCAAAAACTAATAAATATAAACTCCAGGCAATAATAGGTTTTGTAATTTTACTTATAGGTTCTGTGATGCTTTTAAATTTAGGAGTTAACACGTCTAACTCACAAGTAATAATTGCTATGATTATTTTGGGATTTGGAGTAGGTATTGGAATGCCTATATTCAGCGTTACTGCTCAAAGTGCTTTTTCTGAAAGTAAGATTGGAGTTGTAACTTCATCAACTCAATTTTTTAAATCACTTGGACAGACTATTGCATCCTCAGTACTTGGAACAATTATGAGTACAGCTGTGGTAAATGACTTAAAGGATCTTAATACTACAGGTTTTCCAGCATCCATTAGTAAAGTATTGAAAAATCCTAATGCATTATCCGGTGGGGGAGATTCTATAAAAGCTATAGCTTCTAAATTACCTAAAGAAATGCTTCCACACTTTATGAAATTAATTGATGATATAAAACAAATTCTTTCTAATTCTATTCACGATGTATTTATAATTTGTCTTGGTATGGCAATATTAGGATTAATAATAAGTTTGTTTATAAAAGAAATTCCGTTAAGTAAAACTAAAAATTCTTCTGAATTATGATAATGTAAATTAATTTATGTACCCAAGGGTGTAATTACTATGATTTTACATCCTTAGGGTATTATATTTTTATGCTAAATAATAAATCATAATATATAACACTATACCACCTAATATTACTAACTTAGAATCTAATTTAACAAATTGCAGCAGTATAAAGGATAATGCAAATAATATTAGAGTATAAACATCAGTAAGAGCATGCCTTCCCGTATTTATTACTACTAATGCCATAATCCCAACAAAGGATGAAAGTAATCCACTTAATACAGAATTTATCCAATTGTATTTCTTGATTTTTGTATAGATGTTAAAGGTTATTGCTACCAAAAGAAAAGATGGTACATATATTGATAGCGTTCCAACTACTGCACCTATTAATCCCATAACCTTATATCCTATAAAAGTAGCTGTAATAGTTACTGGTCCAGGTGTCATTTGCCCTAGTGCCACACCAACCATGAATTGATCAAGGGTTAACCAATGATGAGTGTTAACAACTTCTTGCTGTATTAGAGGAATCATTGTAAACCCATTACCAAATGACAATGTTCCAATTTTAAAAAATGTTATAGCAATACTTAATAGGTCTCTATTAAAATCAACTAAAATAAAAAACAGTAAAATTGTTATACAAATTATTATGATATTTTTCCACTGTATCTTAGTTTTTTCTATTAACTTTGTATTTTTAATATCCTCTGTACTTTTAGGAATAAGAATTAGTCCCATTAGTGCTGAAATAAATAAGATTAAAAAAATATTATTATATAATATAGAAATTATAAAGGCGGTGACAGCTATTATAATCGCTTGAATATTAGAAGTTGTTGTTTTAGCCAAATCCCATACAGCATTTAATATAAGTGCAACAACTACAGCTCCAAGTCCTTTAAATAAAACATTTACAAATGCTATATTTTCATATTTAAAGTAGAGTAATGACAACATCAACATAATAAAAAATGGTGCAAAAATAAAACCTATGAAACTTGCTACTGCACCTAGTAATCCCTTTAATTTATAACCTATATAAATAGAGAGAGAAACAAAGGTTGCCCCAGGTATTAGCTGTGCAAGTGCAAGTCCTTCAAGAAGCTCTTTTTCAGTAATCAATTTCAATTTTTTTACGATAGTTTTTTTGGTTTCCATTATCATGGAAGGACCAAAGGCTGTAAATCCTATTTTAAAGAATAGCAAGAATATTTGAATTAAATTAATATTATTAGTTTCTACGTGGTTCTTATTATCTATTACTAAGGAAAGTTTTTTTATCTTTCCTGGGTATTTTTTCATTTGTTCTTTATAAAATACTTTATATTTAAACTTTAGTTCGATATGTTCACAGCCACAATTACACATATCTTTTCTCTCCTTTAGTATAATTAGTTTGTATTAATTATACTTAAGTATTATATAAAATCAAATTATTGGTTATCTTTATTTATAACTAGTTTTATTCATTGATGTTAGGTTTGATTATGGTATCTTGAGAGTATTTATATAGTATATAGGATGATTTTGATTAAAACAAGGTTAAAGTGATTTTATATATATTGGTTTTGATTAGTAGTATAAAAATATGTTAATAAATTGTTAATTTTATTTACAATTCATGGCATATTAAGAAAGTATTCAAATTGCCTTATTTTTTTATCTAAAAATATTGATATATTACAGTTTCTGTTGGGTAATATTTTGTCTTTTGTTTTTACAATATATCTTAGTTATGTTATGAGAAAAATATATAGAAACAGATTTAACTTAACGTGCGAAATGAAATTCTCTCACTCTTTATAGATGGGAGATGGGCAGCACCTACTTACAGTAAATAAATGTGATCACAGCAAATTATATAAAAGTGCTATGAGCAGAATTGTAAAACTGACAAAATTAATTACAATGGCACTAAGATTTATAACCATAAAATCATTGCTAATTTCCCATTTTTTACACCCTAGGGGTGCTATTACCATTGACATAAACCACTTGTATACTTAAAATTAATTAAGTAAAATACTCGAAAAATGTATTAATGTATAAATTTAAAATGATATATGGAGGACAAATATGAGCAGTGGTCAAATTTTTAACCATAATAATGGAGAACTAGGTCTAATTGTTTTGGAGAGTTTTAGGGAATTAGGGAAAAAAATTGATAAACATATTAAAGAGAGAAGAAACGTAGATGATAACTTTTTATTACCTGTAGACGAAGTACGTTTTTCTAACGGTGAAGGTAAAGTAAAGCTTTCAGATTCAGTTAGAGGAAAAGATATTTACATACTTTGTGATATAGGTAATCATAGTTGTACATATAATATGTTTGGAATGGAAAATCACAAAGGTCCAGATGAACACTTTCAGGATATTAAGAGAACTGTATCAGCCATAAGAGGAAAAGCTAAAAGAATAACTGTTATAATGCCACTACTTTATGAATCAAGACAGCATAGAAGAAAGGGCAGAGAATCCTTAGACTGTGCACTAGCACTTCAAGAACTAGAGCGTCTAGGAGTACAGGAGATATTGACTTTTGATGCTCATGATCCTAATGTTCAAAATGCAATTCCACTATTGTCATTTGAAAATTTATACCCTACATATGATATTCTTAAAACTATTATCAAAGAAGAGAATGATATAGAAATACCTAAAAAGGATATGCTGGTTATAAGTCCAGATACAGGTGCCATGGATAGAGCTATATATTATTCAAGTGTTCTTGGAGTTGATGTTGGATTATTCTACAAGAGAAGAGATCACTCAACAATTGTAAATGGTAAAAATCCTATAGTTAAACATGAATATATGGGAAGAGATGTTGAAAATCAGGATGTTTTAATAGTTGATGATATGATTGCATCAGGAGAATCAGTGCTTGATATAGCAAAAGAATTAAAATTAAAAAAGGCAAAAAATGTTTATGTTGCTACTACTTTTGCATTTTTCACAGAGGGGCTAGAAAAGTTCCAAAAATATTATGATGATAATATAATAACCAAAGTTTATTCAACAAATTTGACTTATATATCACCTGAACTTGAAAAAGCTGAGTGGTTTAAATCAGTTGATATGTCTGAACTTTTAGCAATAATAATAAATAGATTAAACAGAGAACAGTCTATTGCTAAATTTATGGATGCTACATATGTAATACATGAATTATTAGGAAATAAAAAATAGTAATGTTAATAAAGCACCCCAGGGGTGTAAAAAATGGAAAGAATGGAAAAGATAGCACCCCAGGGGTGCTATCTCTCCTTATTGAGAGATAATGCTTTCTACAAATTTCTGATAAACTTCTCTATTATTTTGTTCCTGAAAATAATAGAGAATATTATCAGAGGAAATAATGTTTTCTTCCCTATCTCCTATGTACATGCTGTAACTACTCCATGTATATTCTTCTGCTTTTTTTACTATATTGGCTCTTACCGGATTTAAATGTATATACCTACTGGTTTCAATCATTTGCACATCAGTTTTGATAATTTCTGAATAATATCTATCCTGAAATAAATGTCCAATGCAATTATATTTTTTGTTGTGATATTTTGCATATTTACTGTTTATCCTTCCAATAAACTGCACTGGCGGTTTATGTTCTGTCTTTATAAGAATATGTACATGATTATTCATTAAACAGTAACATATTATCTTATATTCGTCACATTCATAATATTTTAGTGCTTCTATGAACAATTTTAAATAGTGTAAAAAATCACTTTTTTCTCTAAATATGATACTTTTATTATTTCCTCTAGCTGTAACATGATAGCTTGCACCTGAATACCATTTTCTTTTGGATGTTGGCATATAATCAAAATCCTCCCTTTTTATATTGATTATTGCCAACTTTCATATTTTAAGCACCCCTGGGGTGTAAAATTTGGAATTTATGGAAAAGATAGCACCCCAGGGGTGCTAATATTTCCTTGTGTCTTTTAAAGAAATTTATAAGGGTGTATAATAATATCAATAGGTAATGTATGTTTTTTATTGGAAGGATGATATGTATGACAGAAAAATCTAGTGGGGTAGGTACTAAACCTAATTACTATCTAATTGTTTTAGTACTTTCACTTACAACACTTATGGCTGCAATTGATACAAATATAGTTAATATTGCACTGCCTACTGTTGCTAAATCCCTTAGGGCAAGTTTTGCCAGCGTTCAATGGATAGCACTTAGTTATCTTTTGGCAGTTACATCTCTTATAGTTGGAATAGGTCGTATTGGAGATGTATTTGGGAAAAAATCTATTTTTATACTTGGAATTATAATCTTTACTGTGGCCTCTTTACTCTGCGGAGTATCAACATCAATTTATACTCTTATACTATTTCGTGCGCTGCAGGGGGTAGGAGGAGCTATACTCATGGCCTTGTCCTTTGCGATTTTAGGTGATTTAGTTTCAAAGGATCGAATTATACAGAGTATGGGAATTCTCACCGCAATGCTTCCAGTAGGATTTGCACTGGGACCATCAGTTGGTGGAGTTCTTATAGGCTATTTTGGATGGAGATCTATTTTCTTTTTTAACGTTCCCATAGGAATTATAGCATTAATACTTGTATTAGGATTTCCTAAAATTCCAATATCAGAAAAGGTTGAGAAGTTTGATGTACCTGGATTACTGTTGTTATGTGCTGCACTTAGCTGTTATGTTTTAAGTGTAACTTTTGCTGAGGATAATGGACTAAGCAGAATTGTTGTTTTATTTATAGCTCTAACAGTTATATTTATTATAGCATTTTTATTATTGGAGCATAGGATAAAATCTCCTCTTATAAAGCTCAGTATGTTTAAAGATAAAGTGTTCAGCGGAAGTCTTGCTATAAGTGTACTTATGTATACTGTAATAACGGGAGCAGTATTTATACTTCCCTTTTATCTTCAGCAGGGAAAGCTGTACTCTACATCTACATCGGGATTATTAATGACCATAGGGCCTATTGGATGTACTATTTTTACGCCTATTTCTACTAAGCTGGCAAGGCATTTAGGTAATTATACCGTAATGATCCTTGGTATAATTATTTTTGCCATTGGATCTTTTGGAATGTCTACATTAAGAGGATCAACAAGTATAGCTATTTTTGCTGTTACTATACTTATATTTAATGGAAGTTTAGCTTTTTTCCAGACACCAAATAATGCATCTATAATGTCATCCTCAAAACCGGAACAACGAGGACTTGCATCAGGACTTCTTAATTTATCTCGTACCATTGGACAGACTACAGGAGCAGCTTTGATGGGTGCCTTATTCTATTTTTTCACAAAGACTAAGTCTATAACTAAAACAAACCCAGCAAATATTATCTCTGGAATACACTATACATTTTTATTTGCTGCTGGGATTATAATTATTGCATTTATTATTTCACTTGTTACTCTTTTACCTAAAGCTAGAGGGCAAAAGGATGAACTAAAAAGAGAAGAAAGTATATAAAAATGTAAAAAAGGGGTATATCTCAAAAAGAATAAATATTTATTAAAGTTGAGAACCCTCTTGTTTAATTATTAAAAATAGGATTCTAATAATTATTTTTAGGCATATGAAAATAAATAACAAGTCAAAGATACGACGTATATTTTGAATCATACAAGGAAACAGGTCCTGATGATAGTGGTACTATCAGAGGGTTCTGTTAACGTAGTATGATTCAAAATAGACTAGTATACTGACTAGTTATTTATTTGAAGATGCCTTAATAGCAGAATAGTTAAAAAGCTGTCTCGCAATGCATATCTATGCATAGCGGGACAGCTACTTTTTTTATAGATTTGTGTCAAGGATTAATCACCAGTACTTCATATGATTACCAAGTGAGCGAATATATAAGTTCTGGTATTTTATGCATAATATATGTTAGAATATAAGCTGAGAATTAGGTATAAAGGTGATTGTATAAAGAAATTAACAATTAAGATTTATTGATAGGAATAAAATTACAGGGAGATAAAAATGAAAAATAATAAACAGAATTACTATAAAGTAGTCACAACTGTGGGTGTAATTCTTTCACTGTTGTGGATTATTTTTGTAAAAACAGAACCATATTCGGACTTTGCATATTATAATACTATAGCCACGCAGGTAGCAAATGGTGGACAGTGGGGGAATACCTACACTTCTGTAGGCTATTCTATTATTTTAGGGTTTATATACAAGATATTTGGCAGCAGTATAATTATTGCTAAGATTTTTAATGTGGTTTTAACTGCATTAAGTTACCTTATATTTTATAAAATTTTAAAAAAGATAAATATAAGAGAAAGCAGACGTAAAATTATATACACTTTATTTGTACTGTTTCCAAGTAACATTTTTTATAACAGCATTTTGGGTACAGAAATAATATTTACAACCTTATTTCTTTTGACTACATTAGTATATTATAGTGATTTAAAGTATAAATATGTATTAATAGGTATTTTAGTGGCGATAAATAGTATGATAAAACCCTTTTTTATAGTATTCTTTTTTGCTATATTTTTAATTGAGTTAATTTTAAGGGTAAAACTTATAAAGATTATAAAACATTCGGCGATAATATTACTTGTGAGTTTATTAGCACTTTCTCCTTGGGCCTATAGGAATACAAAACTTATGGGACAGTTTACTTTTATATCTAACAACGGTGGTGTTGTACTTTATATAAACAATAATTCACAAAATAAATATGGACGATGGATGGAAGCCGCTAAGGTAGAAAATTCTATTGTAAACACAAAAGAATATCAGAAGGCTAATATGACAGAAAAAAACAAAATGCTAAGCAAAGCAGCTAAAAAGTGGATAGTGAGTCATCCAGGTAGATTTGTGCAATTGGGATTTAAAAGATTATTCAGTACCTACTTTGTAGGAGATGACATACTCTACGCTCTTCATGGAGCGGGAACTAGTAAAGCCTTAGAGTATGTTTTTATAACCTATGCAAACCTAGCGAGAAATGTATTGTTTTTACCTGCAATAATACTCATGATTATAGCTACCATAAGGATTATAGTGAAGATAATAAGAAAAGAGTTTAAATCTATAGATAGCTTTGAGCTCTATGGTTTGGTGTGCATTTATATGTTTACTTCCGTATATTTTTTCACAGAGGGTCAAGGGCGATATTCTTTCCCATTAATATTTATAGCACTGTATTTTTTCGGAGAATTAGTGGACAGAATATGGTTAAGAGTTAATCGGGGAAGACAGAAAACACTATAATGATTTAAAATATATAGATAGATTTGTAAATATAATAACAGAGTATTTATAATATTATAAACAGAGTTCTAAGTTTTAGGTGGAGTTTTTTGTTTTCCACCGCTGAAACTTAGAAATTGTTATCTAGGGACGTAGCATACCTTATCTCCCACTTTGATAGGAAAGCATAGAACCAAAATTTTTAATTTTGTGTGAATTGCTTTCACAGAGTGCGATGGGAGTATTAGGTCTGCTAGTCATCGGATAAAAATTTTCTAAAAGGGTGATGATTGCTATGTTTGAAGAAATAAACAGAAAAAAACAGATATTAGATAGCAGAAGACCATTTAACAAAACGATTATTAAAAACTTAAAAAAATATTTTGATGTGGAACTTACATATAATTCAAATGCTATTGAAGGGAACACCCTTACAATTACAGAAACTAAAGTTATTTTAGAAGATGGAATTACTATTGGCAAAGGTAAAAGCCTTAGGGAACATCTTGAGGTTATTAATCACAAAGAAGCTATTGATTATATAGAGGATATAGTAAACAAAAATATTGATATTAATGAGAGTGTAATTAAAAACTTACATTATATTATTCTTAAGAGTATTGATAATGAGAATGCAGGCAAGTATAGAAATGTTAATGTGCTTATAAGTGGTAGTAAGCATAGACCACCAGAGCATTTCTTGATTTCAGAGAAAATGGGAAAACTAATTAAATGGTATGATGTAAATAAAAATAAACTTGAGCCAATAATGCTTGCAGCAGAATTTCATCATAAGTTTACTTATATACATCCATTTACAGATGGAAATGGCAGATGTGGAAGACTTCTTATGAATTTGATACTTATGAGAAATGGATACACTATTACTGTTATAAAAATGCAAGATAGAGAATCCTACATGAATGCTCTTGAAAAGGCTAGCACAGAAAATGATTTAGAAGCGTTTATTAATATTGTAGCTTCAGCTGTAGATAGAAGTTTAGATACTTATTTATATGTAGTTACAGGTTAATTTTAGTATTACGAAGGAGGATTAGGAAATGAAAATAATTAAGAATTTAAAAGTAAAAACAAATATAATTATAGCTTTTTCTATTATAGTTTTTATAGTTGCAGTAACAGGAATTATAGGTATGACTTCACTACAAAAATTAGATAGAAATTCACAGGAAATGTACAGTAATAGTCTTAGAAGTGTATATATACTCACAGACATGGAGCAAAATTTAACTCAGATCAAATCAGATATGCTGCAGTTAGTTTATGTAAAAGATTCTAGCCAAAAGACAGTGCTTTTGGAAGATATTAAGAAAATTGCAGATAAAAATGATAGTTACATAAAAGAGTATGGTAGTAGCCGTGTAAATGATCAGGAACAGAAGGAATTCAGTTTATTCCATTCTAATTTTCAACAGTTTACAGAACAGGAAGAATATCTATTGACATTGATAAACAATGGAAGTACAGATGAAGCAGTATTTCAATATGGAAGAATGAATGAAAAATGGCAACCTATGTTTAATTCAATTGATAAGCTGATAGCCATGAGTTCCACTCATGCAAAGCAAACAAATTCGGATAATCATAGTGTATATACAGGTGCTAGTAATACTATGATTATACTTATTATAGTAGGTGTTATTATTTCAATAATTTTATCTATTGTACTTGCAAGAGGAATTCTCGTTCCTCTTGGAAAAATAAAGTCTTTTGCAGAGAGATTAGCTAAATATGATTTCTCTAATGCTATAACTATAACAAAAAATGATGAATTTTCACAAACAGGTATTGCGCTGAATTCAGCACAGAAAAATGTAAAGGAACTAGTAAAGCATATTATGGACAACTCTCAGGATATGAGTGCTGCCAGTGAAGAACTTTCTGCTATGGTGGAGGAGTTAAATGCAAACTTTGAAAATATAGATGCTGCTACTAAGGAAATAACCAGTGGCGTCCAGGAAACCAGCGCTTCCTCTGAGGAAATCAGTGCATCAGTGCAGGAGGTAGACACCAGCGTTAATCAGTTATCAGAAAAGTCCATGGAAGGAAGCAATAGCTCAATTCAATCCAAGGAAAGGGCAATTGAAGTACAGGACAAGGGTAAAAAGTCTACAGATGCAGTACAAAAAGTATATGCTGAAAAGAGAAATAACATATTAAAGGCAATTGAAGATGGTAAGGTAGTAGAAAATATAGGTGTGATGTCAGATACTATAGCAGCTATAGCATCACAAATAAATTTACTTGCACTTAATGCAGCTATCGAAGCAGCCAGAGCGGGAGAGCATGGAAAGGGCTTTGCAGTGGTGGCAGAGGAAGTTAGAAAGCTTGCAGAGCAATCTTCAGAGGCAGTATCAGGTATAAAAGATACTATTTCAAAAGTACAGGATGCTTTCAAGAATATTTCTAACAATAGTAATGAGGTACTTAAATTTATTAATGAGGATATACATCCACAGCTTATGGCCTTTGTAGATATGGGAAATCAATACTACAATGATTCAAATTTTGTAAGTTCTATTACAGAAGAAATAGCAGCTATGACAGAAGAAATTACTGCAACAGTAGGACAAGTGTCTGAAGCAATACAAAACACTTCAGCTATTGCAGAAAAATCTTCTCACAATGTAGAATCCATACAATCCAGTATGAATGAGGCCACAGAAGGTGTAGCACAGGTAGCAAGAACTTCACAGAGCCAAGCAGAACTTGCACAAAAACTTAATGAAATAGTTCAAAAGTTTAAAATATAAAATTATAAATAACATAATAAAAAACAAATTACATAAAAAGACTTAAGTAATATAGTGAACTCGTTTCAGCAAGCTGAAACATCGGGAAATCAGGTGGGGATTCTACCCCATCTGATTGAAAAGTCCCACCTACGCTTCGCTTAGAGGTGGAGGTATTAACCTTTAATGCATGAAAAGATAAAGGATAAATCTTTAAATAAAATCATGAAATGTAAATAGTAAAGGTACTGAAACATTATAGTTTCAGTACCTTTACTATTAAATTTAGCTTTAAATACTTTTCTAAATATATATTGCAATAAGTTATATTTATTATCAAGTTTCCAGTTTGTTTGGAGATCAGATATTTACTATTATTGATGTATAATTTTAATTTGAACTTATATATTTAAATTTTTTTAGAAAGAATAATAAATATTATTAATAATTTTCTAAATTGAAGTTAAAATAATTTTAGAGTGATATTTGTAATTCTATTCTAATATAATGTATATTAGGTTAAAATAAGATAATGTTTTTATGAAGGTTAAAGTGTTGTGTACAAAGGAGGGGTAATATGCGAAAATTTAATTTTAAAACTAAAAAGGTAATGATACTGTGCGTAACCATAGTTGCAATTATGCTGTTTTCTATAGCTTTTATATTTAAATCGGAACTATACCAAAAAGCCTATGCAGTGAATAGCCTTGAGAAAAGAGAAAATGTGGAATATCTAAGTACTGATGTCAATTTAAACTCTATAAAAATTGTGGCTCATAAGGGAATCTGTAATAATGAACCTGAAAACTCAATTAGCTCTATTAAGAGTTCAATAAATCATAGGGTAGATTATGCAGAAATTGATGTGCAGGAAACTAAGGATGGTGTAGTAGTCTTAATGCATGATAAAAATTTAAGAAGATTAACTGGTGTAAATACTACGGTGGATAAATTAACCTATAGCCAGCTAAGAAATTTAAGAATACATCAGCCTTTTAAATCCCAGTACAAAGATGAAAGAATTCCAACTCTCAATGAAGTAATGGCAGTAGCGAATAATAAGAGAAAGCTTATAATAGAGATTAAGCCCTATGGCAATACTAGAGATCTTACTACTAAAGTAGTTAATATGATAGATAAAAATAATTTTACCAAACAGTGTATGGTTCACTCCATGAGCTATAATATTATACTACAGGTTAAAGAAGAAAATCCAGATATAACCACAGGATATATAGTGTTTAAGAGAGGTCAAAAACTACCTATAGAAGGTGTTGATTTCTATAGTGTTGAGCAGGGCCTTATAACACCAAATATGGTAGAAAATATTCATGAATTAAACAAAACCATATATGCTTGGACAGTAGATGGACCAAGAGATATGAAGAGAGTAATGAAATTAAATGTAGACGGAATAATTACAGATAAGCCTACTATATTGCTAGATAGTAAAAAGGCACAGGTTCATAAGATATAGGGTATAGCAACTCTAAGGGGATTTATCAAAGTAAATATTTATTAAATGTGATAATTGCTTAATCTTCCTACTAAAAGTTATTTTTAGTAGGAAGATAGCTAAAGAGCTGTGTCGCTATGCATTTGCAACATAGCTCTTTTTTAATTTAAACAGTTTTGATAAACTGATGTATTAGGCATATGAAAATAAATAGTAAGTGAAAGATTCGACGTATATTTTGAAGCCTACAAGGAAATAGGTTCTTCAGATAATGAGCTATATGA
>NZ_BAEV01000043.1 GCF_000246895.1 Clostridium arbusti SL206 | reverse complement strand
ACACGTAGTATAGAACTAGGCATTATTGCACCTATAGTTTTAGGATTTTTTAGATATTGTTTAATAAATGATAAATTATTCATAATATATAACATTCCTCCAAATTATAGATTTATATTTATAATATAACTATTTGGAAAATTGTACAAACATAAATTTAAATAATAATGTATTATTAACAAGTTATTAACAAAAATAAGTTCACTTGGTATTCAATAAGAAAATTATAATTTAGAGTATTAAAAGTAAAGGAGCCAATTAGAAGTTCCTTTACTTTTATAAGTTATATATGTGAGTATTAGAAATATATCTACAATTTATTTAGAAAATATATCATCAGAACTTTTATTTAGTTAAAAACAATTCCGCCATCTATACAAATGGCTTGTCCTGTCATGTAATTTGAATCTGATGAAGCTAAGTATGATACTAAATTAGCAATGTCTACAGGTTCTTCGCTTCTACCTAGTGCAATACCTTCAACAGCCTTTTTAAATGCATTACCTTTATTTCCGCCTTCGTGTTTTATTACAGCTTCATCAATACGTGTCCACATATCGGTTGCAACAATACCAGGACAATAAGCATTAACTGTAATATTATCTTTTGCTAATTCTTTAGCTGCTGCTTGGGTAAAAGCACGAACACTGAATTTTGTTGCAGAGTATAAACCCATCATTGGAAAGCTTTGATGTCCGGCAATACTACAAGCATTAATAATTTTTCCACTTTTTTGTTTTTTCATTTGTTCAGCTGCGGCTTGAATACCATAAACAGTTCCGAAAACATTAATTTTATATACAAACTCTAAGTTTTCTGGAGAAATCTCTGATACTGGACCAACAAATTCTACACCGGCATTATTAATAAATACATCCAAACTTCCAAATTCATCAACAGCCTTTGCAACTAGAGCTTTTTGAGCTTCTGGTTTAGTTACATCTGATACGGAGTAGGAAACAGTAAAGCCTAGACTCTTAAATTCATCAACAGTCTCTTTTAAAACTTTTTCATTTAGATCTCCTAAAACAATAGCAAAGCCATCTTCAGCTAATCTCTTAGCTATTCCTTTGCCTATCCCCTGTGCAGCACCTGTAATTGCAACTACCTTTTTGTTTGTCATCATAACATCCCCTTCCATAAATAAGTATTCCCATTATAGTTATATAAATGTAAAATACTATACATAAAGTATACACTAAATACAAAAAAGTTAAATGTAGTTATTATATAAAATTTAATTTATAAATTGGAAAAAATGGAAGTGTTAAAATTTTTAATATGATTTATAGGAATTTATGAACATAATATCTTATAAAAATGTAAATAATAATATTCATAAGGTTGATATTGATAAATAAAACAAGTTAGAAATAGACTTTTGTGTAAATTAGAATCTTTATATATCAACATATTATAATTATTTTTTACTTTATTTTCTTAAATATTTAAGAAATTTTTTATAAGCTAAACATAATATAAGCAAATAAAGAAAGTTAGTATTATTATGTTTTAATTAAAAATGATATATATTGTCTAAAATGTGAATATAAATATAATATATAAGTGAATAGAACTAGATAATAATACATATTGTGGTATTTGAGTAATGATTTGATTTTAAATGATTTTTGTGTATAATGATACTTAGATAGACAAAACAAACATATTGACAAATAGGGATAAAAATATACAAAAATAAAAATAAAGAAAAAATAGGAGGAAACAATTATGAAAATAAGCGGAAGAAATCAATTAAAAGGTACAGTTGAGGCAATAAAGAAAGGTGTAATAACTGCAGAAGTAGTTGTAAACATTGGCGGAGGTAACAAGGTTACTTCAATAGTTTCTCTTGAATCAATTGAAGATCTTGGAATTAAAGAGGGTTCAGAAATAACAGCTTTAATCAAATCAACATCTGTTATGTTATTAGCTTAATATTTATTAAAGTAAATAAAAATGGGTTACAGTTAAATTAACTGTAACCCATTTTTATTTTATAAGGAATTTTTTATGGAAAAATAGATAGGCTTTTTTCTATATTAATTAGATTTTTATTGTAAAATAGATAATAAAGATAAGATTATTATAAGACTATATCTATTTATCTCATTAAGTTATTATCAATTAATGGTTAAATGATAGTTAGTATTAAATTCTGTATGATATTTTAATGTATAGTAATATAAACATAATAAATAATAGATAGCTATATATAATAAATTATAAAAAAACAGAGGCGAATTTATATGAATATAACTGCTATAATTATGGCTTCCGGTTATGCCAGAAGAATGGGAGAAAATAAACTTTTACTTACTTATAAAGGTAAAACTTTTATTCAACATACTATGGAGATAGTTCAGAATTGCAATTTTTTTAGCCGAATAATTGTAGCAAGACAGGAGCCTGTACTTATATTAGCTAAAAATTTAGGATTTAAAGGTGTAAAAAATAAGAATTCTAATAAAGGGCAAAGTGAATCCATAAAGCTTGGGATAGATAATGCACCTATTAGTGACGGATATATGTTTTTCACTGTAGATCAGCCTTTATTAGACAGTGAAACTATTAATCTTATATTGGATACATTTCAAGAAAATTCAAGAAGTATAATTATTCCAAAATTTCATGAGAGAAAGGGTAGTCCTGTAGTATTCCCATTTAAGTTTCTTCAAGAACTAAAAGAACTTCAAGGAGATACTGGAGGAAAACAGGTTATAAATAATCATAAAGAAGATATAGTATTTGCAGAAGTAAGCAAGGGAGAAGTACTTATAGATATAGATACTTTAGAGGATTATTATAATCTAAAATTAGGATACAATTTAGATGCGGATAAATAAAATTGGTGAGGTTATTGCTTTAAGATAAATATAATCCTAAAATAATTGAAGAGGATGATGAATTTTGTTTAGTGAAATTGTTATTGTAAGAGGTGGCGGAGATATCGCATCAGGAAGCATACAAAAATTGTACAGAAGTGGTTTTAGGGTTTTAGTTTTGGAAATAGAGAAGCCTAGTTCCATTAGAAGAAAGGTATGTTTTGGTGAAGCTGTATATGAGAATAGAGTTATTATAGAAGATATAACAGCGGTTAAAGTAAACAAGGAAGAGGAGATATTTGAAGCTTGGAAAGAATATAATATTCCTGTAGTTATAGACCCAAAGGGTAAATATATAGATATGCTAAAACCGGAGATTGTGGTAGATGCTATACTAGCTAAGAGAAACCTTGGCACTAATATGAATATGGCCCCTTTTACTATTGCATTAGGTCCTGGTTTTGAAGCTGGAAAGGACGTTAATATAGTTATAGAAACCAATAGAGGACATAATTTGGGAAGATTGATATTTAATGGAAGAGCAGCAGAAGATACAGGGGTGCCTGGTGTAATTGCAGGTTATTCCAAAGAAAGAGTAATATACAGTCACTATGATGGAATTATCAATAATATAAAAGAAATCGGGGATTTAGTAAAAAAACAAGATGTTCTTGCCTATGTAGATGATGTGGCGCTAAAAGCCACTATAGACGGAGTTTTAAGAGGGATAATAAGAAATAATACAAAAGTATTCAAGGGACTTAAAATTGCTGATATTGATCCAAGATTATCAGAAAGGAAAAATTGTTTTACTATTTCAGATAAGGCTAGAAACATTGGTGGAGCAGTGATTGAAGCCATACTGTATATGAAAGATAATAAGAAAAACTAACAATTTATTATCAAAATGATAATAATTATCATAATTATAAATACAAAATATATTTAATTTAATAACAAACTGCTACATAAATGAATATAAATTTAATAAAATGATAAAAATAACCTGTTTTTTAAAATTGGCATAAACTTTGCTACATAATATATATAAAGCGGGTGATTATATGAGTAAAGTTCTTATAAAGAATGGATTAATAATAGATGGAACTGGTAAAAAAAGATTTAAAGGTGATATTTTAATAGAAAATGAAAATATTAAAAAAATAGGTAGTATAGATAAAAGAGAAGCTGATGAAGTAATAGATGCTAAGGGAAATGTAGTTTGCCCTGGATTCATAGATACTCATAGTCATTCAGATCTACAAGTATTGGTGGATGGATATATAGAGCCAAAGGTTAGGCAGGGAATAACTACAGAAGTATTAGGGCAGGATGGTATTTCTATGGCACCACTTCCGAAGAAATATATAAGTCCTTGGAGAAAAAATCTAGCAGGACTTGATGGAGATAGTGACAAGCTTTCTTGGCAGTGGGAAAACACTGAAGGATATCTTAATTTATTAGAGAAGTCAGGTACCGGTCCCAATATGGCATATCTTGTTCCTCATGGAAACATAAGAATGGAAGTTTTAGGGCTTGATAATAAAGAACCAAATGAAGAAGAAATAGAAAAAATGAAGGCGGTAACAGAAAGAGAGTTAAAGGCTGGAGCAGCAGGATTATCCTCTGGACTTATATATATGCCTTGTGCCTACGGTGATACTGAAGAAGTGATTGAACTGTGTAAAGTAGTGGCAAAGTATGACAAAGTTTTTGTAGTTCATCAGAGAAGTGAAGCAGATACTATAGTTGATTCTATGAAGGAAATAATAAGAATAGGAAGAGAAAGTGGTGTGAAAATTCATTTTTCTCATTTTAAGGTTTGTGGAAAGAAGAATTGGGATAAGATAGATGAAATGATTAAACTTTTAGATGAAGCAAAGGCAGAGGGCATAAAGGTGTCTCTAGATCAATATCCTTACGTAGCAGGAAGCACTATGCTTGGAGTAATATTACCTCCTTGGGTACATGATGGTGGTACGGATAAACTTCTAAAGAGACTGCAAGATAAAGAATTAAGAAAAAAGATGATTTATGATATAGAAAATGGAATACCTGGATGGGATAATTTCATAGATTTTGCAGGTGTTGATAATATATATGTAACCAGTGTTAAAACGGATAAAAATAAAGATTGTATAGGTAAAAATCTAGCTGAGATAGGAAGACTAAGAGGAAAAGATGCTTATAATGCTACCTTCGATCTTCTCTATGAAGAGGGAAATGCAGTGGGTATGTATGATTATTATGGTAAAGAGGAACATGTTGTTAAATTCATGAAACGAGAAGAACAAAATGTGTGCACTGATGGATTGCTTGGAGGTAAGCCGCATCCTAGAGTATATGGAACTTTCCCTAGAGTTTTAGGTAAATATGTAAGAGAAGAAAAGGCACTTACACTAGAAGAAGCAATATATAAGATGACTTCAAAACCAGCTCAGGTGTTTAAATTTAAGGATAGAGGAGAAATAGCAGAGGGTAAAAAGGCGGATATAGTAATTTTTAATCCTGCTACGGTTATAGATAAAGCTACATTTATAGAGCCTGACCAATATTCTGAGGGTATTGAAACTGTAATTATAAATGGAGAAGTTGTACTAAATAATGGTAAGAGGTCTGATAAGTTGACGGGAAAGGTAATAAGGATATAGAATTTTAAAATATGTTAGTTAAGGAAATATGATAATAGAAGTCATTAAGGCATCTTAAAATAAATAAATAGTTTAATTGTATTGAATAATGAAAACCTAATAGGAATGTGTTTTGGAGGAGATATAAAATGATATCTAAAGAGAGAGAAGCAGAAATAATAGAATTATGTCAGGATTTACTTCGTATAAGAAGCTATTCAGGTGAAGAAGATGGAGTAGTTCAAAGAGCAAAAAAAGCTTTTACAGCTATGGGATATGATGATTTTTTCGTTGATGAATATGGAAACATAATAGGACATATAAAGGGAAATAAAACAGGAAAAAAAATACTGTTTGATGCACATATAGATACTGTAACAGTGCCAGATGAGACAAAATGGACTCAGAATCCTTTTGGTGGAGACATAGTGGATAAAAAGATATACGGTAGAGGTGCTTCTGATATGAAGGGTGCTTTCTGCGCAATGATTTGTGCTCTATCATATTTTGCAAAGGATACAAATAAGAATTTTGCAGGAGATATTTATGTATCAGGAGTTGTACATGAAGAATGCTTTGAGGGAGTTGCTTCTAGAAAGATAAGCAAGAAGGTCAATCCAGATTATGTTGTTATAGGCGAGGCTTCAAATTGTAATCTTAAAAGAGGTCAAAGGGGAAGAGCGGAAGTAGTAGTAGAAACCTTTGGAAAACCAGCGCACTCTGCTAATCCAGAGAAGGGTATAAATGCAGTTTATGAAATGAATAAATTGATTGAAAAGATTAGACATATAAGTAAGCAACATGATGACTTCCTAGGAGATGGAATTTTAGAACTTACAGATATTAAATCCTCACCATATCCAGGAGCTTCTGTAGTACCAGATTACTGCAAAGTAACCTATGATAGAAGACTTTTAGTTGGAGAAACTAAAGAAAGTGTATTAAAGCCTATACTAGATATAATTAGTGGAGCAGAAAAGGAGGATTCAAGCTTTAAGGCAAAGGTAAGTTTTGCTGCGGGTACTGAAAAGTGTTATACTGGAAATCTTATTGAAGGTGAGAGATTCTTCCCAGGATGGGTACTTGATGAGAAAGATGAATATGTACAGAAGTCCTATAAAGGTCTAGTTGAAGCGGGACTAAAACCAGAAATAACTCATTATTCTTTCTGCACAAATGGAAGCCACTATGCAGGAGAAGCTGGTATAAAGACTATAGGCTTTGGACCTTCAAAGGAAAACTTAGCTCATACTATAGATGAGCATATTGAAATAGAGCAATTGTTGAAGGCTGTTAAAGGTTATTACGCAATAGCTAAATCAAATCTTGTTTAATAGAATTTATCTGATGCCTAGCTAATTATTTGAATGTGCCTAAAATAAAAACTTTAGAATAATTAATAGTACAGAGTTAATAGATTATAAATATAAATTAGAATTGTATTAATATAAGCTATAGGTAGAGGGGGTGTAATTATGAATACCTTAATAAAAAATGGAAATATAATAGCTGAGGATAAACAGTTTATAGGAGATATATTTATAGAAGATGGAATCATCAGTGAAATAGGAATTAACATAAACAAGGATGCAGATGAAATTATAGATGCCTCTAATAAAATTGTAGTACCAGGTGCCATAGATGCTCATACTCATTTAAATATTCATATGGGAGATATTGTGGCTAAAGATGATTTTTATACTGGAACTGTAGCGGCTGCTTGCGGAGGTACCACTACTATTGTAGATCACATGGGATTTGGACCAAAGGGTTGCAATTTGCATCATCAGTTAGGTGTGTATCATGGGTATGCTAGAAACAATTCAGTTATAGACTATAGCTTTCATGGAGTTATTCAACATGTAGATGACAATATATTAAATGAAATGGAAGAAATGGTTAAGGAAGAGGGTATAGCCAGCTTTAAAATATACCTAACCTATGATAATAAAGTCAGTGATGAAGAGGCTCTTAAGGTCTTGATTAGACTAAAGGAATTAGGGGCTATTACTACAGTACATTGTGAAAATGATGGAGTAATAAATTATTTGAGAAATTTATTTGTTAAAGAAGGAAAAACTCAGCCTATATATCATGCCTTAAGTAGACCTGAGGAAAGTGAAGCAGAGGCTGTAAATAGAATGATTAGTTTAGCTACTGTTGCTGGAGATGCACCACTATATATTGTTCATGTATCCTGTGAAAAGAGTATGGAACACATAGTAAAGGCTCAGCAGGAGGGCAAAAATGTAATGGCAGAAACTTGTCCTCAATATTTATTTCTAGATGAAGATAAATATAGGGAAAAAAATCTTCAAGGTTTAAAGTATATAATGAGCCCACCTCTAAGAAAAAAAGAGAATCAAGGTTTACTATGGAACAACATAGTGAATAAAAATATACAAGTTGTGGCAACAGATCATTGTCCCTTTGACTTTAATGGTGATAAACAGAGGGGAAAAGATGATTTTACAAAATGCCCTAATGGAGGGCCTGGTATAGAAACAAGAATCCCTCTTATGTTTTCAGAAGGAGTTATGAAGGGAAAAATAAATATAAGAGATTTTGTAGATATAGTTAGCACAAATCCAGCAAAGATCTTTGGACTCTATCCTAAAAAGGGAGTTATAAGAGAGGGTTCAGATGCTGATATTGTTATTATAGACAAGAATAAAGAATTTACTTTATCTAAAGCAATGCTACATGAAAATGTAGATTATACACCTTATGAAGGTATAAGACTAAAGGGGTATCCTGTTTTAACTATGGTAAGAGGAAAAGTAATTGTAGTGGACAATGTGTTTATTGGGAAAAAAGGCTATGGCGAATTTATAAAAAGAAGTACAAATAGGGTTATTTCTAGAAATCATAATGCCCTAGATTATTAAGGAAGATAAACAGAGTTCTTTGTTTCAGGTGGAGTTTTTTGTTTTCGACATCTGAAACTTAGAAATTGTTATCCGGGGACGTAGCAGCCGTTATCTTCCACTTTCACAGAGTGCGATGGAAGTATTACGGCTGGTAGTCATCGGATAAAATGCTATTCCCAGAGAGGATGAAACATTAGTATGCTTATAAAAAATGGAACAATTGTAACCTTTAATGTAGAGAATACAATTATAGAAAATGGTGCAGTTTATATAAAGGATAACATTATTAAAGATGTAGGGGAATCCTCTAAGCTTGAGATAAAATACAAGGAAGAAGATTCTTTAGATGCAAAGGGTAAAATAGTAATGCCGGGACTTATATGTTCCCATTATCATGCATATAGTGCCTTAGCTAGAGGGATGATTCTAGATGGAGAACCAGCTTCAAATTTTATAGAAGTTTTAAGAAGAGTTTGGTGGAGATTGGATAAAAAGCTTACTTTAGAAGATGTATATTACAGTGGACTGGTTTCTGCTATAGATGCAGTAAAAAATGGTACTACTACTTTAATAGACCATCATGCTAGTCCTTATGCATGCACAGGTAGCCTTGAAAAGCTGAGTAAAGCTTTTTCAAAGGTAGGAGTCAGAGGAAATTATTGCTATGAAGTATCTGAACGAGATGGTATGGACATAGCAAAAGAAGGACTTTTAGAAAATTATAGTTTTATAAAGAAGTGTAAAGATAATAAGAATGATTTAATAACAGGTTCCTTTGGGCTTCACGCTTCATTTACAGTATCTGATGAGACTCTAAAAGAAGCAGTATCTATGAGAGATGAGCTTGACTGCGGTTTCCATGTCCATGTATCTGAAGGAAATATGGATGAAGAACTTAGTCAGTATAACTACGGTAAGAGCGTAGTAAAAAGATTAGAGAATATGAAGGTTTTAGGAGAGAAGACTATAGCGGTGCATGGCGTAAATATAGGTAAGGAAGATGTGGATATACTAAAGAAAACAAATAGTATAGTAGTTCACAATCCAGAATCCAATATGAATAATGCAGTAGGGATTCCACCTATTTTAGATATGCTGGATAAAGATATATTAGTAGGACTTGGGACAGATGGGTTTACAGGAAATATGTTTAGAGAAATAGACAATCTTTATGTGGTGCATAAACTTATAAAGGGAGATCCAAGGGTTATGAGTGTACCAGAAACTATTAAAATAGCTATTAATAACAATGGTGAGATAGTCAAAAGGTTATTTGGAAAACCTGCTGGAGTAGTGGAAGAAGGAGCCTTTGCAGATTTAATAGTAGTGGATTATAATAGTCCAACTCCTTTTAATAGTTCAAATGCAGGAGGACATCTTATCTTTGGAATGAACAGCAACAATGTGATCAGCACTATAATAAATGGAAAAATAGTTATGCAGGATAGAAAGCTTGTAAATATAGATGAAGAAACGGTTATGAAAAAGTCCAGAGAAGTTTCTAAGAATCTATGGAATAGACTAGCTGATAACTAATAATTCGTTTAGAAACAATGCGTAGTAAATTTATCAATGAGGAGGAAACACATATATGGCAGATTTAAAAGTAAAAATAGGTGATATGGAATTTGAAAATCCTGTTATGGTTGCGGCAGGGCCACCTTCAAGAAACGCAGAAATGATTATAGATTGTGTAAAAAACGGAGCAGGTGGAGTAGTAAGTAAAACTATATCCACAGAGGCAGCGCATATACCTAAACCTTGCATGGCTGATTATAAGACTAGATTCTTAAATACAGAGCTTTGGTCAGAGCTTAGCCCTGAGCACTGGATTGAGAAGGAATATGAAAAGGCTAAAACTTGTGGTGTACCTCTAATTGTGGGAATGGGATATACACCAGAACAAATAGCAAATTTAATTCCTAGAGTGGATAAATTTGCAGATGCTTATGAAATATCAAGTCATTATGTAGGAAGAGATATAACTCCTGTACTAAATACTTTAAAAGCTGCAAAGGCTCATACCAAAAAGCCAGTATTTATGAAGGTAAGTCCGGGAATTGCGGATATAGGCGAATTTGGAAAGGCACTGGAAGCTGCCGGCGCAGATGGATTAGTTGCCATTAACTCTGTAGGGCCATGCTTTTCTATAGACATAGAAACAGGACTTCCTAATATGGGAAGTGAAGCGGGTTATGGCTGGATGTCTGGAGCAGCTATAAAACCAATAGCTTTAAGACATGTATATGAACTTTGCAAGGCAGTAAAAATCCCTGTACTTGCAGTAGGGGGAGTTACTAAAGGTGAAGATGTTATTGAAATGCTTATGGCTGGAGCAGCTGCAGTTCAGGTCTGTACTCAAGCTATAGTTGAGGGAAACAAGGCCTTCAAAAGAATAGTTAAGGAAACCAATAGCTGGTTAGATAGTCATGGTTACAAGTCACTAGATGAGGTAAGAGGCATAACTATAGATAAGATGAAGGAGAGAACAGCTCCTCAGTATGATACTGTTTATCCAGAGGTAATTGAGGATAAGTGTATTGGCTGTGGGAAATGTGAAGAAAGTTGTGTATATCAGGCTATAATTGTGGATAATAAAAAGGCAGCTGTGGATAATTCCAAGTGTTTTGGCTGTGGACTTTGCACAACTCGATGTCCAGTAGGCGCTATAAAGCTTTAAATGTAAGTATAGTGTAATTATTGGGGAAGGTTTTAAAATAATGCTCAAAGCAGGATTACATGTTTGTATTTTACGTGCTCTCCTTTCGAAAGAAAATCTAGCATGTAATTTTGAAAAAAACCTAAGCCTTTTAAACTCATTGCATTCAGACAGTAAAAGTCACTTAACGGACTCTAAAGCCGTGAAGGTAAGATTTTTACATATTCGCTCAATATGGCTGAATTTCATATATCATACTGATGAACCTTATTTTAAAGATTATATATGGAAAATGGTTTTATGATGGAGAGATTTGTTAAGTGAAAGGGTTGGTGAAGAATTATGAAGATAGAGGGAATTGTTCTGGCAGCAGGTTTTTCATCAAGAGCGGGTACTTTTAAGATGGGTTTGGACTTTAATGGTAGGACCGTAATTGAGAGATGTGTTGGAGTTATGAAACGTTATTGTTCTAAAGTTTATGTAGTGGGTGGTTACAGGATAGAAATAATAGAGGAAATATTAAAGGATTATAGAGATGTGGAGGTAGTTTTTAATGAGGATTTTAAGGATGGCATGTTTAGTTCTGTGAAGGTTGGGATTGAAAAACTTAAAGGGGATAAGTTCTTTTTAACTCCAGGAGATTATCCAGCGGTGAAGGGTGAAACTTACGAGTCTCTTCTAACTGCAGATAAGGATATCGTTGTTCCAACCTTTCAAGGAAGAAAGGGTCATCCTATATTGATAAATACTGAGGTAGCAAGAGAAATTTTGAATGATGACCAATACAGTAATTTAAAAGAGTTTACTGTTAGTAAGGGATTTAGTATTGTAGAGGTTTTAGATAGAGGAATTTTACAGGATATAGATACTATAAATGATTATAAAGAATTATTAAAATTGTATAAGGCATATGAAAATAAATAGTAAGTCAAAGATGCGACGGATATTTTGAATCCTGCAAGGAAATAGGTTCCGAAGATAGTAAGCTATCTAAGGGTTCTGTTGACGCAGTAGGATTCAAAATAGGCTAGCATACTGACTAGTTATTTATTTGAATATGACTAATTAACATTAAATTTAGAAAGGGGGAAAAACTATGTTTATCAAAGACATTAGTAAACCCGTAAAGAGAATAGATGTAGATGGAAAAATATGCGGAACTACAGAGTATCTAGCTGATATAGATTTTAAAGATGCATTATATGCAAAGACATTGAGGTCAGAAAAGGCAAGGGCTAAATTGCTTTCCATAGAATTGCCTGAAATGCCTGAGGGGTATTTTATTGTAGATAAAGATGATGTACCAGGAAGAAATAAAGTAAGAATAATTTTTTATGATCAGCCTTTCTTCGCAGAGGATACTGTAAATTATATAGGAGAGCCAATTCTTCTTGTGGTAGGGCCTGACAAGGAGAATGTTGAAGAGATAACTTCTAATATAAAGGTAAATTATGAGGAACTTCCCGGCATTTTTACTATGGAAGATGCTGAAAAGTGCACAGAAACTATATATGGCAAGGACAACTGCTTTGTGGATTATAAATATGCTAAAGGTGATATTGAGAGTATTAGAGACAAGGCAGCTCATGTGTTTGAGAGAAATTACAAAACAGGATATCAGGAGCACATATACCTTGAACCTCAAGGAATGGTAGGTTGTTATGAAAATGGACGTGTTAAGATTATTGGTTCAATGCAGTGTCCTTATTACGTTAAGGATGCAGTAGTTGAGGCACTTGGAGTTGAATATGATAGAGTACAAATAGTTCAAAGTAATACTGGAGGAGGTTTTGGTGGTAAAGAAGAATATCCTTCAATCTTAGGTGGTCAAGTGGCAGCAGCGGCTTTAAAGACAAAAAAGACTGTTAAGCTTATATTTGATAGAGATGAGGATATACAGTGCACTACTAAAAGACATCCTTCAGATATAACATTAAAAACTTATGTAGATAGTGATTATAAAATAATTGGTGTAGAGGCAGATGTAAAACTAGATGGAGGTGCTTATTCAGGGATATCGAATATAGTACTTCAAAGAGCAATTTTTGCAGCTGTAGGAGCTTACAATATTGAAAATGTAAAGGTTAGAGGAAGAGCCTTTGCCACTAACAATATAGTAACAGGAGCTTATAGGGGCTTTGGGGCACCACAATCCTTTCTTGCATTGGAACTGAATATGGAATATATTGCTGAAAAGCTTAATATAAATGTGCTTGACTTCAAGAAGAAGAACTTAATTAAAAAAGGAGACTTGTCTTCAACTGGAGGACTATTTAGAGAAGATATATTGCTTCCGGATATTATTGATACCATAGAAAATATGTCTGATTATAGTAATAAACGTAAGGCGTATAAAAATACACTTAGGGGCATAGGAATGTCTATATTTTTCCATGGTGGTGGATTTACTGGTGATGGAGAAAGAGACATTATAAAAGCTAAGGTAAAATTAAAGAAATATACTAATAATAAGGTAGAAATACTCATATCCAATGTGGAGATGGGACAGGGTGTTAGTACTAGTCTTAGAAAGATTGCAGCTCACACTTTAGAGATACCACTAGAAGATATTATATTTGTAAATCCAGATACGGATAGAGTCCCCAATTCAGGACCTACTGTAGCTTCTAGAACTACTATGGTAGTTGGAAAAATTATTGAAAATGCTGCTCGTGACATGAAAGAAAACTGGAAACCAAATGAGGAAATGGAAGTAATGAAGAGATATGTACATCCAACAGGATTCAAATGGGATGCAGAAAACTTTATTGGAGATGCTTACAACACTTATTCCTGGGGGGCAAATGTGGTAGAAGTAGAATTTGATCCAGTAACTTATGAAGTGGATGTGAAGGGCGTTTGGACAGTTTATGATATTGGCAGAGCAATTGACGAAAGAATAATAGAAGGACAAATAGAAGGTGGAGTAGCTCAAGGACTTGGATATGCCAGCATGGAAGTAATGAGATCTAAGGAAGGCAGACTAGTTCAAAGAACTAATACAGATTATGTTATACCTACTGCTATGGATTTCCCTAAAATACACAGTAAATTAGTTAATAGTCCTTACAATAACGGGCCTTCAGGAGCTAAAAGTGCAGGTGAACTTACATTAATAGGAGCACCATCAGCCTATGCAGTTGCTGTGCAAAATGCTATAGGAAAGCCGATTAATGAAATACCTGTAACACCAGAATTGCTAATGGAGGTGATGTCAAATGAAGAAAAAAATTAAATTTAATTTAAATAATAAAGAAATTAATTTAGAAGTAAATCCACTTAGAAGACTACTAGATTTACTGAGAGAAGATTTAAAACTAATATCTCCTAAAGAAGGCTGTGGACAAGGAGAATGTGGAGCTTGTTCTGTTATAATAAATGGAAATTTAATTAATTCCTGTTGTGTTCCTGTAGGAAATATACAGGGGGCTAAGGTTATAACTATAGAAGGTCTTATGGAAACGAAGGAATTTCATATTCTTAAGGAATCTTTTGATGAAGCAGGAGCAGTGCAGTGTGGTTTTTGTACACCAGGTATGATAATGGCATCCTATGCATTATTAACTAAGAATAAAAATCCTAATGAAGATGAAATAAGGGCAGGATTATCAGGTAATTTATGTAGATGTACAGGGTATGATAAAATAATTGATGCTGTTAAAATGGCAGCAAAAAAGGGTGAGAGTGTATGGTAGATAATAATATAAATAAAAAACAAATAGTAACCTATATGCCTGAAAATCTACAAGAAGCCCTGGAAATAATAGATAAAGATGAAGTTATAATTCTTGCTGGAGGTACTGACCTTATGGTAAGAAGAAAGAGTCCGTCAGGTCTTATACCAAAATTTGATAAGAATACTCTATTTGTAAATAATATAGAGGAACTTAAAAATATTAATAAGGATGATAATTATATAAATATAGGAGCAGGTTGTACATTGTCTCAGATAAGTGATAATAGCATAATACCTGACTATGTGAAGGAAGTAATCTCGGATTTTGCTTCTCTTGGAATAAGAAATGCAGCAACCATGGTGGGAAATATATGCAATGCATCTCCCGCTGGAGATACTCTGCCTCTATTATATGCACTGAATGCAAAATTAGTAATAAAGAGTTTAAAGGAAGAAAAAATTGTAGATATAAAAGATTTTATTACGGGGCCTGGAAGGCATATACTAAATAAAAATGAAATTGTAACTGAGATAAAAATTCCTCTAGAAAACTTTAATAAATTCTATTATAAAAAAGTAGGAACTAGAAAGGCAACAGCTATATCAAAGCTCTCCTTCGTAGGTATTGCAAGACTTAAAGCTAATGTTGTAGAGGATATAAGAATAGCCTTTGGAGCGGTTGCTGCTACTATTGTTAAGTCAGATGACTTAGAAAAAAGATTTGTAGGAAAAACTTTGGAAGAGATAAATTCAATTAAAGGGGATATAACAGATGAGTACGCTAAATTAATAACCCCTATTGATGATCAGAGATCCAATAAGAATTATAGAAAAAAAGTAGCAATAAATCTTTTAAATGATTTTATTAAGCAGTTGTCTTGATAATAAATCTCTAAGAACAAATAAAGATAAATAGAGCGCCATGGTAGTATTAGTGCAGATTATTATAGAATAAACTAGTATAGTATTAATCTTTAGGGTTTAACACTGAAATTATTCCTAATTTCAGTGTTAAACCCTATTTTCACATAATTTCACATAGTGGGTTCACATTTTGTTAACCAATATGAAATTAAGTTGTCACAAGGAAATGTTAATTTTAGTATGTAAGGCGTCTTCAAATAAATAACTAGTCAGTATACTAGTCTATTTTCAATTATACTACATTAACAGAACCTTCTGATAGCACCACTATCATCAGAACCTGTTTCCTTGTATAATTAAAAATATATGTCGCATCTTTGATTTGTTATTTATTTTCACATGCCTAAAGTTAATAATAATATTTTAAAATAAAATTATAATGCAAGAGTTTACTAAATGTGTATTTAGATTTATAATTAATTTGTAAATGATTGTTAAATTAAGGGATTAGAAGGTGCAAACGTTTTGAAAAAAAGAAGGTATAAGTCCAAATATTTGATTTTGCTTATGTATTCATTAGTTTTCATATTTTTTGGCTATAAGATGTTATTTTATGCAGAACATGTTGGAAGATTTCCCGATGAGATTTCACATGTTTCATACATAGCTTATTTAGAGGAGACCCATAAGATAATACCTGAATTTAAAGATATGAAGATATTGCAGCAAACAAAAACTATTGACAATAATAACATTAAAAATGCTGAATATAAATTTGGCAATGATCTTAACTATTTAGGACATCCTCCTCTGTATTATCACATCATGCGGCTGAGTGGGGCAGTACAAATTAAAAATAATACAGTAGTTATTGATTTTATTAAATTAAGATCCTTTAATATAGCTCTCAGTTTGCTAACTATATTATTAATTCTATATATTGGATATAGTAGAATTGGGAAAAATATATTACTACATTGTCTATATGCAGCAATAGTAGTTTCTGTACCAATGCTAGCCTATGATTGTGCAGGTATAAATAACGATACTCTGGCTTTGATTGGCCTATCAGTTTTTATGTTTGGAATACTGCGGTTTTCGGAGGAGAAGAGGAATTCTCTTACTTATTTTATAATAAGTTTAGGTGTGTTTCTTTCCTTTATGTCTAAGCTTACAGCAGGGGTAGTGGTTTTTATTTCATTATTCATATATATTGCTTTAATATTCATAAGAGAAAGAAATCTTTGGTTTGTAATATCTAAAAAATTTCTTTGCACTCTTCCCATATATTTTATTACAATTGCATATTATATAATTACATATTTCCAAACAGGTAGTATTTTACCTACTTACAGGGTCTTGGATCCTCAAGGTTTTTATAATTCAGGTTTTTATGTGGATGTGGCGAATCGTACATATATGAGTTTTACTCAGTATGTATTATATTTCACTAAAAACTTTATGCATACTTGGACTGGAATTGCATCAGCTGTGTCCTTAATTAAGATTGGAAGATTTATTTCCTTAAATAATATTGCCTTGGCTTTATTGCTGATAATTCCAATTTTGCTATTATTTCAGATGAAAAAGTATATGCGAAAATATCCAATATTTTTGGCTGCTATTTCTGTATACTTTGGAGTGCTAATTTCAATTATAGTACAGTGTTTACGTGCTTATAACGAATTCGTTAATGTTTCTGGATATTTGGGAGGATATCAATCTAGATATTATCTTTGTGGAATATCAGGAATAGCTTTAGCTGTAGTTGGAATTGTTAGTAACTATTTAGAAGGTGATGATAAAGTTTCCGAAATTAATTTAGAGTTTGAAAATAATATGACGCTTCAATGTTATGAAACAAAAAGAGTTTCTATGTTAAAAAAAGTGATTGTATATGGAATTTGTTTAATTTTTATTTCACTGCTTTTCTACGAAGATTTCATATACTTTTTAATTAATTTTAAAGATTATTTATAATTTAATGAAATGGAGATAGTCGATCTTATGAAGCTTATAATTCAGATACCTTGTTACAATGAGGAACAAACATTACCACAAACCTTTGAAGACTTACCTAGGAGTATTAAAGGTATAGATGAAATAGAATATTTGATAATAGACGATGGAAGTACAGATAATACTGTGAAAGTGGCTAAAGAACTAGGAATACATCATGTGGTTTGCTTTAAGCAAAACAAAGGCCTTGCAGCTGGATTTATGGCGGGAATTGATGCTTGTTTGCGTCTTGGAGCGGATATTATTGTTAATACTGATGCGGATAATCAATACTTTGGAGCAGATATTAAAAATCTTGTCAAACCAATTGTAGATGGTCAATATGATATAGTAATTGGTAGTCGTCCTATAGATGAAACAGAACATTTTTCACATAAAAAGAAAGTACTTCAGCATCTAGGAAGTTGGGTTGTACGTAAAGCATCAAAAACTGATATTCCTGATGCACCTAGTGGTTTTAGAGCATATTCACGTAAAGCTGCAATGAAACTAAATGTAATAAATAAATATACATATACACTGGAGACAATAATACAAGCTGGGCAAAATAAGATAGCTATAGCGTCTACCCCTATACGTACAAATCCAGAGATTAGGAAATCACGTCTTTTTAAAAGTATGTACAGTTACATAAAGCGTTCTTCTAGTACTATTGTACGTGCATATATGATGTATAGTCCACTTAAGTTTTTTTGTATTATTGGAGCAATTATTTTTATTATAGGACTTGCAATAGCCATGAGGTTTTTTATTTTGTACGTAAACGGTCATGGTGGGGGACACATACAATCCATTTTACTTAGCATTGTTTTAATGTTACTTGGATTTCAAACATTTATTACTGGTCTTCAAGCAGATTTAATTGCGGCTAATCGTAAGCTATTAGAGGATATTCAATACCGTGTACGTAAATTGGATTATGATTCAGACAAGAAGGATTCAAAAGCTCAGGAGGAAAAATAATGGAACAGACTTACCTCCACAATAATTGTATTGAAGATATTGCAAAGGGAAAAAAAGTCTTGTTTATAACTACAAAAAATGTGGACTACATACGCAATACTCAAGAAATAGAGGATTTGAGGCAAGCAGCACAGTCAGTTGAAATTATAGGATGTAAAGATAAAAGCTATATTTCTAGGCTCCTTAAGATATATATAAAATTATTGACTATGTCAGTAGATAGTTATGACATAATATTCATAGGCTTTTCTCCTCAACTGATTTTACCTTTTTTCTATTTTAAATTTAAGAGAAAATTAATTGTAGAAGATTTTTTTATTTCTCTTTATGATACAATGATAAATGACCGAAAGAAATTTAAACCCAATAGTATAGTAGCTAGAATATTTTTATGGCTGGATAAAAACACACTTGGAAAAGCAGAGAAAATAATTGTTGATACCATTGCACATGGTAATTATTTTGTAGAAAAGCTAGGTGCGCATAAAAGTAAAATTAATGTATTATATCTTAAGGCAGATTTGTCAATTTACTATCCTAGAGCAATTAAAAAACCAAAGCAATTTAACAATAAATTTGTAGTATTGTATTTTGGGAGTATTTTACCACTGCAAGGTGTAGATACAATTCTTCAATGTATTGAGAAAATGAAGGATATACCATGGGTAGTTTTTCAAATGATAGGACCTATAAAGGATAGTGATATAAAAAGATATGAGGAATTAAAAAATGTAAATTTTATACCTTGGCTTTCTCAAGAGGATTTGGCAGAAGAAATTGCAAAAGCAGATTTATGCCTTGCGGGGCATTTTAATAATACTATAGACAAAGCATCTAGAACAATTCCAGGTAAAGCTTATATTTATAATTCAATGGAAAAACCAATGATTTTAGGTGATAATCCTGCTAATCGTGAACTTTTTATTGAAGATAATATTAATAATTATTTTGTGGAAATGGGTAATCCAGATAAGTTAAAGGAAAAGATACTTCATATTATGGAAAGTAAAAATTTTAAGGAAGACTAAAACATATATATATGTTGCAATAAATTATATTCAGTATAGAATTGCTAATTTGTTTAGATCTAATCTATTGGTTATTATTAATGTATAATTTTAATTGCAACTTATATATTAAGATTAATTGTTTTCTTTGAATTGTATTAATTAAATATAATCATAAAATAATACTACAATATACTTAGAAAAGTTAATGAAACTAATTATAAGGAAATGAGTTTTATATGAAAAATAATAAGATTATTAAATATATAGGATACATAATTACCATCATAGCATTTATTTTTATAGGAAGATCTCTTTTATCTATGAATTTAGATGTTAAATACATAAAAAATCCATTTTCTGCTGTGATATTTGTTATATTAATGTCTATTGGCTATGCTGTAATGGTGTATATATCTTCCTATGCGTGGAAGAGCATATTGGAATTCATTAATAAAGATTCAATACCATTTAAGGATATTACAGGAGTTTATGTAAAATCTAATATTGCTAAATATTTGCCGGGGAACTTTATGCATTTTGCAGGCAGAAATCTATTAGCAGGTAGACTTGGATTTAAACAGCTGGATATCACCTTTTGCACTATACTTGAGGTAGTAATGTTAGCATTTACAGCTTGTATTTTATCAGTTATATTTGCTATGAAAAGTTTTAAGAGTTCATTAGAATATGCATTACTTAAAGTAAATCCTAATATTATTGTTGCTGTTCTAATAGCTTTAGTTTTATTAATAGTATTAGCAATTTGGTTTATATGTAAAAAGACACAGTTTTTAAAGAACTATAAACATTTATTTACTAAAAATTTTCTGAGACTTTTGTGTAAATTATTTTTTATTTACGGTTTTACATTAATAGTTCCAGGTATATTTTTACTTTTAACATTAAAATTAATTTTAGGTTGTGATGTATCATTACCTTTGATTATGATAATAATATCTGCTTATACAATTTCATTTGTACTTGGCTTTGTAGTTCCTGGTGCACCAGGAGGCATAGGAATAAGGGAAACTGTTTTACTTCTTATACTGGCGCCATTTTATACAAATAGTATAGTGTTACTAGCAACTATTATTACTAGAGTTATATCAGTTGTAGGAGACTTAATAGCATTTTTATTTGAACCTATATTGTTAAAATATTATAAACATAATTCTTAGATTAAAATATGCATTGTTTTAAAATAAGGTTTAACACTAAGATTAATATCGGTGTTAAACCTTATTTTTATTATTCTAATGTTTGACTATTCACTAAATATCTAAAGAAAGATATATTCTATAAAAAACAGTTCACGACAGAAAATCTACATTTTACTACATATCTATTTACATTCATAAATTATTAATATAATATAATATCATATGTAAAATTTTAGTTGTAAATTATATAAGGAGGAAAATATGCCAATAATTCGAGCGGATAATGTGACAAAAGATTTTTATCTGAATAAGATAAAGGTTAATATCTTAAAAGGCATAAGCATAAGTATAGAGGAAGGAGAGTTCGCTGTTATAATAGGGGAATCCGGTTCAGGTAAATCCACATTTCTAAATATACTTGCGGGACTTATGCCAGCAACTTCAGGGGAAGTAGAAATTTGTAATAAAAACATATCTAAGCTTAATGAAAATCAATTAGCTTTGTTTAGGAGAAAGCATTTAGGATTTGTATTTCAAGCCTATAATCTACTTCCTCAGTTTACAGCATTAGAAAATGTGACTTTCCCTCTTGTATTTTTAGGAGTATCCAAAAAGGAGAGGAAGGAAAGAGCAGCAGAAATGCTAAAAAAGGTTGGGCTTGAAGATAGAATGAATCATAAACCTAGCGAGCTTTCAGGGGGTCAGCAGCAGAGAGTGTCTATAGCAAGGGCTCTAGTAAATAATTCAGCAGTTGTGCTTGCAGACGAGCCTACCGGAAATTTAGATAGTAAAACTGGTATAGAAATTATAGAAATGCTAAAAGAATTAAACAGAAAAGAAAATAAAACCTTTGTAATAGTAACCCATTCCCAGCAGGTATGTAAATACGCAGATAAAATTATAAGGGTTAAAGACGGTCTTATTGTAGATAAAAACAATTATAATTAATTTAAATTTAGTGTAAATATAAACTGACACTAAGTAAAATTTTATTCATAAGTGGTTGGAGGTAATTTTAATGAAAAAAGTGATACTGTTAGCAATGATATTTTTTAGTATATTAATAGTCCCTTCATTTAATGCGAAAGCGGATTCTTCACAGCTTTTATTTCAAAGAGTGGAAACTAAACCTGAAGTTGTACAGCCAGGTCAACAATTCAAAATAAACTTTTTCCTTAAGAACACATCTGATGATAGCATAAGAGATATAAATATAAAGCTTGCCAGCATTGAAGGTAAAAATGCCTTGAGTGGCTTCTCTCCTGTTAATTCTACCAATGAAGTTTACAGCAGCAAAATAAATAAAGGTAATACTGCAGTTTTAAG
Source organism: Clostridium arbusti SL206 (assembly GCF_000246895.1). Taxonomy (GTDB): domain Bacteria; phylum Bacillota; class Clostridia; order Clostridiales; family Clostridiaceae; genus Clostridium_I; species Clostridium_I arbusti. The sequence goes on along the minus strand of NZ_BAEV01000043.1, from coordinate 8,558 downwards.
CCTAGATATGATTGCAGATTCTCAGCTAAAGACAGGAACTTATAATGTTGTAATAAATATAAGCTATAAATACAATGATGCTATTGTTCAAGATAGTAAGATTATAGGTATAGTAATAGACAATCAGGCGAATCTTGCTATAACTTCTATGGATTCCAGTGATACAGGCAATAATACAAGAAATTTAAAATTAGCTTTTGTAAATGCAAGCAAGGGTAATTTAGATCAGGTTATGGTTAAGGTTACTTCAAATGATAAGGAATACTCTAAGTATTATGGAAGCCTTGAAGCTGGTGATGATGAAACTTATGAAGTAACACTACCTTTTACAAAGGATATAAACGGAAAAGTAGAAGTTTCTTATAAGGATGAACTCAATAGAGATGGAGTAGTATCTAAGGACTTAAATATAAAGAAATCAGCTAGTGCCACTGATAAGAAAGTCAGTACTGATAAAAAAGGTGGACTTTCATCTATAGGGGACTTTTTCAAAAGATTGTTTGGATTAGGTGATTAGTATGAAACTTAGTGATTTACTTGAAATAATATGGAGTAATATGTGGCGTAGAAGGGCTAGAACTATTCTTACAATGATAGGAGTAATAATAGGAAGTATAGCTATATTCGTTATTGTTTCCATAGGCAATGGCTTTCAATCTTATGTATCAAATCAGTTTTCTTCATTTGGAGATTCAAATGTAATAACAGTAGTACCCTATAACTCCTATGGGCAGCAAACAACTGCAAATAGTACGAAGAAGAAAAAATTAGTACTCAATGATAAGTCTTTAAAGGAGTTAAAAAAATTACCAGGTGTAAAATACTGTGTACCCATAATAAACTTACAGGGGAATATAAAATATAAGAAAAATCAATTGCAATCAAATTTTATGGGTATGGAAATGAAAGAGTATTCAAAGGACCATAAGCTATTTGCAGGAAAATTTTCCTCAGATGAAGGTCAGGAATGTGTCATAGGTTATAAACTAGCAAAATACATTATTGGTGGCAACAACTCCGATAATATTACTGATAGTCAAATAAAAGATTTACTTAGAAAAAGAGTTCACATTATGGTTTCAAAGGTATCAGACACTGGAGAACAGGAAGATAAGGAATATAGTTTTAGAATAAGTGGAATTTCTTTAGAAAACTCCAGTGACGATTTTATAGTAAAAATACCTTTAAAAGCTGCTAAAACTCTAAATCAATGGAAAACAGATGGTACCACAGATGCTGCAGAACAAAATAATTCCACTTATGGACAAGTAAATGTAGTAGTAGACGATGTAAAAAATATAAATCAAATAGAAAAGAGTATAAATGGTTTGGGATATACTGCCTCTTCACTTAAAGAGATTTTGGATGCCACAAATACAACCTTAAATGGAGTAAAAATGGTTATAGGTGCTTTGGGGGCAATTTCACTTTTAGTATCAGCCTTTGGTATAGCCAATACTATGAACATGTCCATATATGAAAGAAAAAAGGAAATAGGAGTTATGAAGGTAATAGGTGCAGGGCTCTTTGATATAAAAAAAGTATTTATAGGTGAAGCCAGTGCTATAGGATTTATGGGAGGGCTAATAGGAGTCATTATAGGATTTCTCATTAATTTTATTGTAAATTCAGTACTAAGAGGCTACTTGTCCAGTGGCAGCTCTGGTGGAAATGTAAAAATAGCTACTGCTAGTGTAGGATTAGTGTTATTTGTACTATTATTTTCATTATTTATAGGTTTTTTATCAGGTATTTATCCTGCTTCAAAGGCTGCAAAGCTTAATGTTATAAAATCAATCAAAGACGAATAATTAAAGGGGGTATTTTCTTATGGAAGATACAAATAACGCAGAACAATTGACTTTTGGTGAAAAAGTGAAGAACTTTTTTATCCATCCAACTAAGGTTTTTGCTCAGTATGATGAAAAACCAAGCTATATTATTAGATTAGTATTAATATGTATAGTAAGTGCTATATATGCTATAGTACAATTTACTATGTCTAAACCTTATTTAGAAAAATATATAAATAATTTGACAAAGGGTATGGATCCACAACAGGCAGAAATAACAAAGAAAGCTATGGGTATTTTTTCTTCGGCTCCAATAGTAGCTATAGAGGGAATAATAGGAGTTATAATAACAGTATTTATAGCTTCTCTTGTATATATGCTATTTATAAGAGTATTTAAAGGTAAAATAAAATATGGACAGGTGGTATCAATTTATACTACTGCTTATATGGCTGCAGTTGTAGGACTTATAATAAAAACTATATATATGTTAATAAGTAAAAGACCACTGAATATTTCAGCTCAGACAGATCCGACTCTTTTAAATAAAATAATAGCATCTTATGATATTTTTAGTATATGGCAATTGGTGTTAATGGCACTGGGAATTTCTACAGTAGCTAAAATTTCTAAGAAGAAGAGTGCGATTATAGTAATTATTATTTTTATAATATTAATACTTATAGCAATTGGAACTTTTATGTTGAAGAAAAAATAATATGAATATCTATCATATAGATATGTGGTAACATGTATGTGAGTTTTAAATGATAACTGTTACGATATGGGATATACATTAGGATAGCTGTGATTGAAGAATTTAAAATTTATAACGTTAATTTTGTAATAATGTATGATCTTATTTTAACAGTTATCATTTTTTAACCTTATAGGATATTTGGTAGATTAGGAAAATTAAAAGGTAAGAAGGGTTAGATTAAAGAATAAAATACATACATAAGGGGGGAAACGGATGAGTATAATACTAAAGTTTGTTCTAAAAAATATAAAGGAAAAAAAGCTTAGGACTTTTCTTATTGTAATTTCTATTATGGCTTCAACGGCTTTGTTCTTTGCGGCAAATGGAATAGCATCTACATTAAAAGAAACTCAGATTAATATTGCTAGAAGTGTTTTTGGAAGTGCAGAAATAATGATTAATGCTGGACAAGAATCACCATCTCCATATTTCTTAGAAAATAAGTCAGAGCTCTATAGAGATAGATTAGATTACATAGTTGGCGAGATGAATATTAATGCACAGTACAGTTATAATAAAGATGAAATTGTTCCACTATCACTTACAGGTATAGATTACAATGATTTAACTCTTATGAATCCTCTTCAAATTATAGATAGCTCATCTATAAAGCCATTTCAAGGTAATAAAATAATAATAAGTAAAAAATCAGCTGATAAATATAATGTGAAAATTGGTGACAAGCTAAAGCTCAATATTAAAGACAACAACGAGACTTTTACGGTTTCTGGAATTGTACAATCTGAGGGAATATTTAAAACAGAAGATAAAACTATGTTTGGTGTGATTCCAAAGTCTACAGCTCAGCAGCTAAATGATGCAAGGGGAATGGTATCCACAATTTATCTGAAAACTAAAGATGCATCAGATAGGGATGACCTTATAAAACAGCTTTCAAATTCCTATAAAAATTATGATGTAAAGCCAACTATAGATATGAAACAAATAAATGAGAATACTCAATCTACCAGTACTACTTTTTTAGCAATGCTTGTAATTGTTTTAACCATGAGTGTATTTATAATATATACAGTTTTCAAGGTTATTATAATTGAAAGACTTCCTATAATAGGCACTTTTAGAAGTATTGGAGCCACTAAGTTTATGACGGATTCCGTACTAATAGCTGAGAGTATAATATATGGAATAATAGGTGGAGTAACAGGAATATTAGTTGGAATAGGCATAGTAAAATTGGCAGCTATGGGATTAAGTAGTCAGTCAGGAGGAATAGCTGTAACCATAAATTATAATACAAGTCAAATGCTTATGGCCTTTGGTTTTGCAGTGGCAGTTTCAGTGCTTAGCGCAATAATTCCTATAGTTAGAGTTTCAAAGCTTTCAGTAAAGGATGTGGTTTTAAATACAGTAGATACTACTCAGAAAAAAAAGCTTTGGAAATTTATTTTGGCTGTAATATTAATTTTAATTGCTTTAATTTTTCCAAGGTTATCAATTAAGGGGAGTATAGCTATTGCATTGGATTTAGTAGGAATGGTATTAGGAACTATTGGAGTTGTAATGATTGTTCCTTACTTTACAGATTTATTTGTAATAGTACTTGAAAAAATATATGCACTTATATTTAGAAATGAAGGAATATTAGCAGCAAAAAATCTTAGAAATAATAAAAACATTTTGAATAACATATCTCTTTTAACAATAGGTATATCAGCATTATTTATGCTGAATGTAGTTAGCTTTAGTCTAGGACAGGAATTAGTAAAGGCTTATGAAATATCCAAATGTGATATATCTGTATTTAGTTCAGGGGGAGAAGTAAATGGAGATGTTTTAAATAGAGTTAGAAGTACTGAAGGAATTTCAGAGGCTACAGGCATGTATTCTGCTCTTTCTACAAAAGTAGAAGGGACTAATAGCAATATTATGGGTATATACGGTTATAATCCTAAATATTTTAATGATTTTATGGATGTAAATTTTCTTCAAAATAAAAACGATATTTTAGGAAATCTATATGATAACAGAGAAATTGCAATAACGGAAAGTTTAAGACAGAGTTTAAATGTAAATATAGGCGATGTAATTACATTAAAAACTGCTAATGGAGATAAAGATTATAGAGTCTCAGGTACATTTAGTACCCTTATGAATGGTGGAAGTATGGCTATAGTTTCAGAAAAATATTTAAAACAGGATTTTAAATTAAGTCAATACTTTGTTATATTTGCCATGACAAATGAAAACCCAGATAAAGTAGCAGCGTCTCTAAATAAACAATTTAGGGGAAAACAAATGGAGGCAAGAACTTGGCAGAGTATGGAAGAACAAGATGCTAAGCAAATTAATCAGATGTTAATGATAATTAAAATATTCCCTATAGTATCTCTTATAATTGGTGCTTTTGGAGTGTTAAACAATTTTATAATAAGTTTTATAGAGAGAAAAAGACAACTAGCTGTTTTTGCATCTGTGGGCATGAGTAAGCTTCAAACCATAAAAATGCTTTTTGTAGAGGCTCTTTCAGCAGGCATTATAGGAGCTATTATGGGTGTACTTGGAGGACTTATATCTACTTACATTATGCCTTATGTATTAAAGTCTGCAAACTTCCCAATGCCAGTACACTATGAACCACAAATTTTTGTAACATGCTTGATTTTAGGTATGGTTATAACACTTATTTCTTCAATAGTTCCTGCATTAAAGTCTTCAAAACTAAATATTATCGATGCCATAAAATACGAATAGAAAACAGAAAAATTTCATTTCATTAATTGCAAAAATATAACAATAAGTGAGTAGATGAGAAAAATAAGGCATGTGAAAATAAATAACAAGTCAAAATAGCCTAGCATACTGACTAGTTATTTATTTGAATGTGCCTAAAAGATTATAGAGGGAGTTGATTTAATGGAAGCGTTACAAAGGGAATCTGCCTTAAATGAAGTAATAATTGAAGCAAAAGATCTTAATAAAACCTATAAACTGGGTACCCAGGATGTAGAGATACTGAAAAATATTAATCTTAAAATAAAAAGAGGAGAGTTTGTATCAATAATGGGACCTTCAGGTTCAGGAAAGAGTACTCTCTTGTATCTATTAGGAGGCTTAGATAAGCCAACTAGCGGCAGTGTTAAAATAGCAGGAAAAGAACTTTCAGTAATGAATGACAAAGCTCAAAGTATTATGAGAAGAAGAGATGTAGGCTTTGTATTTCAGTTTTATAACCTTATACCAAATTTAAATGTAGAAGAAAATATAATGCTTCCCATACTGCTAGATGGGAAAAGACTTAAAGACTATAGAACTAAACTTGAAGAAATACTAGAAGTGGTAAGTCTAAAAGATAGAAGAAATCATACTCCAAGGGAATTGTCTGGTGGTCAGCAGCAGAGGGTAGCAATTGCAAGAGCTCTTATTAATGAACCAGAGGTAATTCTTGCAGACGAACCTATAGGAAACCTTGACAGTAAGACGGGAAAAGAAGTTATGGAGTTACTGAGAAGAATAAATATAGAAAATGGAAAGACCATTGTGCAAGTCACTCACTCCTCTGATTCAGCAGGATATGGTCAAAAAATTATTTATGTAAGAGATGGAAAGGTGGTAGAGGAACAATGAAAAAGGGAAAAATTTCATTATTAATTATTACTGTAGGATTAGCTGTTGCATTAACAGCGTGTGGACAGTCAAATACTTCAAATACAAATAAAAAACCAGCAGCAAAGCAAAATAAAAATACCATAGAAGCTTCTGGAACAGTACAGGCATCTAACGTGGAGAATATTGTTATAGATTTTCCTACAACTGCAATTCCAAAGGTAACCAAGGTAAATGTGCAGGAAGGACAGCAGGTAAAAAAAGGTGACAAGCTTCTGGAACTTGATATGAGTGATTACAATGCAACAATTAAGGGAAAACAAAAAGCTATAGATGCAGATACCAGTGCCAAAAATGCGGATGTGGAAAGTAAAAAGGATTTGACTACAGATAATGCAAAAAATGCTTATCAGGCAAAAATAGATGCAGATCAGGACAAGATAGATGGTGATAGAGTGGAACTTGATGCTTTAAAGGCTAAATTAAACAGGTCTTATTTAACTAATGGTGCTATAATCTCTGATATGGATAATGCAGTAGTCACTGATATTGCGTACAAATCAGGAGATTTAGCTAGCCCTGAAAAAGCTGTATTGAGTTTAAAGGATTTAAACAGTGTTTATGTACAAGCAAATGTCAGCGAGGAATTCATAAAAGATGTAGCTGTAGGAAAATCTGTTCAGATAATACCTACTGCCGACCCAAGTGCTAAAATAACAGGAAAAGTTACCAGTGTAGCCAATGCCGCTACTCTAAGTAAAAATGGGGATACATATATTCCTGTAAATATATCTATAGATCAAAACAATGGAAAACTTCTTCCAAACTATAATGTTGATGTAGAAATAGATAAAACTAAATAATTTTTAATTATGTGATTAATTGTAACAAATTTGATAAACATTCTTAACAATTATAGAGTACTATATACGTGTACTAAAATTACCCATTGGGAAAAGTGCCAGTAGAAATACTGGTGCTTTTTTCTTTCCAATTTTCATTTATAAGTTCTAAGCTATTCTTTATATTTTTCAAGTTTTTTGTGAATAAGTAGTATAAATAACTTAAAAGTTGCATTAATTTGTATGATTTTCTATAATAATGGTAGGAATTAATTTTAATTTCAATATTTATTTAGGCGGGTAAAGATGCTTAGTATTATAATTTGTGAAGACAATAATATTCAACGTAATAAGATTGAAAATATTATAGAAACAGAATTGATAAATCTAAAGATGGATATTTCTATTGATTTATCAACGGATAATCCTAAGGTTGTAATTGATTATATAAAAAAAAATAGAGATAGAAGCTTTATTTACTTTTTAGATGTAGATTTAAATGCTGAAATTAATGGTGTTGAACTTGCAAAGAATATTAGAAAGTATGATATTAAAGGATATATTGTATTTATAACTTCTCATGAAGAATTTTCAATATTAACTTTTAAATATAAGGTACAAGCTCTGGATTATATCTTAAAAACTGATGATGATATTCTTGGAAAGAATATATCAGAGTGTTTGTATGAAATTTATGATAATTATAAAAGAATCAATTCATATAAAAGAGAAACTATAGCAATAAAATGTGGTAGTAGAATTATTAATTTTTATATGGATGAAATATTATTCTTTGAGACAGCGGAAACAGATCACATTCTTAGAATGCATACTGAAAAAGGATTTTATGAGTTCTATGGCAAGTTAAAAGATATAGAAAACCAAGTATCCAAAGAATATTATAAAAGTCATAGGTCATATTTAGTAAACACAAGTAAAATTAAATCCATAGATACAAAGGAACTTACTATATATATGGTAAATGGCGATAGATGCCTTATTTCAAAACGTAATTTGAAGGGATTAATCAGCAGATGTACAATATAATTTTTAATGTTTTATATATACTTGTTGTATCTTCAATCACAATAGTCATTGTAAATAATATTATTATAGCAAAATTAAAATTGAAGCATATTATAGGGTTAGTTGTTGTTATGTTTATCCCAAGTTATTTATTATTTACATACCAAGGGGATAAGTTTTCAGCACCTGTTTCAACTATAATAACCATTATATATTTATATATAATATTTAAAAAAATAATTTACGCAATACTAATTTCTGTTACTGCTCAGATAATATTTGCTTTAAGTGATTCTATAATCGGATTAATTTTTATGTTAGTTTTTAGGTTTAGTTATTCAGAAATGATTAACAATAAAATCATATATTTTTTGGTGGCAGTTAGTATTTTGTTGTTAGCATTTATTATAAGTAAAATAATAAGTATAATTGTAAAAAGATTAAAGTATATAAACTTTTCAAAAATTAGTGGTAAAAATTTATTGATTTTGCTAGTATCTTTAATAATGATATTAATTTCTCTATATTCCTTTTCAATGATGTTTAAATATATGTTTAAAAATCATGATAAGT
>NZ_BAEV01000044.1 GCF_000246895.1 Clostridium arbusti SL206 | reverse complement strand
TTTTTTATTATATAAGTTTAAATTAAGAATAAACTTTACTCATTAGTTAATTCATCCCATTGTTCATAGAGTTTTTCAAGCTTATTTTCAAGTTCAGTAATATTATTATTAACATCCTTACTTCTTTCAGGATCGGAGTATACCTCCTCCAGGCAGAGACTATTTTGAAGTTCATCTATTGAAGTTTCAGTATCAAGAATAGAATCTTCCACAGATTTGATTTTTTGCTTTTCTGATCTAGCTGATTTTTCTTGTTCTCTTTTCTTTTTCTTTTCAAGATTAATTTGAGTTTTTGTTTTTCCTAAGGTTTTTTCTTCTTCATCTTGAAATCTATTAGGGTTTTTCTTTTTATCAACATAATAAGTATAATTCCCTAAGTATTCTTTTACTCCATCTATTTGCAACTCATATATTTTAGAAACAACTTTATTTAAAAAATATCTATCATGAGAGATGACAAGTATAGTTCCGTCATAGCCTAATAGAGCATCTTCTAGAGCTTCACGGGATACTATATCGAGGTGATTTGTAGGTTCATCTAGAAGAAGAAAATTACTTTTGGATAACATTAATTTCAAAAGGTTAATCCTACATTTTTCACCACCACTTAGATTAGATATTTTCTTAAAAACATCATCACCAACAAATAAAAAAGCGGCCAAAGCATTCCTGAGTTCTGTAGTAGTCATGTCAGGAAAATCATCCCATATTTCATCAATAATTGTTTTCTCATCATTTAAATTTGACTGTTCTTGATCGTAATATCCTATAAATACATTTTTACCTAAAACTTTTATGCCTGTATCACTTTTGATATTATCCAGTAATATTTTAAATAAGGTAGTTTTACCACGACCATTTTCACCTATAAGGGCTGTTTTTTCCCCACGCTTCATGTCAAAATTTAGAGATTCAAAAAGTTTTTTTTCGCCAAAGCTTTTTGATAAATCTTCAATGTGCAATACATCATTACCACTTTTGATCAAGGTTTCAAATTCTATTCTTGAAGCTTTACCATCTTTATCTGGAGCCTTTATACGGTCTATCTTATCTAAGGATTTTTGTCTGCTTTCAGCAGCTCTTATACTTTTTTCTCTGTTAAACGATCGATACCTTTCAATTATGTCTTCTTGTCTTTTTAGTTCTGATTGCTGCAATTTATAGGCTTTTAACTGAACTTCATAATTTTTCTTTTTAAGTTCTAAAGCCTCGGTGTAATTACCAGCATATACATTAACATGACCGTTTACCATTTCTAAAGTTTTTTCTGTAATGGCATCTAGAAAATATCTATCATGAGATATTAAAACAACAGTACCTTTATAGGAAATAAGATATTGTTCTAGCCATTCTATAGCATCTAAATCAAGATGATTTGTAGGTTCATCTAAAAGAAGAATATCTGGTTTTGTAAGTAGAAGTTTACAGAGAGCAGTTCTAGTTTTTTGACCACCACTTAAAATGTTTATAGGTTTATTAAAATCATTTTCTGAAAATCCAAGACCATTTAAGACCCTATGTATTTCAGCTTTGTATGTATAACCACCTTTGGTATCGTATAGCTCCGTTAGAGTAGTATAGTCTTTTATTATTTTATTGTGGTATTCTTCATTATCTGAATTATAAGGTTCATTCATTTTAACTTCTAATTCAGATAATTTTCTTTCAATGTTTAGTAATTCTTTAAATACAGATAAGAGTTCATCATATATTGTAATGGATTCATCTAAAGATAAATGCTGAGAAAGATAACCTAATCTCTTGTTTTTTTCCATAAATAATTCACCGTTATCTTGTTCAAGTTGATTTGTTAAAATTTTGAACAAAGTAGATTTACCAGCACCATTAGCACCTATAAGACCAATCTTTTCACTTTCGTTCACATTAAAGGTTATATCTTTCAGTACTACATCTATACCATAGCTTTTATTTATATTTTTTGCACTTAAAACTATCATAATTAATCACCAATCCTATATATTAAGTATTATTATATATTTTACTATTTTAATGTGAAAATTTGTAGTATAATTTAAATTTTATAGAACTATGTTTATTTTTTATCAAAAAATAGTGTAAATTTATCGATATGTGGTAAAATATAATAAGTGTATATTTGAGATATGAGGGGTGCAGCCGGTGGAAAAGAAAAAAAATAATATATCTATGGCAGTAATAAAGAGATTGCCTAAGTACCATAGATATTTAAATGAACTAGTTAATAATGAAGTGGATAGAATTTCATCTAAAGAATTAAGCGAGAAAATAGGTTTTACTGCTTCACAAATAAGGCAAGATTTAAATTGTTTTGGTGACTTTGGCCAACAAGGCTATGGGTACAATGTGAAGGATTTACATTATCAAATATGTAATATACTTGGAATTACGAAAGAATATGAAACTATAATAGTAGGAGCGGGTAATATTGGTCAGGCTATAGCCAATTATATAAATTTTCAAAAAATGGGATTCAAAATGAATGCAATATTTGATAGAAATCCCAAATTATTAGGGCTCAAGATAAGAGATGTGGAAATACAGGATATTGATTGTTTAGAACCTTTTTTGCAAAAGAATCATATAGACATAGCTACTATTTCTGTACCTCCACAAAATGCACAAAGTGTATGTGATATTTTGGTGAAAAATGGAGTTAAAGGTATTTGGAATTTTGCGCCAGTGGACTTAATGGCACCTAAAGACGTTATGGTAGAAAACGTACATCTAAGTGAAAGTTTACTTACTCTAACTTGTCTAATGAATAAATTAATATGATATAAATTATTCATTTAAGCACGCTAGATATTGTTAAAACTTAAAAATAAGCAATATTATTTTGTGGCATTAATATAGTTAAATATAAGATAACAACATGTTAAAAAAGTATCTAATTATAAAGGTGTATAACAATATTAAATTACACTATATTAATAAAATATATTATATTTGTAAAAAAAGCAATACTTTTAACAAATATAATATATTTTTTTATGCATAATTACTGTGTACTCATGTAATTGTATACAATGAGCAAATGGGGGCAGTTGAATCTTAGCAAATAGTAAAAGATTATTAGAATTTAATGCTATGATATTTATAATTTAAAATTGTTATTGAAAACTATTTAATTTCAGTATATAATAAAAATTGAAGTGATAAATTAGTGTGTTTTTAACGTCAATTGTTATAATATTAACAATTAATTAAAGACGTGGGAGGATTGGGCATGGAATTAAAAAATATTATCTTTGAAAAAGAAGAAAAAATTGCCGTAGTTACAATTAACAGACCAAAAGCTCTTAACGCTTTAAACAGTGAAACATTAGAAGAGCTTGATTACGTAATTGATAAGATTGAAGAAGATAATGAAATTTTAGCGGTAGTATTAACAGGAGCAGGAAAATCTTTCGTAGCTGGAGCAGATATATCTGAAATGAAAGATATGAATGTAGTAGAAGGAAGAAAATTTGGAATACTAGGTAATAAAGTATTCAGAAAACTTGAAAATTTAGAAAAACCAGTTATAGCAGCATTAAATGGGTTTACATTAGGTGGAGGTTGCGAAATTGCAATGTCTTGTGATATAAGAATTGCATCAACTAAAGCAAAATTTGGCCAACCAGAAGTATCTCTTGGAATAACCCCAGGTTTTGGCGGAACTCAAAGATTAGCTAGATTAATAGGTACAGGAGCTGCAAAAGAACTTATATATACAGGTAAAGTAATAAATGCTGAAGAAGCGTACAGACTAGGTCTTGTAAATAGACTTCTAGAACCAGAAGGTTTATTGGAAGAAGCAAAGAAATTAGCAGCTACAATAGCTAATAATGCACCAATAGCTGTTAAATTAGCAAAATCAGCTATAAATAGAGGAATCCAAACAGATATTGATACAGCAGTAGCTATTGAATCAGAAGTATTTGGAGCTTGTTTCTCTACAGAAGATCAAAAAGAAGGTATGAATACATTCTTGAATGATAAAAAATATCTAGTAGGTAATTTTAAGAACAAATAATGAGGAGGTAACTTACATGAATTTTTCATTGACTAAAGAACAAGAACTAGTAAAACAGATGGTTAAAGAATTTGCTGAAACTGATGTTAAGCCAATAGCAGCAGAAATAGATGAAACAGAAAGATTCCCTATGGAAAATGTAAAGAAAATGGCTAAATATGGTATGATGGGTATACCTTTCGCTAAAGAATATGGCGGTGCTGGTGGAGACACATTATCTTATATATTAGCTGTAGAAGAATTATCTAAAGTATGTGGTACTACAGGAGTTATACTTTCAGCACATACTTCACTTTGTGGTTCATTAATTAACCAATTTGGAACACCAGCTCAAAAAGAAAAATATTTAATACCCCTTGCAAAGGGTGAAAAAATAGGTGCTTTTGGTTTAACTGAGCCAAATGCTGGAACAGATGCTGCAGGTCAACAAACTGTAGCGGTACTCGATGGTGATAATTATATAATTAATGGTTCAAAAATATTCATAACAAATGGTGGAGTAGCAGACATATTTGTTATATTTGCAATGACTGATAGAAGTAAGGGAACTAAGGGAATAACAGCATTTATAATTGAAAAAGGATTTGAAGGTTTTTCAATTGGTAAGCTCGAAGATAAGCTTGGAATAAGAGCATCATCTACTACTGAACTTATATTTGAAGATATGATAGTACCAAAAGAAAACATGATTGGTAAAGAAGGAAAAGGTTTTGGCGTAGCAATGAAAACTCTTGACGGAGGAAGAATTGGTATAGCTGCACAAGCTTTAGGTATTGCAGAAGGCGCTTTTGATGAAGCAAAAGAATATATGAAAGAAAGAAAACAATTTGGAAGATCATTAAGCAAATTCCAAGGACTTGCTTGGATGATGGCAGATATGGATGTTGCTATAGAGTCAGCTAGACATTTAGTTTATAAAGCTGCTTGGGCAAAAGATCAAGGACTTCCATACAGCGTTGATGCTGCTAGAGCAAAACTAGTTGCTGCAAATGTTGCAATGGACGTAACAACTAAGGCAGTTCAATTATTTGGTGGATATGGATATACTAAAGATTATCCAGTGGAAAGAATGATGAGAGATGCTAAGATAACTGAAATATATGAAGGAACTTCACAAGTTCAACAATTAGTTATTTCAGGAAATATTTTCAGATAATAAGGAGGGTTATAAGCAATGAATATAGTTGTTTGTTTAAAACAAGTTCCAGATACAACTGAAGTTAGAATAGATCCTAAAACAGGAACACTTATAAGAGAAGGAGTTCCATCAATAATAAATCCAGATGATAAAAATGCTTTAGAAGAAGCATTAGTAATAAAAGAAAATACAGGTGCTAAGGTTACTGTACTAAGTATGGGACCTCCACAGGCACAAACAGCTTTAAGAGAAGCAATAGCTATGGGAGCAGATGAAGCAATACTTATATCTGATAGAGCTTTTGCAGGAGCAGATACATTGGCAACATCAAATGCACTTGCAGGAGCACTTAGAAAACTTGACTACGATGTAGTGTTTGCTGGAAGACAGGCAATAGATGGTGATACTGCACAGGTTGGACCAGAAATAGCTGAGCATCTTCACATTCCACAGATTACTTATGTAGAGAAAGTAGATGTAACTGGAGATAATGAATTAACAGTAAGAAAAGCTTGGGAAGATGGCTATGAAATAGTTAAAGTTAATACACCAGTATTGCTTACAGCTATAAAAGAATTAAATGAACCAAGATACATGGATATTAAAAATATATTTGGAACATTTGATAAAGAAATAACAATATGGAGTGCTGATGACATAGATGTAGATAAATCCCTTCTTGGACTTAAAGGATCTCCCACTAAGGTTAAGAAATCAGCAACTAAAGAAGCAAAGGGACAAGGAGAAATAGTTAATCAACCAGTTAAAGAAGCAGTTACTTATGTAGTTTCAAAATTAAAGGAAAAACACTATATTTAAAATGATGTAGGAGGGATTTTCAATGAATATACAAGATTACAAAGGCGGAGTATGGGTCTTTGCTGAACAAAGAGATGGCGAACTTCAAAAAGTTTCATTAGAACTTTTAGGAAAAGGCCGAGAAATGGCAGATAAATTAAATACAGAATTAGTTGCAGTTTTACTTGGGTATAATACTGATGATATTGCCAAAGAATTATTAGCTTATGGTGCTGATAGAGTAATAGTAGCTGATGATAAGCTTTTATCACATTTTTCAACTGATGCATATGCAAAGGTTATTTGTGAATTATCAAATGAAAGAAAACCTGAGGTAATATTCATAGGTGCTACATTCATAGGAAGAGACTTAGGTCCTAGAATAGCAGCTAGACTTACAACTGGATTAACAGCTGATTGTACAGCACTTGATATAGATCCAGAAAACAGAAATCTATTAGCTACAAGACCAGCTTTTGGTGGAAATTTGATGGCTACAATAGTATGTGCTGATCACAGACCTCAAATGGCTACTATAAGACCAGGTGTATTTTCTAAATTAGATAAAGATGCATCTAAAGAGAATACTTCAAAGATTGAAAAAGTTAAAGTTAATTTAACATCAGATGATATAAGAACAAAAGTGCAAGAAGTTGTAAAATTAGCTAAGGACGTAGAAGATATAGCAGAAGCTAGCATTATAGTAGCTGGTGGTAGAGGTGTTGGAAGCAAAGAAAATGTTGCTAAACTTCAAGAATTAGCAGACGTTCTTGGTGGTACAGTTGCAGCTTCAAGAGCAGCTATAGAAAAAGAATGGATTGATAAATCACTTCAAGTTGGTCAAACTGGTAAAACTGTAAGACCTCAGCTTTACATAGCTTGTGGTATTTCAGGTGCTATTCAACATCTTGCTGGAATGCAGGATAGTGATTATATAATAGCTATAAATAAGGATGAAAATGCACCAATAATGCAGGCAGCAGATCTTGCAATAGTTGGAGATTTAAATAAAGTTGTGCCAGAATTAATAACACAAATAAAAGCTAGTGCTAAATAGTATATTTGTGAAGAATTATTTTGTCTTAAATTAAGATGAAAATTATATTAGGAGGCTATGTAGTATGAAAAAAGTATGTGTACTTGGTGCTGGAACAATGGGAGCTGGAATTGCTCAAGCTTTTGCAGCAAAAGGCTTTGAAGTTGTTCTTAGAGATATAAAAGACGAATTTGTTGAAAGAGGATTAAAGGGAATAGATAAGAATCTTTCAAGATCAGTAACAAAAGGAAAGCTTACTGAAGAAGCAAAAACTGAAATACTTACAAGAGTAACCGGAACAGTTGACCTAAATGAGGCAGCTGATTGCGATCTTGTAGTTGAAGCAGCAGTTGAAAACATGGAAATAAAGAAAAAGATTTTTGCAGATTTAGATAATATTTGTAAACCTGAAACTATTTTAGCTTCAAATACATCATCACTTTCAATAACTGAAGTGGCAACTGCAACTAAAAGACCTGATAAGGTTATAGGTATGCATTTCTTCAATCCAGCTCCAATTATGAAGCTTGTTGAGTTAATAAAAGGGATGGCTACTTCACAGGAAACATTTGATGTAATAAAAGAATTAAGTGTTTCAATTGGAAAAGAGCCTGTAGAAGTTGCAGAAGCTCCTGGATTTGTTGTAAATAGAATATTAATTCCAATGATAAATGAAGCTGTTGGTATTCTTTCAGAAGGAATAGCTTCTGCTGAAGATATCGATACTGCTATGAAACTTGGAGCTAATCACCCAATGGGACCTTTAGCATTAGGAGATTTAATTGGTCTTGATGTATGCTTAGCAATAATGGACGTTCTTTATAAAGAAACTGGAGATTCAAAATATAGAGCTAGTTCATTACTTAGAAAATATGTAAGAGCAGGATGGCTTGGAAGAAAATCTGGTAAAGGTTTCTTCGATTACTCAAGATAGTAATTATAGACAGAAAAAGATACTACTCATTGGAGTGGTATCTTTTTTGTTATATATCTAAAAATTAGATAAAAATAATAGTAGCACGGATATGTATAATTTATATAAAGTTAATGTGAGTATAAACGCCACGTATTAAGATTCATTGGCTACTGTAAATGATTATAGATAAGTTTGACTTGATGTTAAATATTGTTTAAAATATACTTGTTAAAATATATAATTAAAATTGAAATTGAAATTGAAATATAATTTAAATTTGGTATAATACAAGTTAAATCAAGTAATTTTGAATAATCATTTGAAGAAATTCGCAATACTTTTTTCAAAATTTGTAGATGACTTTGAGTTCAGCAAAAAATAGTACTCACTAGCAAGAGGTGAGTGAGTTATGTTAAATAATATAATTGGAGGGTACAATGTTTAAAATATTAGATAAAAATAAAGATATAAATAACGTTTACACTATGAAGATAATGGCTCCAAGGGTTGCAAAATCCATAAAACCGGGTCAGTTTATAATACTTAGGATAGATGAAAAAGGTGAAAGAATACCATTTTCTGTTTGTGATTACAATGCAAGAGAAGGATATGTAACTATTGTATTTAGAGTAAATAGTAGCTCAGTAGAGCAGTTAGCTAATATGAATATTGGAGACAATATAATTGATTTCGTAGGTCCTATGGGACAGGCGTCTTTTCTAATTAAGGAAAATATAGAAGAACTTAAGGCAAAAAATATACTATTTGTAACAGATGGCTTAGCTGCTGCTAGAATATATCCTGAAGTTTCGTGGTTAAGTAGTAATGATATATCAAGCGATGTTTTAATTAACTTTGATACCTATAGTGAAATAGTATTTAAAAAGAAAATAGAAGACATTGCAGGTAAAGTAGTTGTTTCTACAGTTGATGGTAGTAAAGGCATTAAAGGTGATGCTGCAAAGGCCATTAAAAGCATTCTAGAGGGTGAAAAGAAGTATGATATAGTTATTGCTATAGGAGCAACAGAAATGATGAGAGACGTTTCTGTAGTAACTAAAGAGTATAATGTAAAGACCATAGTTAGTTTAACTACGCTTATGCTAGACGGAACGGGAATGTGTGGTGGATGCAGGCTTACTATTGGCGGAAGTGTAAAATTTGCATGTCAAGATGGACCGGAATTTGATGGACATCTTGTAGACTATGAAGAAGTTATAAGACGTCAAAATTTCTATGCTACTTATGAATCTAAATTAAAATATAGAAAAGAGCATGGAAGTTGTAATCATAGTATAAATGAAGTTACCACAGCATTGGAGGCGGAATAATATGAATAAATTACAAAGAACACCTGCTCATGAACAGGATGTAGATACTAGAATTAAAAATTTTGATGAGGTTTGCTTAGGTTACAATGAGGAAGATGCAGTAAATGAAGCAAATAGATGCCTTCAATGCAAGAATCCAAGATGTGTAGGGAAATGTCCAGTTAACAATAAAATACCTGCTTTTATCAAATGTATAAGAGAAAGAGATTTTAAAAAAGCAGCAGCAATAATTGCTGAAACAAGTTCTTTACCGGCAGTATGTGGAAGAGTCTGTCCTCAAGAAGTTCAGTGCGAAGGTGGATGCGTACTTGGAATTAAAGGTGAACCAATATCTATAGGTAATCTGGAAAGATTTGTAGCTGACTGGTGCAGAGAGAATAATGTAGACTTCAATGAAAAGGTAGAAAGTAATGGCAAAAAGGTAGCGGTGGTAGGTAGCGGCCCTGCGGGGATTGCCTGCGCAGGAGATTTAGCAAAGCTTGGCTATGATGTAACTATATTTGAAGCATTACATGAAGCTGGTGGTGTTTTAGTATGGGGTATACCAGAGTTTGTATTACCTAAAGAAACTGTTGTTAAACATGAGATAGATAATGTAAAGAAACTAGGTGTTAAAATAGAGACAAACGTCTATGTCGGTAGAACTGTTACTATAGATGAGCTTTTAAGTGAAGAAGGTTTTGAGGCTGTATTTATTGGAACAGGAGCGGCCGTGCCTAATTTTATGGGTATTCCTGGTGAGAATTTTAATGGAGTGGTAGCTGCTAATGAGTTCTTAACTAAAAACAATCTTATGAAGGACTATAGAGATGATTATAAAACACCTGTTGTAGTAGGTAAAAAGGTAGCTGTAGTAGGTGGAGGAAACGTAGCTATGGATGCTGTAAGAGCCGCTCTAAGACTTGGTGCAGAGTCACACCTTATATATAGAAGATCAGAGGAAGAACTTCCTTCAAGAGTTGAAGAAGTTAAATATGCAAAAAAAGAGGGAATTCAATTTCATCTTTTGACAAATCCAATTGAAATTTTAGGAGACTCAGAAGGTTGGGTAAATGGAATAAAATGTATCAAAATGGAACTTGGTGAAGCAGATGCATCAGGAAGACGAAGACCAGTTCCCATAGAAAATTCAGAATTTGTTCTAGATGTAGATATGGTAATTATGGCTATTGGATCTGGAGCTGATACTTTAATTAACAAAACTACAGATGGACTTGAAGTAAATAGAAAAAATCTTATAGTAATTGACGAAGAAACTGGACGTACTTCAAGAGAAAGAGTATATGCAGGTGGAGATGTGGTAACAGGTCCAGCAACTGTAATATTAGCGATGGGTGCAGGCAAAAAAGCAGCAAAAGCTATCCATGAAGACCTAAGTAAATAAACATATTATAGAAGAAATGGAGTGTTATTATTGTTTGTAGATTACGTTAAGAAATACTATGGTGCGGAATACGATTTAAACTGTGCGGAAACAATACTTTATGCAGCAAATGACAGATATGATCTTAATCTTGATAAGAAGGCTTTAAAATCAGTTGCAGCCTTTGGTGGTGGCATGGGAATAGGGGATGTATGTGGTGCTATAACTGGATCACTAGCTGTGCTTGGGATTATCTTTGTTGAGGATAGAGCTCATGAAAGTATAAAAATAAAGAAATTATCTATGAAATTTTTTGAAAGATTTCAGTCTATTCTAGGTGGAAAGAATTGTATTGAGCTAAAGGACAAATTTGCAACTTACGAAGAAAGATGTAGCAAAATTATGTATACTGCAGCAGAGGTTTTGGAACAATTAATAGATGAGTATAAATGATCTACATTGTGTTTGTTGAAAAGAGGATGTAATATGGATTTTCAAAATGTTGAGAGTAAAGATAATTATGTATTAATCAAAAATATTAAGAATTTTGAATTAGAGCATGTATTTGAATGTGGTCAATGTTTTAGGTGGAACAAAACAGAGCAGGGTACTTTTATTGGAGTTGCCTTTGGTAAGGTAATTGAAGTAGAAAAGAAAGATAATAATTTAGTTATATACAATACTACAGAAGAAGAATTCAATAATATTTGGCTAGATTATTTTAATTTGCGTAGAGATTACAAGGAAATAAAAGAAGAGCTTAGCGAGGATCCACTATTAAAAAAATCAGTGGATTTTGGAAATGGGATAAGAATTTTAAAGCAAGAGCCCTTTGAAATTCTTATATCATTCATTATTTCTGCAAATAACAGAATACCGATGATAAAAAGAGAGATAAATACCATAAGTAAAAAATGGGGTAAAGAAATAAAATATAAAGATGATATTTATTATACTTTTCCAAAGGTTGAGGATCTTCAGGATAAGACTATAGAAGATTTTGAAGGTTGTGGAGTAGGATTTAGAGCAAAGTATATAAAGGATACTTGCGAAAAAGTTTATGCCAGTGATAATATTTTAGAGTATATATACAGTTGTGATGACGACAAATGTCATATAGAATTGCAAAAGTTTATGGGAGTAGGCCCAAAGGTAGCCGATTGTATAATGCTATTTTCTATGGAAAAATATTCAGCTTTTCCGGTAGATGTATGGGTTAAGAGAGCAATGATGCATTTTTATGTTGCACCAGATGTGTCACTAAAGAAAATAAGGGAGTTTGGTAGAGATAAATTTGGAAATTTGTCTGGATTTGCTCAGCAGTATTTATTTTACTATGCAAGGGAAAATAATATAAATGTATAGGAATCCTTTGAAAATCAAGGGCTAAGTTTTGTAGGATACTTATTTATTAAATGATTTTTGTAAGGGGCTGTCTCACTATGCATAAATATGAATAGTGAGACAGCTTTTGATCATTATACTATTAAAAACAATTATTTTTTATTACTAGCCAATTTTACATTAGAAAAATTAGTGGAATATAAATATGTATTTTATATATAATATAAAGTGTGTCTTATGTATAATCAATTAGTTTAGTTAGGTATCTTCAAATAAATAACTAGTCAGTATACTAGTCTATTTTGAATTATACTACGTTAATAGAACCTTCTGATAGCACCACTATCATCAGAACCTGTTTCCTTGTATATTTCAAAATAGACGTCGCATCTTTGACTTGTTATTTATTTTCACATGCCTTATTAAGTTTATTTCACTATAATTATCATTATTGAAAGTAAAGGATTCAATGTGAAATTAAGTTGAATTTTCATATTGAATCCTTTACTTTGTTTATTATGAAAATAACCTAAACGTATTTTTATTATAATTCCGTTTGTTTATGATTCTGTAAATTATGTATAAAATTAAGCCTGTTAAAAATGACAATAGTATTATTAACATTAAACAGTGCATAAAGAATGATTCTGGTAAGATTAATATCACAGGGTCAGTATTTGGATCAAATAGCCAAAAGTCATTTCTAAATAAGATTTTATGAAGATCATCAAAATAAGCTGTAAAGTTTGTTACAAATATCGGTATTAAAATTAAAGGTAAAGCCATAAGGCTTATTCCTGATATTTTTAGATACAAATATATTTTATTTTTAATAGTAATAATAAATGAAATAATGATAAATAATAAAGAAAAATACAAGAAGTAATTTAAAGATTTAAAAATTCCATGTACTTCAAAAAAATGTATTTTAGCATCCACAGATGAATTTAGTGTTGGGAGTTTAAAATCTGAAGGATTGCTTAGATTTAGAAAATTAATTATATAATTATAATTAATTTTTATTGTGTCTACATTTAATCCGGATAATTTCTCTATGTCTAATTTTACTATATCGTAATAATAGAGAGGCTTAAAATTAGAAATTATTTTAGTGAAAATTACAATTGTAGTTAAAAATATAAGCAATGACATAATCAGTTGAAGTAAAAAAAGTTTTCGTTTATGCATAAATATCTCCTATAATAATAAATTTATAGCTATAATTATACCCATTTACGGGCAGTATTAATATAGGTTTGATGAATTTTTTATTAAAATATCAAGTAAAATAGGCATTTTTGTGCTTTTAATATTTGTATAATAGAAAAATGGAGCAAATAAGAGAAATTAGGCAATATAAAGATGTATTGAGACGTAATTTCTATTAATTGCCATAATTCAGCGTATTGGTTTAAACTTAGTAGTTGATTATATAAATAGTATTAACTATTATAATAATTGTATTAGCACTCAAGTGTAATGAGTGCTAACAGATAAAGTATAATAAATTTTTTTAATAAATTGAGGAGGGTTTAAAGATGAAAATTAGACCACTTGGAGACAGAGTTGTTATTAAAAGATTAGAAGCAGAGGAAACAACAAAAAGCGGAATTGTTTTAACAGGAGCTGCTAAGGAGAAACCATTATTAGCGGAAGTTATTGCAGTAGGACCTGGTGGATATGTAGATGGAAAAGAAATTAAAATGGAATTAAAAGCTAATGATAAGGTGTTTTTCTCAAAATATAGTGGAAATGAAGTTAAACTTGATGGAGAACAATACTTAATTGTAAAACAAGACGACATACTTGGCGTTGTAGAAGATTAATTATTAAAATAAAATTCAATTGAAAATATTAAAATTGTTTGGAGGTATTTATATATGGCTAAAAGTATATTATTAGGCGAAGAAGGCAGAAGATCTATGCAAGCAGGTGTAGACAAACTTGCTAATACAGTTAAAGTAACACTTGGACCAAAAGGTAGAAATGTGGTTCTTGATAAAAAATTTGGTTCACCACTTATAACAAATGATGGTGTTAGTATTGCAAGAGAAATAGAATTAGAAGATCCATATGAAAATATGGGAGCACAATTAGTAAAAGAAGTTGCTACAAAAACTAATGATGTAGCAGGAGATGGTACTACAACAGCTACACTATTAGCACAAGCAATAATAAGAGAAGGATTAAAGAATGTTACAGCTGGAGCTAATCCAATGCTTATAAGAACTGGTATAAATAAAGCTGTTGAAGAAACTATTAAGAATCTAAAAGAACTTTCAAAACCTATAAGTGGAAAAGAAGATATAGCTAGAGTTGCAGCTATTTCAGCTAGTGATGAAAACATAGGAAAGCTTATAGCAGATGCTATGGAAAAAGTAGGTAATGAAGGTGTTATTACTGTTGAAGAATCAAAATCTATGGGAACTGAATTAGACATAGTTGAAGGTATGCAATTTGATAGAGGATATTTGAGTGCATATATGGTTACTGATACAGAGAAAATGGAAGCATCACTTGATGATCCATATATATTAATAACAGATAAAAAAATAGCAAACATACAAGAAATACTTCCAATCTTAGAGCAAATAGTTAAACTAGGAAAGAAACTTTTAATAGTTGCTGAAGAAATAGAAGGAGAAGCTCTTACAACACTTGTTGTAAACAAACTAAGAGGAACATTTACTTGTGTAGGTGTTAAGGCTCCTGGCTTTGGAGATAGAAGAAAAGATATGCTTAAAGATATCGCTATTCTAACTGGTGGTGAAGTTATATCAGAAGAATTAGGAAAAGATCTTAAAGATGTAACTTTAGAAGAACTTGGAAGAGCTGAAAGTGTTAAAGTTTCAAAAGAAAATACTACTATAGTAAATGGTAAAGGCGATAAAGAAGCTATAAAATACAGAATTTCTCAAATAAAAGCTCAAATTGAAGCTTCAACTTCAGATTTTGATACAGAAAAATATAAAGAAAGACTTGCAAAACTTGCAGGTGGAGTTGCTGTAGTAAAAGTAGGAGCAGCTACTGAAACAGAACTTAAGGAAAGAAAATTAAGAATAGAAGATGCTCTTGCAGCAACAAAAGCAGCTGTAGAAGAAGGTATAGTACCTGGTGGTGGTACAGCTTACTTAAACATATTACCAGAAATTAAAGAGCTTACTGATGAAGAACCAGATATTCAAGTTGGAATAAACATAATAGTAAAAGCACTTGAAGAACCAGTAAGACAAATAGCAGAAAATGCAGGACTTGAAGGTTCTGTAATAATAGAAAAAGTCATAAGCAGCGAAAAGGGAATCGGTTTTGATGCTCTTCGTGAAAAATATGTAGATATGATAAAAGCAGGTATTGTAGACCCAACTAAGGTTACAAGATCAGCACTTCAAAATGCAGCATCTGTAGCTTCTACATTCTTAACAACTGAAGGTGTAGTTGCAGAAATTCCTGAAAAGAATCCTGCACCAATGCCAGGAGCTCCAGGAATGGGAATGGACGGAATGTATTAATTTAGTTAAAAACTTAAAAATATCTCGTAAATTAATTTTACGAGATATTTTTTATGTAAAAAATTATAAAGAAATAGTTTATTAAAAATAAACTATTTCTTTATAAAAATTTAGCTTCTGTATGTAAAATTGCAAATTAAATATTATTTATTCAAAGATTTGTTATAATTTTAGTGATTTTAGCAAAATGTATAAACTGTAGATGATTTTACTTTGTTTATATGGAAATTTTTTCAATTGACAAACTTGCTTATTTTAAATAAAATAAGTGTTATTATTAAAGAAAAGAAATGAATATTTAATCTCATATATACCTTGAATATGGCGAGGAGTTTCTACCGGAAACCGTAAATTCCGACTATGGGTGATTTTTAAGTAAGCCTCTTATTGGAACTTTTTTTGGCGTACTGATTTTCACTTAGGCATGTGAAAATAAATATGCCTTAATGGAATTGGCACGCTTTTTTGACTATAATAATTTGTGAAATGCAATGAAAGGAAGATGTTAATAATGGCTAAAATTTTAAAACAAGCCTATACTTTTGATGATGTTTTGTTAGTACCTAATAAATCTGAAATTTTACCGAGGGAAACCAAGCTTAGCACCAATCTTACTAAAAATATAAAATTAAATATACCACTTATGAGTGCAAGTATGGACACCGTAACTGAATCTAAAATGGCTATTGCTATGGCAAGAGAAGGCGGTATTGGTATAATTCACAAGAATATGACAATTGATGAGCAGGCTTTAGAAGTAGATAGAGTAAAGAGACAAGAAAATGGAGTAATAACTAATCCGTTTTCATTAGCACCTGAAAATATAATTGAAGATGCTCTAAATTTAATGTCTAGGTATAGAATTTCTGGTGTTCCAGTAACTGTAGAAGGAAAATTAGTAGGTATAATTACAAATAGAGATATAGTGTTTGAGAATGACTATAAGAGAGCTATTTCAGAAGTTATGACTTCAGAGGGACTTATAACTGCAGTTGAAAATACTACATTAGAAGAAGCAAAGGAAATATTAAAGAAACATAAAATTGAAAAACTTCCTTTAGTTGATGAAAATAATTATTTAAAGGGACTTATTACAATCAAGGATATAGAAAAAGTTAAGGCATTTCCAAATGCTGCAAAGGATAAACAGGGAAGGCTTTTGTGTGGTGCTGGTGTAGGTGTTACTGGAGACATGATGGAAAGAGTAGATGCACTTGTGAAAGCACATGTTGATGTTATAGTACTTGATACTGCACACGGACATTCAAGAGGGGTAGTTGAAGCTGTTAAGAAGATAAAAGCTAAGTATCCTGATATTCAAATTATTGCAGGAAATATAGCAACGGGAGAAGCTGTAAAAGATCTTATAGAAGCTGGTGTTGACTGTGTAAAAGTTGGTATTGGACCGGGATCTATTTGTACAACTAGAGTTGTTTCAGGAATAGGAGTACCACAATTTACAGCAGTTATGGATTGTGTTGAAGTTGCAAACAAATATGGAGTACCTGTAATTGCAGATGGTGGACTAAAGTATTCAGGAGATATAGTTAAAGCACTTGCAGCAGGAGCCAGCGTAGCTATGCTAGGATCAATGTTTGCTGGATGCGAAGAAGCACCAGGAGAAATAGAAATATATCAAGGTAGAAGTTATAAGGTATACAGAGGTATGGGTTCTTTGGCTGCAATGGCAAATGGAAGTAAGGATAGATATTTCCAAGAAGGAAATAAGAAGCTTGTACCAGAAGGCGTTGAAGGAAGAGTGCCATTTAAAGGATCGGTGGTAGATACAATCTATCAGCTTGTAGGAGGTATTCGTTCAGGTATGGGATATCTAGGAGCTATAGATTTACACACTATGTATGAGACTGCAAACTTTGTGGTTCAGACATCTGCTGGATTAAGAGAAAGTCATCCTCATGATATATCTATAACAAAAGAGGCACCTAATTACAGTGTTAATCAATAAAGTTTAGTTACCCATTGACATAAGTTAAGTATTATAATAAGTTTATTAGTGTAGGTTATCCATTCATAAATATAGTGAATGGATAATTATATATTAATAGCTTATTATGATGTTAGGCAAATTCAAAGAAATAACTAGTGAGTATGCTAGTCTATTTTATATCATACTGCGTTAAGTATAAAAAAATTCGGAGGAAAATATGAAAAGAGAACTTGTTTTAGTTATAGATTTTGGTGGTCAATACAGTCAGCTTATTGCTAGAAGAGTAAGAGAACATAATGTATATTGCGAAATAGTTCCATACACATATTCTATTGATAAAATTAAGGAAAAGGATCCAAAGGGAATAATTTTCACTGGAGGTCAATATAGTGTTTATGGTGAGAATACACCAAAGGTTGATAAGGAATTATTTGATCTTGGAATTCCAATACTTGGTATATGCTATGGTCATCAGCTTATAACTCATACACTAGGTGGTAAAGTAGAAAGTGCAGAAATCAGAGAATATGGAAAGACTGAACTTAATCTTTCTAAGGATTGCAAAATCTTTGATAAAATAGAAGAAAATAATATAGCTTGGATGAGTCATACAGATTATGTATCAGAACCGCCAGCAGATTTCAAAATAATAGCAACTACTAAACAATGTCCTGTAGCGGCAATGGTAAATGAAGAAAAGAATATATATGGAGTTCAATTCCATCCTGAAGTTGAGCACACAGTTTTTGGAAAAGAAATGTTAGCTAATTTTTTATTTAAGGTTTGTGATTTAAAAGGTGATTGGTCAATGTCTTCTTTTGCTGAAGAAAAAATTAAACAAATTAAAGAAATTGTTAAAGATAGAAAAGTTATCTGTGCTCTTTCTGGTGGGGTTGATTCTTCAGTAGCTGCAGTACTTGTGCATAAAGCTATAGGTAAACAACTAACTTGCATTTTTGTAGATCATGGTCTTCTTAGAAAAGATGAGGGAGATCAAGTTGAACATATCTTTAGAAAACAATTTGATATGAATCTTATAAGGGTAAATGCAAAAGATAGATTTTTAACTAAACTTTCAGGAGTTAGTGATCCTGAAAAGAAGAGAAAAATTATAGGTGAAGAATTTATAAGAGTATTTGAAGAAGAATCAAAGAAGTTAGGAGATATAGCTTATCTTGTTCAGGGAACAATTTATCCAGATGTAGTTGAAAGTGGTACTGCTACTTCAGCAACAATAAAAAGTCATCATAACGTAGGTGGACTTCCAGAAGATATGGAATTCAAACTAATAGAACCACTTAGAGAACTTTTTAAAGATGAAGTTAGAGCTGTAGGAGAAGAACTTGGAATACCTCATAAATTAGTTTGGAGACAGCCATTCCCAGGACCAGGACTTGGTATAAGAGTTCTTGGAGAAATAACAGAAGATAAGCTTGAAATAGTAAGAGAAGCAGATGCTATATTTAGAGATGAAATAGCAAAAGCAAATCTTGATGAAAGCATATGGCAGTACTTTGCATGTCTTCCAAACATAAGATCAGTTGGAGTTATGGGAGATGAAAGAACTTATTGTCATACAGTAGCACTAAGAGCTGTAACAAGTTCTGATGCAATGACTTCTGACTGGGCAAGAATTCCTTATGAAGTCTTAGATGAAGTTTCAAGAAGAATAGTAAATGAAGTTAAAGGTGTAAACAGAATAGTATATGATATTACTAGTAAACCACCTGCAACCATTGAGTGGGAATAGCTTTTGAGGTAACGTGAAGCCTTGAAAACACTGAGTTTATAACAATAATATTTAAATTAATAGATAAGTCATTAAGGTGTATTTTTAATAATACATCTTAGTGGCTTTTTTCGTTTTTTGATATAAATTTAGAGGCGGTTTAGAGCGGTCGCTTGGAGATATTAAAGGCAATATGTAGTTTAAGAAAATGCATAGCATAAGTTCTCACTTTATTAAATAAAAATAGAGTGGGGATTTTTTTAAAAGCTAATAGGATAATGGTTTTTAAATTGTCAAAAATAAATTGTTCAGAGGAGTTGGAAGATGAAAGAAATATTAATAAGCCAAGTACTAACACCAATTATAGAAGTAATAATAAGTACAATATTAGGTATTGCACTCTACTACGTTAGAAAATTCTATAATAAACATAAAGATTTTCTGGAACTACAGAGACAGCAGTTAATACAGAAGATTAATATAGACAAATATAATAAAGATATAGCTGTAGTAAAAAATGCGGTTAATGCAGTAGAACAGTTAGGTAAGGAGAACAAATGGGAAGGTACAATTAAGCACGCAAAAGTTTTAGAAATAATTAAAGACAAGACAGGACTCACAGATGAACAAATTTTTAATGTAATCAAAGGTGCTGTTTTGGAAGTTAATTGTTTGAAGTCTACAGAAACCACTAAACAGAAATAATATTTTAATTATCATTAAAATAGCAAAGAAGGTACACGTGTAATATTGTGTACCTTTTCTTAAGTTGGTGAACTCGAAATAAAACTTAAAGAAGTATTGAATATTCAGCAGAAATTCATATTTTCCAATTTAACTGGGTGTCTATCTTTTTAATAAAGGGATCTCATTACTTTTATATCATGTATAAATGCTATAAAACCATACCATACTAATAGTGTATAAAACATATAATTAAATATTTATAAAGGATGTGCTTTACAGTGAAAAAGTTTAAAACTTTTAATAGGGCAGCTATTATACTGTTAGCTTTTGTTATGTCCACACTTTTATTTGCAGGATGTGGTAATAGAAACACTTCAAGTTCTAAAAATTCAACACAAAATTTAGTTGAAAAACAGCCTAATAAGGATGAGATTAAGAAAAATTATGAAACTGGACTTCAAACATTAGTAAACGATGCTACAATAACTAAAGATCAGTCTAGTAAAATATTAGATGCGCTTATAGCAAATATAGATAATATAAGTGAAGAAAGTGGAGAAAAACAAAAGGATACTCTAAATAAGTTAGTAAGTGATAAAGTTATTACCCAAGAACAAGCAGATAAAGTAATCAATGCTTTAACAAAAAATAGATAAAAGAGATAAAAGGAGAAGCTTAAACAGGTTACTCCTTTTTCTCTTTTTATTATAAGTTTTTATTTTTATATAAAAGTCATTAAGATTAATAAGGTAATTCAAACGGATATTTATTGTATCGTTTCATATTTGTAATCTGAAGTGCAGAAACATATTTTGCAAATCTATTATTTAAAACCTTCCAGTTTATGTTTTTAATAAATGTAGATATATATTTTTTTCTATCTGCCCCAAAATCCATAAAATATGCATGCTCATAAACATCCATAACTAGTAGTGGATATGAAAGCCATACGGCACCTGTATCGTGTAAATCACTTCCTATTATATGAAATCTATTATCTATAGAATCAATGGAAAGAATTGCCCAGCCTCTCATGGATAAACCTACATTTGTTAGATAGGATATAAAATTATCATAAGAAGAAAATTGATCTATTATGGCTTTTAATAAAGGACCACTTGCAGTGTTGTTGCCCCCGGTCATATTTTGAAAATAAAGTTGATGAAGTTTTACACCATTTAATGAGTATGTTTCACCGAGTTTTAAACTTCGCATTTTTGAATAAGTTGGATTACTATCAGTATAATTACTGGGTATATATGGAGTATTCCAGATTTTATTTAAGTTAGTTACATAGCCCACATATAGCTTATAATGTTCATCTAATTGTCTTGCTGAAATGCCATTAACTGATTTTAAATCAAAGGTTTTAGGTTTTATATCATACAATTAAATCACTCCTACAAAATATATCTTTATATATTATGTAGTAAAAAATTTAAAGGTTCATATAGAAGTAAAATTTATTTATAAATGCTAAAATCTTAGGATTATTGACGATTAAAATAGTTGTTATTCTATATTGGAGAGGCCTGTATTATATTATATAAATATAGTATAATGTAAAAAAATATTGCACTATTAACATGTAGACATAATTTTGAAGCGGTTAAATAAGATTAACATAAGAAAGTTTCTCATAAATGATGGAGTTATAATCATATTTCTTATTTATTCGTTGGCGTATTTACTTGGAAAATATTTTTATTATGTTACTCATTAATTTCAATATATTTATATGATAATTATTCTTATAAGGCACATTCAAATAAATAACTAGTCAGTATGCTAGTATATTTGACTTACTATTTATTTTCATATGCCTAAAAGTTTTATTAAGGGGGTTTTAAATATGAGTAGTAAAATAGTATTAGCAGAAGATGAACCTATTACAAGAATGGATATTTCCGAAATGCTTACGTCTTCTGGATATAATGTGGTTGGAGAAGCTGCTGATGGACTTCAAGCTGTGGAATTATGCAGAATACATAAACCAGATTTAGTACTTATGGATATAAAGATGCCTAAATTGGATGGTATACAAGCAGGTAAACTTATAATTAAAGAAAACCTTGTAGATTCAATAATGATGCTTACGGCTTATAGTGGAAAAGAATTTATTGATAAGGTTAAAGAAATAGGAGCTATTGGATATATAGTAAAGCCCATAGATGAAAGAAATCTAATTCCTCAAATTGAAATTGCGATTTCAAAGGGGAAGGAAATAAAAAACATTAAGAATGAAATTATTGAAGCTAAAGAAAGAGTTCAAGATATTAAAATAATACATAAGGCAAAGGAGTTTTTGATGGATAAATATTCCATAAAGGAAAATGATGCTTATAAACATATTAGAAAATTGAGTATGGATAGGCAATGCTCAATTCTTGAAACCTCAAAAATTTTAGTTGAACGTTACAGAAAGGTAGATTAATATGTTAAAGAAGTTATGCGAAAAACATACTGAGTTATCAAAAGAGGACATATGCATATTAGAAAGTATTGAAGAGCATCTTCCTAGCATTTCAAATTTAGTGAAAGGTGATATATTCATTGATTGTTTAATTAGAGATTCAGGTGCTGCTATTGTAGTTTCAGAGGCAAAACCATCAAATACCCTATCATTATATAAAAATTCAGTAGTTGGTGAATTAGCTTTAAGAGAGAATGAGCCAGCTGTGCTTAGAACACTTGAAATAGGTATGGGAACTTCTGATTTAAAGGCCATTACTCAGGAAAACAGAGTAGTAAAACAGAATACTGTACCTATCAAGAATACAATAGGTGAAGTGATTGCAGTACTTATAATGGAAAAAGATATAACGGAAGATATAAGTAAAAATAGAAATATGGAAATATTATCAGAAACTACAGATCAATTAACTCAAACCATTATGAATCTAAAAGAACCTGATTTACGAAATACCATTGATTTTAATCTTATTAATGATGCTATACTTGTATTTGATAAATATGCAATTTCTATTTATGCAAATCATACTGCTGAGGAATTATACAAAAAACTTGGATATAAAGATAATATAATAGGAATGAAATTTAACAATTTAGTATTGAGTAAAGTTGATTTTAATAACATAATAAGCAAAAATAAATCCATATCATTTGAAATAACTATGGGAAAATTTTGTTTGCAGATAAAATATGCAGTTTCAAAAAAATCAAAGGATGAGTGTACTGTTATCATGCTGATTAAAGATATAACAGATATAAGAGAGAAGGAAAAACAACTTATATTAAAGGCTGTAGCTATAAGAGAAATTCATCATAGGGTTAAAAACAATCTTCAAACTATAGCAAGTATTTTAAGATTACAATCAAGGCGAATAAATAATGAAGAAGCTAGAAATGCTTTTAATGAAAGCATAGGTAGGATACTGAGTATAGCAGCAACTCATGAGGTATTAGCTCAAAATGGCATAGATGATGTGGACATAAAAACTATATTAGGTAAGATTAAAGATAATGCCATAAGAAATTCTATACAATATAATAAAAAAATTGATATAAAACTTTTAGGGGATAGTTTATATGTGGACTCAGATAAAGCTACTTTTATAGCTATTATTATAAATGAATTAATTGAAAATTCTCTTGAGCATGCTTTTGTTAAAGAAAATCAGGGGTATATAGAGATTGTTATAAAAAAGGGTATTATGTATTCTAATATATCTGTAAGAGATAGTGGACAAGGCTTTAATAAATATCCTAAAGAACATGGAAGCCTTGGTTTAGATATTGTTAAAAGTATAGTAAAGGATAAACTGAATGGAGATATGAATATTGAATCAAATATCAATGGCACAAAAGCTATGTTTTCATTTTTAAATTGATAATATAGCTTTCAATTAAAGAAATATATACTAATGAATGTTATAAGAATAGGAATATATTGCTTTGATTGAAACATTTTCATTGTAGAGGGAATATTACATAAAAAATGTATAATTAATAATAAAAATAATAGAATTTTATTATATCTTTATAAAAATATACTTTACATTGATAAATTATTATGGTAGACTTATTTTAAATTATAAAGGAAGTGCAACGGAGCACTTATTTAAATTTATAATTATAATAAACTTTTTAATATAAATATTAGTTTAATAAGCAATGGAGCTTAAAACATATAAGGTGTTTTAAGCTCTTTTTTAGTTTGAGTATAAATTAAAGAGGAGGAGATGAATTAAAAAATAATGCAAGAAAAAATATTAAGCGTGGGAATTGATATTGGTACAACTACTACACAGATTATATTTAGTGAAATCACAGTACAAAATACAGCCAGTTCTTTCTTGGTACCAAAGATTAAGATTACCGAGAAAAATATAATTTATAGAAGCAAAATATATTTTACTCCATTGTTATCTAAAGATAAGATAAATTTGAAAGAATTAAAGAAGATAATATTAGAAGAGTATAGAATGGCAGGTGTAGAAAAAGAGAGTATTTCCACTGGAGCAATTATTATAACAGGGGAAACTTCTAAAAAAGAAAATGCTGAACAGGTTCTAAATGTACTTTCAGATTTTGCAGGAGACTTTGTAGTAGCTACTGCTGGAGCTGACTTAGAAGCAGTATTAGCAGGTTTTGGAGCAGGAAGCGCTGAAATATCTAAAAATACTTTAGATAAAGTTATAAACTTTGATATAGGTGGAGGAACTACTAATGCAGCTATATTTTCTGAAGGAGAGCTGATAGATTCTTTCGCATTGAATATAGGTGGAAGACTTCTACGGTTTGATGAAGAAGGAAATGTAATCTATATTTCTAATAAGATAAATAAATTAATTTGTAGTTTAGGATTAAACATATCTATTGGAGTTAAACCTGAGCTTAAGTATTTAAGAGTACTTGCAGATTCATTTGCAAATATTCTGTTCAAAATCAGCAATAATAATAATTTATTATGTGAAGAAAAAAATCTTTTTATTGAACATGATAATAAAAAAATAAAAGTTCAAACTCTAATATTTTCAGGTGGTGTTGCAGAATTCATATACAGTGATTATGAAGTAAGCACATTATCAGATCTTTTAAAGTATGGAGATATAGGTCCCATTATTGGAATTTCTATAAGAGAAATTTTAAAAAAATACAGGTGTAAGATTTTAGAACCAAAAGAAAAGATAAGGGCTACTGTAATAGGGGCTGGAAGTCACTCTATAAAAATAAGCGGAAGTACTATAGATTTTAATGAGAATATATTGCCTATTAAAAATATTCCTATAATAAAGCTCAAAGATAATTTATTATTAGATGAAAAATCTTTATGTGAAGGTATTTTTAATAAGATAAAACTGTATTCAGAATATGCAGTTGTTGCTATAGCATTTAAGGGATTAAAAAGTCCTTCATATAAGAATATACAGACTATAGCCGGGGGGATAAGCAAGGCATTTCAAAAATTAAAAGATCAACCAATAATAATTGTTGCTGAAAATGATTTTGCAAAGGCTCTTGGACAAATCTTAAGAAATAAATGTGGAATGTATAAAAAAATAGTATGTATAGATGGCATTTCAACTAGTAACGGAGATTATATTGATATTGGAAGACCTATAGCAGGTGCCATACCTGTTATGGTAAAAACATTAATTTTTAATAGTTAATAGGAGGAAATTTATAATGGAAAATAAATTAAAAAAGACACTATCCCCATTTCAACTTTGGGCTATTATTGTAGGTATGGTTATATCGGGAATGTATTTTGGATGGAATAATGCACTATCATTTGCAGGACCTATAGGTTTTATAATAGCAATAGGAATTGTAACACTGTTTTATACTGCGTTTAT
The DNA here is from genome assembly GCF_000246895.1 of Clostridium arbusti SL206. Lineage (GTDB taxonomy): Bacteria > Bacillota > Clostridia > Clostridiales > Clostridiaceae > Clostridium_I > Clostridium_I arbusti. The sequence continues at coordinate 3,366 of NZ_BAEV01000044.1, read as the reverse complement.
GTTTAGTTACGCAGAATTAGCTACGGCTATACCCGATGCAGGTGGATCTTCTGAATATGCAAGCAGAGCAATGGGAAGGTTTGGAGGATTTTTTGCAGGGTTTTCATCTATTATGGAGTTTTTATTTGCAACACCAGCAATAGCTATATCTATTGGAGCTTATATTCATTTTATTATACCGATAGTGCCGATAGTTCCAGCTGCACTTATAACTTATGCAATCTTTATAATTATAAACTGTGGAGGTGTTAAAACTGCAGCTATCATTGAAACTGTAGTAACTATTGTTGCCATTGTAGGACTTATAATATTTGCATGTGCTAGTTTTACACATATTGATACTACAAAAATAATAGGACAGAATTCCTTTAGAGGAGGTTTTAGGGGAGTATTTAATGCAATTCCATTTGCAATATGGTTTTATTTAGCTGCAGAAGGTGGGGCTATGTCAGCAGAGGAGTGCAAAAATCCTAAAAAGGATGTACCTAAAGGCTTTATACTTGCAATACTTACTCTTGTGGTTTTAGCCCTTATAACTTTTATATGTACAGCTGGAGTATTAGATGCTAAAGTTTTGGGATCTACTGATTCACCACTACCACAGGTTTTGGATGCAATCTATGGAAAGGGAAATGTGTTTTCAAAATTAATGAGTTTTATAGGATTATTTGGACTTGTAGCAAGCCTTCATGGAATAATAATGGGATATTCAAGACAAATATTTGCTATGTCTAGATCTAGATATTTACCTAAATTCTTATCAAAGGTAAATGAAAAAGGTTCGCCAATTACAGCTATAATTATACCAAGTCTTATAGGTATGCTATTTGTACTCTTGAATAATACTGCAACAATTATAGTAATATCAAGCTTTGGGGCAATTGCACTTCATGCGGTAAGTATGATTTCATTGTTGATTTTAAGAAAAAAGGAGCCAAACTTAGAGAGACCATATAAAGTTGCCTATTCTTTACCAGTAATATCTCTTGTATTAGATGGAATATTACTAATAACTGTTGGATATTCCAATGCTTCAACAGTATCTTTTGTAATTGGAGCTTACGTACTTGCAGCTATTTATTATTTTGTATATTCAAAGGTTACAGCTTCAGAAGCTAAAGATATTAGTTCAATAGAAACAGTGCAGGAAGAAAATAAGGCAATTTAAATATATGAGACGGGTGATTTTTTATGAATTTGAAAACAATATTATTTAATAAAATCTATGAATTTAAAGATATAAAGGATTTACTGGCAAAAGCAAATGAGGAAAAATCAGGGGATTCACTAGCAGGAATAGCAGCCGATAGTACGGAGGAACGGATAGCCGCAAAAATTGTATTAGCAGATGTTACTCTTGAAGAATTAAGAAACAATCCAGTTGTTTCCTATGAAGATGATGAAGTTACAAGACTTATACAGGATTCAGTGGATGAATATGAATATAGTAAAATAAAATCTATTACAGTGGGAGAATTTAGAGAATTTATACTTAGTTCTTCAGAAGAAAAAATAAAATCAATAAGGGATGGACTTACAGCTGAAATGATAGCTGCAGTTACAAAACTTATGAGTAATATGGATCTTATATATGCAGCACAGAAAATTAGTAATACAGCTTTTTGCAATACAAAAATAGGAGAGAGAGGAACTCTTTCCTCAAGACTTCAGCCAAATCATCCAACAGATGACATAGAGGGAATAATGGCGTCTGTTATGGATGGAATGAGCTATGGAGTAGGCGATGCTGTAATAGGTTTAAACCCCGTAAATGATAGTATAGATAGTGTATCTAGAATTTTAAGAAAGTTTAATGAATTTACTACTGAATGGGATATTCCAACTCAAAATTGCGTACTTGCTCATGTAACTACTCAAATGGAGGTATTAAAAAAGGGTGTTCCAATGGATTTGATGTTTCAGAGTATAGCGGGTTCAGAAATATCCAATAGAAGCTTCGGAATAAATATTGCTCTTATGGATGAAGCATATGAACTTATGAAGGAAAGAAAAAGTTCAAAGGGAGAAAATTTCATGTATTTTGAAACTGGTCAGGGTTCTGAACTTTCATCTGATGGTCATAATGGCTCAGATCAACTTACTATGGAAGCAAGATGTTATGGATTTGCCAAAAGATACAATCCATTTTTAGTTAATACAGTTGTTGGATTTATAGGACCTGAATATTTATATAATGGAAGTCAAGTTACAAGAGCTGGACTTGAAGATCATTTTATGGGTAAACTTACAGGATTACCTATGGGAGTTGATGTATGTTATACAAACCATATGAAAGCAGATCAAAATGATATGGATAATTTATCAATGCTTTTGACAAATGCCAATTGTACGTATCTTATGGGAGTTCCATGTGCTGATGATATAATGCTCATGTATCAATCTACAAGTTACCATGATATTGCAACTTTAAGAGAAATATCGGGTAAAAGACCTATTAAAGAATTTGAACAAAGACTTGAAGAATTGGGTATTTTAAAAGACGGAAAGCTTACAGAAAGGGCAGGAGATCCAGCTATATTTTTAAAAAGAGCGATGGCTTAGAATGAGGTGAAGTTATGAATATGGATTGCGAAGTATACAAGCATATGAAAAAAACAACTAATGCAAGAATTTGTGTTGGAAGGGCTGGCGCGAGATATAAGACGAAAACCCTTTTGAAATTAAGGGCAGACCATGCAGTAGCCATGGATGCTGTTTGGTCTTATGTGGATGAAACTATTATAGACAAACTTAATTTTTTTAAGGTTAAAACCTTAGTTATGAATAAAGAGCAATATATACAGAGACCTGACTTAGGTAGAAAGTTTTCTGAAGAGACTATAGAGTGTATAAAAAACAATTGCATAAAAAGTCCAGATGTCCAAATAATAGCCGGAGATGGATTAAGTTCACCAGCTATCAATGCAAATATAGAAGATATATATTATATAATGAGGGATGGACTTAAAGCAAAAGGCTATAAGATGGGAACTCCTATATTTGTAAAATATGCTAGAGTTGCTACTATGGATAAAATAAGTGAAGCACTAAATGCTAAGATTACAGTTTTACTTGTAGGAGAGCGTCCAGGACTTGATACGGGTGAGAGTATGAGTAGTTATATGGCATATGAAGCAAGTAGTTCAAAATCAGAATCTCAGAGAACGGTAGTTTCTAATATATACCAAAATGGAACACCACCAGTAGAGGCTGGAGCACAGATAGTTCATTTAATAGAATTAATGATGCTAGAGAAGAAAAGTGGTATTGATTTAAAAATATAAAATATTGATTTTATTAATAATATTTCTCGAATTCCTATTCCTAGAGGTAAGGAGAAATTAAAAGTATTATTAGTATATATAG